>CAMAQI010000172.1 GCA_945860255.1 Methylacidiphilum caldifontis
CTCAAGAAAATCCCACCCCATGAAAAATACTCCATCACTCCTCCTCCTCGCCTTAATCCTTGCTCACACCTCTCTTTTTTCTGCAGAAAAAGAGAAAGAAAAGCCCGAGACTCAAACCACCGTCACCTCCGAGCAATTCAAACTTGATATGGGACGTCATGAAGGGCTCTTTGTCGGAAACGTCGTCCTGACAGCTCCGGGATTAAAGCTTCGCGCTCCGGAAATGACCGTTACTTTCAATGAGAAAGATAATAAAATCGAACGACTCGTTGCCAAAGGGGGGGTTGAAATCGAACAACCGGAAAAAACTGGAAAAGCGACCCAAGTCGATTACATCGTTGCGGAAGATAAAATTATTCTCTCCGGAAGTCCTGAAATCAATCAAAGCAAAAATAAAATTACCGGAAATACGATCACGATTTATCGTAAAGACAATCGAATGGATATCGATGGTCGAAGCCGAGTTCTTATTTTTGAAGATCTCAATTCCGATAAAAAGAAATAATAAATCGGACAAAGACTGAAACCAAGGATATCATCCCAATGAAAATATTCTCTATCTCATTTCAATCGCATTGAATTCCGATTTATGAATTTTAAAAATAGAGCTTTTTTTGTTTTTTTGCACGAAAAGGGGAACCATGGCCTCTGATCTTCTTCATGCTCACGGGCTCGTCAAAACCTATGGCGAACGCTCGGTCGTAAAAGGGGTTGAAATTATCGTTCATCCTGGAGAGATCGTCGGACTTCTTGGTCCGAATGGCGCTGGAAAAACAACGACCTTCTACATGATTACCGGATTAGTCCCCCCGACAGAAGGAGCCGTTGTATTTCAGGGGAATGATGTCAGCTCGATGCCAATGTATCGGCGCGCTCGGATGGGAATTGGTTATCTTCCTCAGGAAGAATCGATTTTTCGCAAAATGACGGTCGAAGAAAACCTTCTTGCGATTTTTGAAATGCTTGAATTAAGTGAGGAGGAACGTGAGGAACGCTGCAACGATCTCATCCTCGACTTCGGACTTCATGAAGTTCGTAAGAACGTCTCAATGACCCTCTCAGGGGGAGAAAGGCGTCGTCTCACCATCGCCCGAGCGCTGGTGACCATGCCTTCCCTCCTGCTCTTAGATGAACCGTTCAGTGGGGTTGATCCGCTGGCCGTTCATGACATCCAGCAAATTATCTTGATGCTCCGCCAACGTGGCCTTGGAATCCTCATCACCGATCACAACGTTCGAGAGACCTTGAGCGTCGTCGATCGCGCTTATATTATTTGCGAGGGGAAAGTCGAAACCCAAGGAACCAGTGACTTTCTGATTAATGATCCCGTCGCCCAAGAGCTCTATCTCGGGCCACGCTTTAGTATGTGATTCCATCACAATCTAAAATTCATGTATAATCGTAGAAAATTTCTCAAAGTCTTTTTCTCTACTCTCTCTGCGGGGGCCTCTTCTTTAGCATACGCACATGGGATTGAACCTCATTGGGTCGATTGGAACTCTGTTCCCATGCCTCTTCAAAACGGATCCTCCCTCCTTCAGGGACGATCTTTAATCCAAATCAGCGATCTGCATATTGGATCTCTTGTCTCAGCAACCTATTTGAAAGAGACTTTCCTTAAAATACAATCGTTAGATGCTGATTATATCGTCATCACGGGCGACTTCATCTCCTACAAGCCTGGAATTGAAAAAGATCTTTCGGAACTCCTGAGATTTTTTCCGAAAGGAAAAAAACAGACTTTTGCAATACTAGGAAACCACGACTATGGTTTCTTTTTTAATGATCCAGAGGTCGCAAATGATTTGTCGGTCCTTCTCAAAGAACAGGGCATTACCGTACTACGAAACGAACATCGGCTCGTCGATGGAATTCAATGGATAGGAATCGACGATCTTTGGTCCAAACGAATTGATCTTCAGAAATCGTTTCGGAACTGCTCTCCAGATATTCCCTCGATTATTCTCGCTCATAATCCTGACACAATCGATCACCCGCTTTGGCCGAATCATTTCAAAGGCTGGATTCTCTCCGGTCATACCCACGGAGGACAATGTCGTCTACCCCTTCTTTCTCCCCCAATCCTTCCAGTTAAAAATAGAGCTTATGCTTCTGGAAAAGTGCAAATCAATCTCGATCAAACACTTTATGTCAATCGTGGTTTAGGTCATCTCACAAAACTTCGTTTTTGCGCGCGCCCTGAAGTCACTATTTTCTCGTAAAAGCGTTATTTAAAATATTAAACCCTTTTCTTGCATTTGGACTAGATCGGGACAAGGCCTATTTACTCAATAACTGAATCTCTTTAATTCGCTCTTCGGCTATTTTCACCTCCCCACCCCTTAGCCCAATAGTCCATCAGCCGATTAGACTCTATTTGACCTCATTCGTTCCCCTGCCACTCTTGAGGAATGACTATTACCGATCAAGAGTTCGTCGATCTTTCTACGTCACGCGGTCCGATGCGATGCGCCCTCCTCCGACCTGTCGGGGAGGGAAAATTCCCCGGAATTATTCTCTTCTCCGAAATCTTTCAAATCACGGGGCCGATTCGCCGCACCGCGGCTCTGCTCGCCGGACAAGGATATCTCGTGATTGTCCCCGAGGTTTACCACGAATTTCTTCCCCTCGGCACCGTGCTCGCCTACGACCAAGCAGGGGCCGATCGAGGAAACGAACTTAAAATTGCGAAGGAACTTTCAAGCTACGACGAGGATTCCAAGGTCTGCATCGATTTCCTTCAAAAACATCCTCAATGTACCGGAAAAATCGGTTCTATGGGAATGTGCCTCGGTGGTCATCTCTCTTTTCGATGTGCGATGAATCCAGAAGTCTTGGCAGGAGTTTGTTTCTACGCCACCGATATTCACAAACGTTCCCTCGGAAAAGGAATGAACGATAACTCCTTAGATCGGATTCCAGAAATGAAAGGGGAGCTGCTCATGATCTGGGGGCGTCAAGACCCCCATATTCCTGCGGAGGGACGTCAGATCATTTATCAAGCGCTCGTCACAGCCGATTCAAATTTTCAATGGCTTGAATTCAATGGGGCCCATGCCTTCCTCCGCGATGAAGGGACTCGCTATAACCCTGCTCTTGCAGGACTTTGCTATCAGCATGCCTTTGAGTTATTTAAACGAACTCTGAGCTAAGGCAAAAAAATTAAAACATTTCCACGCAAAGCCGCAAAGCTTCCCAAGGTTCTCCCCGCAGGAAATTAAAAATAATACAAGATACTTTAACAACAAACTCATTTGTCTTTCGGGAGGAGCCTTGGGCAACTTTGCGGCTTTGTGTGAAAAATTGTCTTCGAATATTTCTTAGGTTGATGCCTATGCCATTTTTGTCGGGACTGGTTTCCAGCGTAGAGAGCCTCATCCGCGAATCGCCCAGCGTAACTTTGCAGGGATCGATCGGGGGTTGGCACGTCGCTCTTCAAATCCAGCGCGAACGACCTCTTCTGCCACTTCTTGATAAATTCCATCCCGAAATCCAGCCTGAAATGATTTCTTAACACGACGATCCTCTCCCGAGTGAAAGGAGAGAATCGCAACTCTCCCTCCCTTTTTTAAGGCCTGAGGAAGATGTCTTAATAAGGTCTCCAACGCATTCCACTCTTCGTTGACCTCAATCCGAAGCGCTTGGAATACTCGCCGAATCGTCAAGTTTTGCTCCTCCTCTTCCATTTGAGGGAAAATACCGCGAATCGTCGTTGCCAGTTCCAGGGTCGTATTCATTTTTTTTCCGGCCAACAATTCTCCAAGTCGCCCTGCATTCGGCTCATCGGCATTCTCCTCTAAAAGAGAACTTAATAAATCAGCGTTGACCTTCTCTAAAAAAACCGAGGCCGGCTGTCCTTTATTCGGATTCATTCGCATATCCAAAGGCCCCTCATTTTTCACGGAAAAACCACGCTCCGGATTGTCGATTTGCATCGAAGAGATTCCTAAGTCGGCTAAAATCGCGTCGACCCCTTCTATTTTTTCCTCACTCAGAACCTTTAAAATCCCGGCAAAATTACTTCGTCTGGCTTGAAACAGATCGGAACCAAATCCGAGCCCTCGAAGGCGAGCCTCCGTTTTCGGTTGTTCAACGGGATCGACATCCAATCCAATGAGTCGTCCCCCAGGAATAATTCGAGGAAGAATGGATTCGGTGTGCCCCCCATATCCTAAAGTACAATCGATCACCACCGATCCGGGGGTGATCGCTAAAGCCTCTAAAATTTCTGGAACGAGGATCGGTAAATGAGTTCCCGCAGGAGTTTTTCCTGAGGCGAGCACTTTGGAAACGGTCTCTGGATATTGATCGGGTCGATGTTCTTTATATTTTTCAGAGAACTTTTTCGGATACTTACCGGAGTAGCGCGGGCGACGACGATGCGGCGTGAGAGAATCAGAGGAGAAGGGATTCACAATTCGTTATACTTTTTATTCGATCCTTTGGATTTCTCCACCGGATATTTTTCGGCATTCCGCCCTAATTTTGCTCTTACCGCCTCGGCGAGGTTTACCTCACAAATTTCCGCCAATTCAAACAAAAGAATCGCAACATCGGCCATCTCTTCAGAGATCTCTTTTTTACGATCGATTAATCGTTGATCGGATTGAGCCGGATTTTGCCAAACAAAATGCTGGAGGAGCTCCCCGACCTCTGCAGTTAAGGCCACCACCATCTCCTTCGGATGATGAAATTGCTTCCAATCTCGTTCGTCGCGAAATTGACAGATTTCTTGAGTCAGCGTTTGAATCGAATCAGACATAACGTCGATCCTAAAAGTTTTTTTGGCATTTTCGAGCTAATTAGCAAAAAGGATAAGATTTTAAACCGCTGATTTTCGCTAATTGACACTGATCAACACCATTCAACCAAGGAAAGTTAAATTGCTTTATGATTCATTTTTCCCAGAGACGATAAGCACCCTGAAAGGCATTGGCGTTATCCCCTAGGCGGGTTTGAGGAGGGAGCTCTTTCAAGAGGCGGGCGTTTCCGCCTCCCAATACGGTATAGTCGAGGAGAAAAGCGGCTTGGAGTTGGAGGAGAATTTGAACTACATGCTCTCTCCACTTCTTTTTGCCGAGCCGTTCCAGTCCCTCTTTTCCGATGTAATCCTCGTAAGTGAGCCCCTTCCGATAAGGAAGATGAGCCAGCTCCAAGGGGAGTAGGAGCCCGTCGACAACCATCGCTGACCCCAATCCAGTTCCAAGCCCCAGAAAGAGCATACGC
>CAMAQI010000173.1 GCA_945860255.1 Methylacidiphilum caldifontis
CTGATTCCCCGCAAGCAGCGAAAGCTCGGCGGTTGCTTTCCCTGGCAGACAGGTTTCTTTACATTCGAGCCATCGAATCGAGGCCGAAATTTTAGTACTTGTCCCTAACTTAAAATTTAAAGGCGGAGTAATCGTCGTCAATAACAGCACCTCCTTTTCGTATCCAAAAGTCACCAAGGGGGGGGACTCGATGCGCTCCGGAACCGGCCACTCTAATGGGGAGGCGGTAAATCCCTCA
The DNA here is from genome assembly GCA_945860255.1 of Methylacidiphilum caldifontis. GTDB lineage: Bacteria > Verrucomicrobiota > Verrucomicrobiia > Methylacidiphilales > CAMAQI01 > CAMAQI01. The sequence goes on from CAMAQI010000173.1 coordinate 239, forward strand.
GGAAGCCTCCATTGCACCTCCGTCGGAATCCCGGAGTCTCCTGGATTGATCCAATAGGTATGCCAGCCGACTGGCATCTGAAGATGGACTCCGACCTTAAACGGTTTCCCCGGCTCAAAGACCTCCACTGAAGAGATTAACCGCACCGTCGTTTGTGCCTGTTGGGCACTGACAACAGGGGCAAAGAAACAAAGAAGAAAGAGCCCCAGAAAATGAGTAATGCGATTCACGTAGATAAGATACCGAGGAGGGAAATTTATTCCAACAGAATTAAAAAATCCGATGAATTGAAGCGACAAGATCTCCCCAGCTCCTGCGACATTGATCGATTTTCTTAAAGTGCAGCAGTTTCGCATTATTAGGTGATCCCGCATGTGCACATAGGCGTCAACTTAAGGGAATAGAATTTAAAAAATTTTCACGCAAAGCCGCAAAGCTTCCCAAGGCTCTCCCCGTAGGAAATTAAAAAATAATACAAATAGCTTAACAACAAACTCATTTGCCTTTCGGGAGGAGCCTTGGGCAACTTTGTGCCTTCGCGTGAGAAATTGTCTTTGAATATTTCTTAGGTTGACGCCTCTGCCTTTTCTCACCTCAAATTCCGACCGCAATTCTTGCTTTCTCTAAAGTCTTTTGCGCCACCGATCGTGCTTTGACCCCTCCCTCGTGGAGAATCTCATTCACTTTTTTCGGATCTGATTTTAACTTTTGATACTCCTCTTGGAAGGGGACTAAAAATCGTTCGAGTTGAACTAAAAGGGCTTTCTTGAGATCTCCATACCCTTTTCCTCCGGCTCGGAAGGAGCTTTCGTACTCCTGATACTCTTCCGGTTTTGCGACGAGTCGAGAGAGCGCCAAGAGCGTTGACCCCTCCGTCGGTTTCGGCGCCTCGACCGGAGTGGAGTCGGTTTTAATTCCCATGACTTTTTTAGAAAATGGTTTCGCTTCGCTAAAAAGCTCCAAAGTGTTCTGGTACGATTTTGACATCTTCTGTCCATCCAATCCGGGAACCGTTGCCACGGCCTCTCGGATGTCCGGTTCAGGAATCACAAAGACCTCTCCGTATTGCTCATTAAACTTAAGCGCAATATCACGCGTCACTTCCAAATGTTGCTTTTGATCTTTGCCTACCGGAACGCGGTTGGCTTGATAAAGAAGAATATCGGCAGCCATCAAGACCGGATAAGCGAAAAGTCCATGACTTGGGGAAAATCCGCGTGCGATCTTATCTTTGAAACTATGACAACGTTCAAGAAGTCCCATCGGAGTCACCGTCGACAGCATCCACGCCAGTTCATGAACCTCGGGAACGGCGCTCTGGCGAAAAAAGACCGCCTTCTCGGGATCTAATCCGCAGGCGAGAAATCCGAGGGCGATCTCATGGATGTTGGATTGCAAAAGCTTCGGATCGGAAACGGTGGTCATCGCATGATAATCGGCGATAAAATAAAAGGCCTCTCCTTGATTTTGCAGTGCAATTGCCGATTGCATCATTCCAAAATAGTTCCCCAAATGAAGAGCCCCTGAAGGCTGAACTCCTGACAAAATTCTCATAAAGGGAAAGTAGGCAGATCCCTTTCTCAGAAAAAGATAAAAATGAGCACACCTAAAAACAGCAGTTGACCCCGACAAAGAGTACGGGGCAGGACGAAGGATAACAGAGGTAATTATGTTTTTAATTGGGGAAAAAAGACAGGTGTATTGTTTTTACATAAATAATAAATTGAATTTTCCTCTGCGTTCCTCTGTGCGCTCTGCGGTTAAGATTGCATTTTCTCTTCTCTTAAGTTGACGCCTATTCGCATGTGCGGGATCGGAGTGCGACCGAAATTTCATTTTTTAAAATCCATCAATCGGAATTCAATGCCACTGAAATGGGGTAGACAATGTTTCATTAAGGAGATCTTCTTGGTCTCGCTCTTTGACCGATTGATGATTACTTTAAATAATGGGCAACCCGATCCATCACCCCATTCATCCCGTCTGCAAAGGGAACCATTCCAGTAATCACTAAATCCCCTTTTCCAATCGCGGCCAGTTCATCCAATTGCTTTGAAAAGGCAAGATAAGCGGTCTGACTCGTTTTAAAATCAAGGATCACATCGGGTTGACGAGGAGGAGTCCCCCACTCCGATCTCAACTCTTTGCCATCCCAATCGACCCAGATCGAAACCCCCGCCGAGGGGACACAAAGATGGAGTAACCCTGAAGGGAGATGAGCGAGCAACTCTTTTGCCCCTTGATCCCCTTTTGCCAAAATCGGGAGACAAGCGACGACGATCGACATCGAGCCCCGAAGATGAACAATCAGATCCTCCCCCTCGGGCATCGTTTGTGGATCAAGAATCGCTTTTGGATTGGAGAGCATTTTCAGAGCCCCGGAAATTCCTTTTGGGAAAGAGTCCGGCAAACGAGCCGGAAGCTGAAGGAGCGTCGGAATCACGCCACGAAGATAAAGCATGATCAACGTCCAGAAAGAACGCTCCGGATAAATCAAAGAGGACATCCCTCAACTTACGATGAACTCCCCCTGAAGACCAAGAAAAATAAAACTCTCTAAGGAAAAGGATCGCAAAGCAATGGATCCTCCACACTGGAGGCGGTATAAATATCCGCAGATGACGCAGATACGCAGCGTTTAAAAAACAGGGGAGATTCGTTCTGGCAGCCGGACGAATCCAAATAAATGAAAAAACGACTCTCTCAAACGCGTTTGAAGAGATCGTTTTTCTCATTTGTTCGAATTTCGATTCTGATCGGAAATTTCCCTGTTTTTGGATGGGGGATTTAAAACACTGCGTCGCCGCGTCGCTGCGGGAGACACTCCCCTGTCTTTGAAATGCATTTAACTTGGCGGTTAAAATTTGTTTTGGTTATTTTCCTCCACCGATATGGCAACCTCTCCTGCTTTTTGAATTCCCAGATTTGTTCCTTTCCCCTATTTCATCAGTTCAATGCCCGCTACAAAACCGAAAATCGCCTACAAACTGACCATCTCCTATCACGGTGCCTCATTTGCCGGATGGCAGCGCCAAAAGGAGGCGGTCACGGTTCAAAGTCTCATCGAGGGGGCTCTGGAAAAGCTTTGGAAGGAGCCACTCCATGTCGAGGCCTCCGGTCGTACCGATACAGGGGTCCACGCGATCGGTCAGGTCGCCTCGGTAAAAGCCACGAAAAAGTTTGAAGCCGATTCTTTGCTCCGTGCCTTGAACGCCAATCTCCCGCCTCAAATCCGAATCACTCAGGTTCAACTCAAACCGGCCTCCTTTCACGCTCGATTCGATGCCCGGGCAAAAACCTACGAATACTTGGTTTGGAACGGAAAAGTTCTCCCCCCCTTTCTTCTCGGACAGGCCTTGCATTACACTTGGCCCCTCGATCTCCCCCGAATTCGTGAAGTTCTCGATCTCTTTAAAGGGAATCACGATTTCGCCGCCTTTACCTCAAACCCCGGATATGAGAGAGCCAGCACCGTTCGAGAGATCTTCGATTTTAAAGTTCAGAAAAAAGGGGAGCTCCTTCGCTTTCAAGTCACCTCCAATGGATTTCTTTATCGCATGGTTCGTAACCTGATCGGCTCGACACTCCATGTCGGGGATGGTCGACTCTCTCTCCAAAAACTGAAATCGAATCTCCACTCCTGTGATCGAACACAAGCCCCTGCCAGCGTTCCCGGCCATGGACTCTACCTCAAAAAAGTTCATTACGGGGCCCCCTACCCTAAAAAATTAATACCAGAATAAACTCAAACCAACAAAAATAAAGAGTTCGATTCCGTGATTTACGATTCTCATTTTTCCTGTATCCCTTTGCCCAAACAAAAGGAGCCCTATGTCAGTACTTGTCGTTGGATCAGTTGGAATTGATGATGTTAAAACCGCAGAAGAATCCCATAAAGATCTGCTCGGAGGATCGGCCTCTTATGCCGCCGTCGCCGCGAGTTTTTTTAGTCCGGTCAATCTTGTTGGAGTCGTTGGAAGTGATTTCCCCGATCAATATCGCAAACTTTATCAAGTTAAGGGCATCGATATCACCGGACTCGAAATCGCTGACGGTTTAACCTTCCGTTGGTCCGGGGAATACGAAGTCGATATGAACAATCGCAACACCGTTTCGATTGCTCTCAATGTTTTTGAAAAATTTGAACCGAAGGTTCCTGAGAGCTACCGCAAGAGCGAGATCGTTCTGCTTGCCAATATCGCTCCCGCCTTACAATCGATGGTGCTCGATCAGATGGAGAAACCGCGCTTTGTCATCGCCGACACCATGGATCTTTGGATCAACATCGCCAAACCGGATTTACTCAAACTCATCAAGCGCGTGGATATGCTGATCCTCAATGATAGCGAAGCGAAGCTTCTGACGGGGGTCACGAATACGGTCGTCGCCGGACATGAAATCCAAAAGATGGGGCCTCGTTACGTCGCGATTAAAAAAGGGGAACACGGTTGCCTCCTTTTTGGTCCCGATCAACTTTTCGCCATCCCCGCCTTTCCCTTAACCCGCGTTCCGGATCCAACAGGAGCTGGAGACTGTTTTGCGGGGGGACTTGCCGGTTATTGCGCTCAACAGAAAACGATCGATTTCCAAGTCCTCAAAGAGGCCGTCCTTCGAGGAACCATCGTCGCCTCATACAACGTCGAGGCCTTCAGCTTAAAACGTCTGGAAAGCTTAACCTTGGTCGAAATCCAAAAGCGCCACGAGCAATACAGATCATTGACCACGATTTAAAGGCATCGAAAACCAGTCTCACACGAAGCGACTGTCCCCATGAAATCGGGAATGGCACAGCCCCGACAAGTCGCATGCGCGTCAACTTAAGAGAAGAAAAAAACAATATTAACCGCAGAGTAATCCTCCTTCGTCCCGCACTGCGGGACTACGGCGGACAAGACGGAGGAAAACGGAGGTAAATACAGTTTTCAATTCGGGAAAAAGTCAGTTATTTCTGCTTTCAAACAAAAAGAAAATTGAATTCTCCT
>CAMAQI010000174.1 GCA_945860255.1 Methylacidiphilum caldifontis
GTCGGAAAAGTTCCCTCCATTCGACCAAGTAAAATCAAAGAACTGCATTAAAACACTTTCCTCGGAGGGGATACGGCTCTGCGGGGACGCAACCGGAGCACTCACGAGGAACTGCCACCCCGTTACTCTTCTTCCCTCAAGGAAAAGAAACGCAAAAACCCCTGATGAACTCGCGTTCATCAGGGGTCTTTCTTTATCTGAAAATATCCACCACTTAATCTGACTCAACCTCCCTCAATTATTTTGAACCGCTACAAGAGTTTTGGATCGAGGAACCCTCTTTTGATCTCTTACTCGTGGATGAACAGTGGGATCTTTTAAACCATACTCAGGCAAATTTCTGGACTCTTGCCTCTCTTCAATCCTGTCTCGACCCCATCGGACTTGAATATGTCGAGAGCTTTATTCCCTCCTACAATACCAACGTCCAACGTCATGTCTTTCGTAAAGGGGCTCCTGTGCTCTGTGAAAATAATTTTGAAGGGATCTCTCCTCATCTCCTCCGAATGAAGGCGGCTTATGAAAAACGCTTCGATTCACTCCCTGTCAAAAAAACACTTGAAGCGCGTCGTATGGGAAAAAAAATTGCAGTGATCAGCGCCTCGCGACGCACTCAAGTCTACTTGAACCAAATTCAAATCCTCCCCATTGAATACATCATCGACGAAATCCCTCAGCGTCAAAATCATTGGATCCCAGGAAGAGGAATCCCCGTCCTCCCCCCTGATTTCTTAAAAAAACACCCTGTTGATATTCTCATGATCTCCCACGCTTCCGAACTCGAGGGATATAAATCCCATTTTCCCGATTTTAAGGGCGAATGGATTGCTCGTTTTGGGTCATAATCAACGCTTCCAAAATACATTCTATGATCCTGCGACATCGATCGATTTTATTGATGGGCGTTGGTTTCGTCTTATGACGTGATCCCCCGACTTGTCGCATGCGCGTCAACCTAAGGAATACATTCAAAGGCATTTTCTCACACACTCCCTGCGCAAAAGCGCATGTTTACAGCGGGAAAGAAATTGGAGAGCCGAGGGAAAACCTTCGTAAAACGAAATCAAATCCATGGAATCTAAAAGGTTTGAATTGGGGTAACAGGGATTCAACCAACCAGAAACGGGGTAGCAGGGGTTTCGTAGAGAGCGCAAAGAACACGAAGTGGGAAATAGAACGAAAGCTTGTTTTCGAGAGCTTTTTAAAAATAGGGAGGATGCTCGCAAGAGCAGTGGTCAGAACGAGGGGGGGGAGGGGTGCATTTCACTTCGTGTCGTTGCTCCTAGTGAAGTAAACTTCCTAAAATCTATAAACATCTTACGATCAGATGGTTATGAAAAATACAATTTTAATGGGGAGCCGACTCCAAAAGGGTTTGGAGGAGACGATCCGATGCCGCAGCAGCGGGAGAGGAGATTGCAGGACGCAATCCGAATGAGACGAACGTCGAATGCCGCCGTTGCTACGCTTTGGAGAGCCAAGAAGTCAACATGCGGCCGGCTCTTTGACAAGAGGTCGAATGACCTCCTCCCCCTCCGTAGCCGGTTCACGATACTCGAAGAGCTCTCCCTTATAATTCTTTAAAATCCAACGATCCGGCTCTTTGGCGACAACGTAGTCTGGATTCAACGGAATCTTCCCCCCCCCGCCTGGACCATCCACGACATACTGCGGAACGGCATAGCCCGTGGTATGACCTCGGATCTGCTCCATGATCTCCAATCCTCTTTGAATCGGAACACGAAAATGAGCCGAGCCTTGTATCAAATCACACTGATACAAATAATAAGGACGAACTCGACAACGCAATAGTTTCTGAAACAGGGTCTTCAAAATCTCTGGATCATCGTTGATCCCCTTGAGTAGAACCGCCTGATTGCCCAACGGAATCCCCGCATCTGCTAAACGCCCCAAAGCCGCTTGAACCTCGGTCGTTAATTCTTTGGGATGGTTGGTATGCACACTCATCCAAAGGGGATGAAATTCTTTGAGCATCGCGACCAGTGCCGGGGTAATCCGTTGAGGAAGAAAGATCGGAATCCGACTCCCAATCCGAATAAATTCAATGTGCGGAATATCCCGGATCGCCTTTAAAATCGTCTGCAATTTTTGGTCCGAAAGCAGTAGCGGATCTCCCCCCGAGAGCAATACATCGCGAATCTCCGTATGCTCCTTGAGGTAATTAATCGCCCGGGCAAAATCGGTCTCTAAATGCTGCTCTCCTACCCCGCTCACAACTCGACTCCGTGTGCAGTAACGACAGTAAGCCGCACAACGATCGGTGACTAAAAAAAGAACACGATCCGGATAGCGATGAACTAACCCCGGAACCGGCATCGATTCATCTTCGCCACAGGGATCGAGTAACTCCCCAGGACTTTGGATACTCTCCCCCTCTCGAGGAATCACCTGTTGTCGAATCGGACAAAGGGGATCATTCGGATCGATTAAATTAAAATAATGCGGAGTAATCCCAAGAGCGAGTTTTGTTTCTGAAAAAGCGACCCCCGCCAGTTCATCAGGAGTCAGTAAAAGCTTTGAAGAAAGTTGATCGAGTCGACTGACCCGATTTCGTAATTGCCAGCTCCAATCATTCCACTCGGAATCAGAGGCCGCAGCCCAATGTCCCTTCCCAGCGGGAATAAAATCGCGAAATGTCGATTGCATGATTAACTTGTAAAAACCAGCCTAAGTCCTCTTCAATTTCTGTCAAGTGGGGTTAAATCCCTGACTTTCCCGGCTCCCCTTTACGGATATCAATCCAAGTCCTTGAAGAGGAGAGATCCCTGCCGGGAATCATCGTTGACACCTGCATCTCCTGAATCACATAAGCGACACCAATCTTCTGGATCCCGTTGACCTCCACCCGCTTAACAACATCCCCTTTGGCATTAAAGGCATCCACCTGAAGAAAGGCATAATATTGAGTGCTCACCCAATATTTCGCTTTTGTATAAGAACTGACCTGACCGGCATTCGGCTTTGCCTCAAAAACCCAAGTCGGAAGGGTCTTAATCGAATCCTTTCCGACCGATTTGACCTCATCCCAGCGCAGAAACTCCATCCCTAAATCCTCAAAAGTGATATCGGTATCGAGGATCGATTTTAAACGCTCTTTTCCAACCACCGGCTTCCAAGCCTCACCAGAGCTTGAACGTTTCTCCATAACACTTTGATCCGGATTTAACAGCACCCGCAGTTGGAGTGGTTGATCTTGAAATTCATAAACCATTTCCCGGCCTTTCGTGCGCAGAACAATCGGGTACTTCTTCTTTTCCGTCCGGACGTAACCCTCCAACTTAAAGTCTTGGAGTTGTAGATTCCGCCAAAGCCGAGCGAGCACGTAATCGACCGGCGGAGAAAGTTGTGCCGGAGTACTTTGCGAAACACCAAACGCGGTCGCAAAGAGAAAAAATGAGAGCGTGAACAAAAAATGAGAATATTTCATAGGAGTATCCCTCCATCATGCAATCGATCGCTCATGAGACGAGAAGAAACTTTTTTTATTATAAACCTGGTAAGCCCAGATGAAACTTTTGATGGATTCATTTGGAAATCCACATGGCTCAAATATGACATTGGAATGGGCTATAAATCCTAATGATACTCAAGATGAGGCAGAACAAGCCGCTTCAAAAATCCTAGAATCGATCCGTACTCCATAAACATTAATGAAAATCATCGTCATTGCGGATGAAGATGAACTGGTAGGGCAGCTTCCAGAACAAAAAGCAATGGGTCGCTATGGATGTCCAAAGGCTTTTGCTGTTAAAGGAAATCACGACTCTTCGGGAAAGTTTAAATCGAATGTGGAGGACCTTCATTTGTCGGTTGTAGAATACCAAGGACTAAAGTTTGGAGGATTTGAAGGAAGCTGGAAATACAAGCCAAATGGAAATTACTTGTATGAACAAGATTATGTAGAGAAAGTTCTGAGCTCTTTTCCACGTGTGGATATTTTCATCGCGCACAACTCTCCCTGGGGAATTCACCAAAGAGATGAAGAGACACATCAAGGGTTTCGAGGATTCCTCTCTTATATTGAAAAGACCCAGCCCGGGATATTTTTACATGGACATCAGCACGTCAATTCGCAGACCAAATTAGGAAATACGGAAATCGTTGGGGTGTATGGGGAGCAGGTTATTGAGATTGAATAGTGAGACGATGGATCACTCGCTTATAAAATGGTAATGCCATCGGATTCTCCAATTAATTGAATCATACCGTCTGGAGAAACTATTTCGATTTTTTCATTAAATTCATTTCGTTCTTTAACTTCTATCATTTGCCCATCCAATGGCCCAATTCCAGGAATTTTACCATCAGTGGGATAAACGGTTTGAGGACAGCGTGCAATGCGCTCCCAAGTTTGAGTCATATAAAGGCCTCGACCAGAATGGGAAAGAGTAAGAAGATATTTTCCATCTTTACTGAATCCTATGGCCATTAAACCCCCTATTAAAAGATGCATAGGTTTATTTGTTTTTTAGTCCTATTTTCTTTAAAAAAAGATCAAGGTCCGGCTCAAAGTTTGATGCTCTTATTAAATCTTCTAACGTAAATTTTCTTGCATATTCACTGGCCGGAATTCCCTTCCTGTAGTTAGGCCATTTTTGTTTTAATAAACTCAGACAATCAGATGCTTTAAATGATTTATTTTCATTCCCTTTAAACACCTTAAGAATGAGAGCTTCAAGTTTTGGTTTTTGAACGATGAGAATAATATTATTTTTAGCCGCTTCCAATCGCAGTTCTTCAATCGTCCAATCGTTTCCGAGATCAGCCCGATCGGCATCAATGATTAAATATTTTCCAGAAAACTTAACGGTTTTTTGTCTCCCAAGTTTTTCTTTTAGTATTGTTAACATATAAGGGTAACTTCGCCCCCCTAATACCTCTGAATTAAAATGGATTTTTAGCCCTTCATTGCTCGCCAAATCCAAGATCCATTTAAAAAATGATCGTTCAGACTCTCCTTCACAGCCTAAAAAATACGGGGTTTGAGGTGGTCCCCATTCTTCGACCAGAAGCTTATTTAAATAAGCTATGGTGGTTGGGACTGAGGAGATCGTAAGAGAAGGGAGAATGATCTTCAAGCTTAATCCTTTGATCCATCTGATTTTGGTTCTGGAGTGTAAGGAACGAAG
>CAMAQI010000175.1 GCA_945860255.1 Methylacidiphilum caldifontis
TTGTTTGAATATCTTGAAGGCTACTATAATCGAACTCGGCTTCACAGTTCATTGGGATATTTATCTCCACTGAGCTTTGAACAAAAACAAACTGTAGGAACTAATTAAAAACCTTCATGCCCCCTGTCCGCAAAAGTGAGGAAAGCCCAAAATGTATTTAAACCTTGGCGAATATTGAATTTAACCTGGCGGTTAAAAAATATCTTTCTCTGCGTCGCCGCGGGAAACACTCTTCTGCGTTTGAAATTGATTAAGCTATCCAGCGATTTAGCTATTTAGCTATTTAGCTATCCAGCGATTAAGCCTTCATCGACTCAGGATCAATCCCTTTCGATCGACACCAAGTTTGATAGACTGAGGGAGCAATCTCCGATGGTTTAATCTCACTCCGTCCTCCCCAAAAGACATTCGTATAACTCACCGGGATTCCACACTTCACTAAATGATCATCAATCGCAGCTTTATGAGCCCGAACAAGCTCTTTATCGGTGCCATGCGCAACTGCCATGATGTTCACATGATTAAAATCAGGACCCCCTTCACGCCAATAGCAATGAGTGAGAATATGAAAGCGTCCGACCTCAAATCCCGCCTCTTGCTCTCGCCCAGCGGGAACAGCCCAGTGAAAAAGGGCATTAAACTTCGTGACACGCTCTCCACTATTCGCCGGTTTCACGTGCTCTAAAAAAGTTGAAAAACGTCCGACGACCTTTCTCGCATTCAGTCCCTCCGCCACTTGATAAAAAGTCTCCAAATCGACCCCTGCCTCTGCCGCCCGAGCCTCCCAAAGATTTTCACAAATCTCTTCCGGTTCAAACTCCCGTTTCAACGGAATTAATATCTGCCACTCTAAATCACTGAGGGTCGCCACCTGAACGGTATGCATCTTGGCCCGCTCCTCAGTCTTGGCTCCAGGCTCCATTAATTTACGTCGAACATGGCCGACGCCCAAGGCAAAAATTCCTTTTGCAGGCATTAAACGATAATGAGTCGCTCCAGTCTGAGTCATGAGAAACTCGCAATGCCGATCCATCGAATACCCTTGCGGTACTTTTAAGGTCGTCCAAAGCTTATAGGCCGATCCCGCATTCTCCTGATCGGTTGAACGAACGACGATGTGACCAGAGAAAAGATCCTGACTCCAAAGATATTCAAAGGCAGAATCTAATTTTTCCGTCGGAACCTGCCATGCCACTAAAGCCCCCGGAGCAAGATCGGTCGCCATCATCGTCTGGCGAACACGCCGAATCACCCCCGCCCGAAGCATCGCCTGAATTCTCTCAATGACGATGGCTAACGGAACTTCAGAAAGACGACTGATCTGTTGAAGAGGGTCGCGCTGAAATCCTTGAATCTGATCTTCAGAGATACTGAGAATTTTAGAATTGATCGGATCGGTGTGACTAACGGGAATTTCGGCAAGCATCATTTCGCAAGTCTAAAACAAGGAGTGGAATCGGTAAATCAGATTCTATTCAGAAATATTGCGTTCTTTTTCCAATTTTACTACCCAGAGTACAAAGGCGGAAATTAAAGAGAGGGGCATCGCCATCAAAAAAAGGACACTCCACGAAAATCCGGATTGAACATCGGCCATTTTATTATCGACCGATTGCGTCGTCGCATCCCGACAGCCAGGGCAACCTAAAAGTGAGGCTCCTTGGGTCATCAAAAATACTGAGGTTAAATAGAAGAGACGCCGAATCATGATAAAAAGTTAAATCGATCCCCAAAAATATCAAACATTAATTCATTTCAAAGATCGACCTTGCCTTTTCCAATCTACCTCAGAATATCCATTATGCTCCCGCTCGAAGATACCCATCTCGACCTCCTTGCTAAAGCGCAACGGGGCATGAAACTCTCCGACGAAACTCTTTTAGAGCGAGCCGCTCTCTCTTTAAATGATCTTCTCCATATTCGAAATGGCTCCTTAGACCCACTTCTTTTAGAAAAAATCACCTCAGTACTTCATCTTAACCTCCCGACCTTTACGGCGATCGCTCACAAAACTTGGCTCCCAGAACCGATCGATCTCCCCCATTTTAAAACCTTCACCACCAATTTTGATGATATGACGGTAAACGCCTATCTCGTCTGGGATCCTCAAAGCAATGAGGCGATTGCTTTTGATACCGGCTCTGATGTGACGGAAATGCTTCTTTTTGCAACTCAAAATCAACTTCAAATTAAACGCATCTTGATCACTCATACTCACGGAGATCATATTTTTGATCTCGATCGTCTCATGGAAAAGACAAAAGCCCCCAGTTTTGTCGGAGACCTTGAACCTCACTTGAAGGGGTCAGAATTATTTTCTGCAGGAAAACGATTTCAAACACAATCCCTCACCATTGAAACTCGACTCACGTGGGGGCATTGCCAAGGGGGAATCACTTATCTGATCCACGGCTTAAGACGTCCTCTCGCAATCGTTGGCGATGCTCTCTTTGCCGGAAGTATGGGGGGAGGGGGAGTCTCTTGGGAGGAGGCTCTTCGAACGAATCGTGAGGAGATTCTCACTCTTCCCGATGAAACCATTCTCGCTCCCGGCCACGGCCCCTTGACGACCGTCGGAGAAACGAAACGACATAACCCTTTTTACTCTGATTCAATTCAGTATCAAAGCTAAGCCCTTTTCATGAAAATCATCTACCGCTACCTCTTTAAAGAACTCCTCATCGTCTCGCTCAGCACCATCGGAGTGCTGACCTTTCTTCTCGTTCTCGTTAATGTCTTTAAAGATATTTTCTCCCTGATCCTGAACTCTGAGGTCTCGATTTTCCTCATTTTTAAACTAGTTTATCTCTTAATCCCTTGGACCCTTACTTACACCCTCCCTTGGGGATTATTAATAGCTGTTCTTCTCGTTTTTGGACGTTGGTCTCAAGATCGTGAACTACTTGCTCTCAAGGCCAGTGGAATCGGACTCGCGCCGATTATCGCACCAGCTCTTGGCATGGCACTCGTATTTACGGGAATCAGCTTTTTCGTAAACTCTTACGTCGCCCCTCAATGCCGCCAATCCTTTAAATCAATCGCCTATGAGGTTCTCAGTAGTAATCCCCTTACCCTTTTTACTCCCGGACAGCCGATTGATAAAATTCCCGGCTATCGACTCTTCATTCGTGAACGTTCAGGGACTCAACTCACCTCTGTTTTTCTCTGGCAAGTGGATTCGGTCGGAAAACCGATTCGGTCGATTCGCGCCGACTCAGGGGAGCTCTCGATTGACCCCATCCAATCAAAAATTGTACTGAAACTCTTTCATGTCCGACAAGAGGAACGGTTCGGTCAAGGAGCGAACGAACGAATTCAAGTCGGGGCTCGAGCCGAGGAAATGCCGATCTCGATTCCGATTGAAAACCCCTCCAATAAACAACAAGAGAAGCGGAGTCTTGGAATTTCGACTCTCTCTGATCTTGCGAATGAAATTTTTTACTCTGCGGCGATCGAAGAAAAATCTCGAATCTCCTCAATGCTGACTGAATTCCAGAAAAGAATCGCCTTCGGATTTTCCTGTTTGACCTTCACCCTTGTCGGAATCCCCCTAGCCATTCAAACGAGCCGTCGCGAAACCTCCGTCGGCGTAGCGATCAGCCTTGGAATTGTCATCGCCTACTACTTTATGATCGTTCTTGCGGAGGCCTTTAAAAAGAATGCGGCCGCCTATCCAGAGCTGATCGTTTGGGCCCCGAATCTCATCTTTCAAGGAATCGGATTTTACCTGCTCTGGCGTGCTAATAAAAAATAAAGAGAGCCCATTTTCTCTCGAATCACAATGAACTCCCCAACACCGATGAAAACAGAGGAATATTTTGATATCGTCGACGAAAACGATCAGGTGATCGGACAAGAAACAAGGGCCACCGTCCACGCTCAAAACCTCCTTCATCGTGCGGTTCACATCCTCATTTTCAATTCGGAAGGAAAACTCCTTCTCCAAAAACGTTCCGCCTTGAAAGATCTCCATCCCCACCTTTGGGTCACCTCCTGCAGTGGCCATGTCGATGCAGGAGAAAGCTACGAAACCGCCTGCGCCCGAGAGATTCACGAAGAGCTCGGATTAAATCCCTCCCCCCCTCTGGAGCCTCTCTTTAAACTCACCCCTTGCGAGGAGAGCGGTTGGGAATTTGTTTGGATCTATCGGGGTCTTCATAATGGACCCTTTCAATTTCAAGAAGAGGAAATCTCAAAAGTTCGATTTTTTTCGATTTCTGAAATTAATGATTGGATTCAAAACAAACCGCAGGAACTCACCCCATCCTTTCATCTGATCTGGAAAAAATACAAAGAAAAAAGCCTTTAGCCTAAAAAAGGGATGATGAACCGATCTCTTTCCAGTCTCTTATTGCTCCGCGCTTGAGGGGGTGACCCAATCTTTCCCCATTGCCGACCTTTTTTTTCCCTGCTTGTCTTCTCTGCTTTTTTACGGAATTCTTCTCTTTCCTGAAATGAACTCATCTGCTCACCAACCTGAACTTTTTCGCCGACACGCTTTTCTTGCAGAAAATACCTCCCCTCAGGGTGTTGAATCGATTGTCAAACGTCTGAAACGTCTTTCAGAAAAACAACTTCGCTCCCGATTTGAGGCGACTGAAAATATTGTTCGAGGCTTAGGCATGAATGAGTCCTCGATCGCACCAGAATCCCCGGGGTCAAGAGGGGAACAGATGAGTTCCCTCGATCCTCTTCCGTTAATGATCGATGCGGAGGAATGGGACTATTTACGTCGAGGAATCGCTCAACGAATGTTGAGTTTTCAAAAGTTTTTTGCCGATGTGTACGATCAACGAAAGATCCTGCGAGAGGGATTTATTCCACTTCATTTCATTCTCGATAATTCGGAGTTTTATCGGGAATGTGTTCGGCTTTTTAAAAACAACCAATCAATTTTTCAATGGGCCTCTTGCGATCTTGCAAAAGACCCTCAAGGGCGATGGTATGTGGTGAGAGATCATTTTTCAATTCCCCCCATGCTCAGTTTCGCACTCCAAAATCGTCGCACTCAAAATCAGATCTTTCCTGAGCTCTTTGAGGATCGGCTTGTTCAATCGATTGGCTCTTTTCCATTAGAATTACTGGAAACGTTAAAATCTCTTGTCTCGAATCCGACGCAAGCTCAAATCGTCGTTCTCAGCAAT
>CAMAQI010000176.1 GCA_945860255.1 Methylacidiphilum caldifontis
GAGGGGACCCTCGATACTCCCGAAAACAAGCATCGCCATATTTCCCACTTAATTGCCCTTTATCCCGGCCGCCAGATCTCCTTGCAAAAGACGCCGGCACTTGCTGAAGCGGCACGGATTTCATTGAATGCACGAGGGGATATCAGCACGGGTTGGAGCATTGCTAACAAGATCAATCTGTGGGCTCGCCTACAGGATGGAGATCGCGCTTACAAACTTGTGTCAGATCTTCTTCGTCATGGCATTCTTCCTAACCTGTTCGACACCTGTCCTCCTTTCCAGATTGATGGTAACTTTGGATACACCGCCGGGGTCTGCGAAATGCTCCTCCAGAGCCACCTTGATGAAATTCATCTACTCCCCGCGCTCCCCAAAGCTTGGCCCACAGGAAGCGTTAAGGGGCTCCGTGCCCGCGGGGGGTTCATTGTTGATATCGATTGGAAGGATGGAAAGGTCATCTCCTACCGGATCTCCTCCTCTAAGCCGTCACAAGTGAGTATCCGGGTCAATGGGGAAAAGAAAACGATCAACTCAGAAAAAATATAATTATGAAAAATACTATGAAAAATACTATGAAAAATAATATGAAAAAAAGCTCAGTGTTATTGACAATATCCCTGATCGCTTTGATGAGTGTGGCTTTTGCCGAAAATGAACCTCGCTCCGTCTCAGGGATCTATCCGCATCTTACGATGTTTAATTTAGAAGGCGAATGCGGCACGGGGGCGGTCGTTCCTTGGGCGGGGCGTCTTTGGGTCGTGACTTATGCACCCCATATGCCGAAGGGCTCGACGGACAAGCTCTACGAGATTTCCGAGGGATTGGAGCAGATTATTCGGCCTGAGAGTATTGGCGGAACGCCTGCAAACAGAATGATTCATCGTGAGTCGAATCAGCTTTTCATCGGACCTTACGCCATTGACCTCATGGGGAATGTACGCGCCATTCCTTACTCCAATATGTTTGGCCGTCCCACCGGTAATGCAAGGCATCTTACGGATCCGGCAGGAAAAATTTACTGCGCCACGATGGAGGAAGGGCTTTACGAGGTGGATGTTAAAACACTTAATGTGACCGAACTTTGGGCGGATGAAGCCAAAAAGGAAGGACGTCACTCCGATCTTCCTGGGTACCACGGTAAAGGACTCTACAGCGGACAAGGTCGTATCGTTTATTCAAATAACGGAGATCATGCGAAAGAAGCGCTGATCAACCCCAGTGTTCCGAGCGGCGTTTTAGCTGAATGGAACGGTAAAGAGGAAAAATGGACGGTTGTCCGCAGAAACCAGTTCACGGAGGTCACCGGCCCCGGAGGTATTTATGGTGCAAAAGATCCGGCGAACGACCCCTTATGGAGCATTGGTTGGGATCACCGATCGCTTATCTTGCAGGTGCTCGATGGTGGAAAATGGACTAGTTTTCGTCTTCCCAAGTCGAGCCATAGTTACGACGGTGCGCATGGATGGAATACAGAATGGCCGCGCATTCGCGATGTCGGTCAAGGGGATTATGTCATGACAATGCACGGGATGTTTTGGAAATTTCCTGGTGATTTCTCCTCGACAAACGCTCATGCTCCTACGCCGATGTCGAGTTACTTAAAGGTTATCGGTGATTTTTGTGGGTGGAAGGATCGCGTTGTTCTTGGGTGCGATGACACGGCAAAAGCAGAGTTTCTCAATAAGCGAAAAGCGGCTGGTAAAATTCCAGAGCCGCAGTCGCAATCCAACCTGTGGTTCGTAAAACGGGAGCGATTGTCTGACCTCGGTCCCGCTATCGGACGCGGTGCTGTTTGGATGAATGAAGAGGTCGCCGCAGGCAACGTCTCTGATCCATTTGGCATTGCTGGGTGGCAAAGACGCGGTCTTCACCTTAAACAGGGCGGCTCCACTCCTGTCACAATCATTATCGAAGCAAGCACAGCTAAACTCAATGGGTGGGTCAAGATAGGTGAGAAAACAGTCCTACCGGGCGAAGCGACTTGGCTGGAATTAAGACCTGAGGCTGAACAAGAATGGGTACGCCTACGTTGTGAAAAAGATCTCCATCAAGTTACGGCTGCATTCTCTTTTTCCAATGAAGATAAACGCAGTATAGAACCCGCAGAGATTTTTTCAGGACTTGCGGCACTTGGAGATGATAAAGCAATAGGAGGCATCGCTTTCGCTAGGGGTAATGACAAGAGGGATCTCCATTTTCTTGCGAACACTGCAGCACAGGAAGTGGGGCTCTACTCGCTTGATAGCGCTCTTAACCTTAATCCCGTTAATGAATCCGCCGACCTCGAGTTTGCCCGCAAATATCCGATTCCGGCAGGAGTTCTCACCGCCGATGCCGCTTCTGTCGTCTATACTGATGACAAAGGCGCTCGTTGGCGACTTCCCCGAGGAAGCTCAAACTTCCCTGAATCAGCTCCCATTCGTGTTTGCCGCGAAGTAGCCACTGAACGCAACCTTTTCAACGCATACGGAACATTCTTCGAACTGCCCGCAGAAAACGCAGGAGGGTTCATCAAGGCACGGGCCATTTCCACACACAATCTCGGTGTGATGGATTATTGTTCCTATCGAGGGCTGTTTGTCATGACCGGTGTTCGCGCCGACGCCCCTGCAAGTGAACATATTGTTCGCAGTAACGATGGAAAGGCCGCCCTTTGGGTTGGAGCCATCGATGATATTTGGAAAGCCGGCAAACCTCGTGGCCATGGGGGTCCTTGGCTCAACACCATCGTCGAAGCAGAAAAACCGAGCGAGCCTTATCTCGCCACGGGATATGATAAAAAGAGTCTAGCCCTCTCTCACACCAGTAAAGAAAGTGTGAAATTTCGAATCGAAGCGGATATCACTGGCAACAAAGAATGGGCTAACGTCCAATCTTTTGTCGTTCCTGCCGGTAAAACCATCGAGTACACCTTTCCAGAAGCGTTTACCTCATACTGGTTTCGAATTATTGCAGAAAAACCGACGACAGCGAGTGCGCAATTTACCTACGAGTAACCTAGAGCGTGTCCCAAAAGTAGGAATTTGGCAGGAGGCCAAATTTCTACTTTTGTGGACAGTGCTCACGAATCTGCCTTGGATTTCATTGGTGGCGGCATTGAAGCTTTTGGCAAATTCTAATCATAAGAAAGACGGGGTCAAATTTTTGAAAGCCCAACTTTTTAATATCATTATTGCGGGTGGAGACGCACACGCAAAAAACTTTAGCATTCTTAGAGGAAGGCATGGATTTGCACTGGCGCCCCTCTATGACCTAGTGTCATATCATGGCATTTTAAATAGTTTTCCTCAGAACAAGGCACTCGTAAAGTTAGGAGTGCCAATTGCAAACAGAAATCTGTCACTCTTCGACTTAGGGCTT
This sequence comes from Methylacidiphilum caldifontis, assembly GCA_945860255.1. GTDB lineage: Bacteria > Verrucomicrobiota > Verrucomicrobiia > Methylacidiphilales > CAMAQI01 > CAMAQI01. The sequence goes on from CAMAQI010000176.1 coordinate 3,361, forward strand.
AATGATATACTCTCATGCACGAAAAACCGTTCTCTGATAAATGAAGAAATTAGCAACTGGTACCTTTCTGTCAGTGGCGATATAAAGAAAAAAGTGGATGAAGCTCATTCATTATTAGGACCACTAAAACCAGAGGAGAATAATGAGATTGAGCTGCTAAAAAGTGCTATCGTTCAAAGAGTTGAAGAAATGAGCGCAGGTGCAATTTTAAAGAAACAGTAGGGGCTTGGAGGTTTACATAAAAGTGAGCCCGCAAACAATGAGGAAGGTCTACGATGGCGCTCATCCCAGGGCATGAGGTAAATATAGGTTCTGTTGCAAAAATCATATTTCCTCCATATTTACAAATTTCGATTCTTTATCATCAAGGACTTACATAAGCCAGAAATTGGAATTGTGGTCATTTGCAGGTTTTTGCAACAGAACCGATTTTTAAGATTAACCGATTTATTGATCTGGCAGGAGTGTCTTATTTAGAATCAAAATGGCTTACTTCCCCACGAGCGGAATTAGTCGCGGCTCATCTTCGATCACTTCCGGAAACCTCCCGATCTTCCCGTCGACAAAAAAATTATCGGTCAAATCGTTGTTTGCGGTTGAAACCTCACCGATGATCACCTCAGGAGTGATCGACCAAAAGGAGTGATAGACGAAGGGATCTATCGTGATACGCTCACCGGCGTCGAGTTGAATCACCTCTCCTGATCGATAAGAGATTTTTTCTCCATTCTTTTTTACTAAAAATGAAGTTCCCTTTTCTGTCGTTCGAGGATCCCCAGCCCAGAGTTCGACTTGAAAAGATCCCCATCGGCAAATGATATCCTCTTTCTTTAGATGATGGCAATGCATCGGGACCGGTTTGTTTTCAACGCAGTAAATTAACTTTTCGCAGTATTCAGGCTCTTCAGCGAGATTGATTAAAGCAATAATAAATGAATCAAACCCCAGTCCGCAGTCCGTAATATCCCATTTAGGATTTGGTGGAATGGCCCAGCCATGGGATTGAAAACAGCGGAGGGCATCCTGATAGGTCTTATTGATTTCGGATCGTTTCATAAGCTTAAGCTAATCTCCTCTTGGACCGTGAGCTGCCTTGATCGTGTCATTTTCCGATACTTTTTTGTCTTGGTTTTCTCTTTTGAAAAACTAAATTAATCCGATGCGACTCCTTTATGCGAAAATCCCCTATCGTGTTTCCGAATCGGTCTATGGCGTTCGCTGGAGTTGGCCCCAAATCGTCTGCCCCTACCATTATCACACTGAAGTCGAGTTGGTCTGGATCGAAAAGAGCCAAGGTCGGATGTCGTTGGGCGATTACCAAGGATCCTTCGATGAGGGAGATCTTTTCCTGATTGGATCAAACGTTCCCCATGTTTTTTATAATACAGCAGAACATCGTTCCATTCCCGGGGCATCAAAGGCTTTGGTGATTCAATTCCCCCCTGATTTTCTGGGGGAAAAAACGTGGAGGACCCCCGAATTGATCGATGTAGGGCATGTGATTCGGCTGGCGAAGCAGGGAATGCGGTTTGTGGGGGGGGAAAGATCCGAGATCATTTCCAAAATGAAACGATTTCTCAAAAGCTCTGGAGCGCTCCGGATGGCCCTGTTGCTTGAAATTTTAAACGAGTGGACGGTGGAGAAGAACCGAGAAATTTTAATGCCTCTTGCAGGATCTGGATCGGCCCCTTGGGAAAAAGATACACGATTTCAAAAGATCCTGAACCTTTTGGCCGATCGTTTGAATCAACGAATTACACTCCCGGATCTCT
>CAMAQI010000177.1 GCA_945860255.1 Methylacidiphilum caldifontis
ACATATCATGGCAGACATCACCATCCAGCCTCTCGGAGATCGCGTTCTTGTTAAGGCGATCGACGAACAGGAAGTCAAAAAGGGCGGGATCATTATCCCTGATTCCGCAAAAGAGAAACCACAAGAAGCCAAGGTCATCGCGCTCGGAACGGGCAAACTCGATGATAAAGGCCAAAAAATCGCCTTCCAAGTGAAGAAGGGCGATAAGGTTTTGATCAGCAAATACGGTGGTACCGAAGTGAAGTATGATGGCAACAGCTACCAACTTCTCCGTGAGGACGATATCCTCGCAATCCTCGGATAATCTCCGTTTCAATTTAATCTAACCCAAGGAAAATAAACTTATGGCAGCGAAACAAATCGCCTTTGATTCAGATGCCCGCTATGCCCTCCTAAGAGGCGTGGAGAAACTCTCCAAAGCGGTCAAATCAACCCTCGGACCTCGCGGACGCGTGGTCGTTATCGATAAAAAATTCGGCTCCCCAACCATCACCAAAGACGGTGTCACGGTTGCTAAAGAGATCGAACTTCCCGATGCTTTTGAAAATATCGGAGCTCAACTCGTTCGTGAAGTGGCTTCCAAAACCAGCGACAACGCTGGAGATGGTACCACCACCGCCACTGTTCTCGCCGAAGCGATCTATCGCGAAGGTTTGAAGAACGTCGTCGCCGGAGCCTCTCCTGCTGACCTCAAACGTGGAATCGAAAAGGCTGTCGAAGCGATCACCGAAGAACTCGGACGTATCTCCAAGAAGGTCAAAGAAAAAGAAGAGATCAAACAAGTCGCTACTGTCTCCGCCAACTGGGACGAAACGATCGGCGAAATCATCGCTGACGCTCTCGAAAAAGTCGGAAAAGATGGTACGGTCACTGTTGAAGAAGCAAAATCGATCGACACCACTCTTGAAGTCGTCGAAGGAATGCAATTCGATAAGGGTTACCTCTCTCCTTACTTCGTGACCAATGCGGAAGACCTCGAAGCGGTTCTTGAAAACGCTTATATCCTCATTCACGAAAAGAAAATCTCAAGCCTCAAGGATATGCTTCCTTTGCTCGAGAAAGTTGCCAAATCAAGCCGCCCTCTTCTCATCATTGCAGAAGAAGTCGAAGGTGAAGCCCTCGCAACTCTCGTTGTCAATAAGCTCCGTGGTACGATCCAAGTTTGTGCCGTCAAAGCTCCTGGATTCGGAGATCGCCGTAAAGCGATGCTCGAAGATATCGCCATCCTCACCGGTGGAAAATTGATCACCGAAGACCTCGGGATCAAACTCGAAAACGTTACTTTGGAAGACCTCGGTCGCGCCAAACGTCTCGTCATCGACAAAGAAAACACCACCATCATCGAAGGGGCTGGAAAAAGCTCCGACATCAATGGTCGCGTTGCTCAAATCCGTCGCCAAATCGAAGAAACCTCCTCGGAGTACGATCGTGAGAAGCTCCAAGAGCGTCTCGCAAAGCTCGCAGGCGGTGTGGCTGTCATCAATGTTGGTGCAGCGACTGAAACAGCGATGAAAGAGAAAAAAGCCCGTGTTGAAGATGCTCTTCATGCGACCCGTGCAGCGGTCGAAGAAGGAATCGTCCCCGGCGGTGGAGTTGCCCTCATCCGCGCTCAACGCGTTCTCGATAAAGTCGTTGCCACAGGTGATGAACTCATCGGTGTGAACATCATTCGTCGTGCGATTGAAGAACCGCTCCGCACTCTCGTCAACAACGCCGCTGGAGATTCCAGTGTGGTTGTCAACGAAGTCAAAGGCCGTAAAGGCGCTGAAGGTTACAACGTTGCGAAAGATACGTATGTTGACATGTTCAAAGCTGGAATCGTCGATCCTACCAAGGTGACCCGTTCTGCTTTACAAAATGCAGCATCGATCGCCAGCCTCTTGTTGACCACAGAAGCGGTCATCACCGACCTCCCCGAAAAGGATAAGGCCCCTGCAGGTGGCCCTCCTGGCGGCGGAATGGGCGGCATGGGTGGAATGGATTACTAATTTTAAATTTTAAAAAATTTAAAATGCTTAAACCGTCGGGTCGCAAGACCCGGCGGTTTTTTGTTTAAATTCCTTTTTAATTTGATTCTTTCAGGCCGCAGCCTGAAAGAATCAAATTAAAAAGATTGATTTCCTTTCTTCTTTCCTCCTGATAATTTTTTCTCATGCCCTCTCAATCCATCGTTGGTGATGCCTCATTGATTGATCAACTGCTCGAATCGCTTGCAGAGGCGATTCTCGCAAAACATCCGACTCTCGATAAAGTCGCGATGGTAGGTCTCCCGAAACGGGGCTATCCCCTTGCCTTACGTCTCTCCGCTTTGATCCAAAAAAAAAGCGGCCTCTCGATTCCCGTTGGACAAATGGATGTCTCCTTTCACCGAGATGATCTCGATCAACACTCCCCTTTCCCTCAACTGACCCACATGCCCTTTGATGCGACGCAACGAATGATTCTTCTCGTTGATGATGTGCTCTTCACTGGCCGAACGACCCGCGCGGCTTTGAATGCCCTCAATGACTTTGGACGTCCTGACCAAATCGAGCTCGTTGCCCTTATTGATCGTGGTCATCGACAGATGCCAATTCAACCGGATTATATCGGACAAACAATTTCGACCGCTTTTACCGATCGAGTCTTGGTACACATTCAAGAGATCGATGGTGAAGATTCGATTATTCATCAAAAATCATGATCCCGCTCTCCACTCTTGTTCGTTACCTTGATCAACAACTCCGTCACTCCGAGATTCAGGACTATCCGCAAGCGTATAACGGACTGCAGTTGGAGAATCAGGGGAAAGTCACACGAATCGCAGCCGCCGTGGACTCTCATTCTCAAATCCTCGATGCGGCAGTGGAAGCGGGAGCCGATTTTCTCATTGTCCATCACGGTCTTTGGTGGAACGATCCCCGTCCGATCACTGGAATTTCTTATCAAAAAATCGCTCAGGCGATTCACTCTAATCTTGCGGTTTATGGTTCTCATCTGCCACTTGATCTTCATCCCCGTTGGGGAAACAACGCCGTTCTTTGCCAAAGACTGAGCTTTAAAAAAAAGAGGCCGTTTCTTGAGATGAAAGGTCACGAGATCGGATTTCTAGCGGAAACCTCCATCGCCCGATCCGCTCTCCAAAAGAGATTGGAATCGGTTCTTGCAGGACCTGTGCATCTGATTCCTGGAGGACCGACTCAAATCCGTCGGGTTGGGGTTGTCTCCGGCGGTGCGGGAAATGATCTTGAGAAAGCAAAGGCCGCGGGAATTGATACCTTCATTACGGGAGAGGGCTCTCATTGGACCTACGGAGCAGCTCTTGAAATGGGGATCAACCTTTTTTATGGCGGTCACTATGCAACGGAGGTCTTTGGCGTTCAAACCGTCGCCCAACACCTCAGTGAGAAGTTTAAAATTCCATGGGTTTGGATCGATTCCCCAAGTGGGTTATAAACGTTCGTAGATCGACACAATTCAAAACCATTTTAACCACGAATGGACACGAATTTAAAAGCAGAAGAGTGCCTCGCGCGGAGTCGCTGAGACGCAGAGAGTTTAAATCTGAATTTAAGATTTGAATCTAACTTTGTGTTTTAGTGTCTTGGTGTGAGACTCTTTTTAATTCATAGCCCCCTATCGCCTCTCCCTCAAAGAGCCGCCCCTTTCTAAGGCTTTACCGATTGCGCCAATTTCTTTCGTTTATAATCACGGCGCATTTGGAGCAATTCAACACTCAAGGCAAAACCCATCGGGAGATAGATGTAAGCCTTGGAAACATTTTGATGGAATCCCTCCATGAAAAGGGTGACTCCAATCACGACTAAAAAGGCGAGGGCCAGAATCTTAATCGAAGGGTGATCTTGAACAAACTTTGCCACGGCAGAGGCAAAGTAAAGGACGATCACAAAGGAAACCAGCACGGCGGCAATAATGATCGGCAAATGAGGAGTCAATCCCACAGCCGTAATCACGGAGTCTAACGAGAAAACGATATCCAACATCACAATCTGAGTAATGGCCGCAAAAAAGGTGCTCTTCGCTGCGCCTGCTTCCCCATGATCCTCTTCACTCTCCACGACATGATGGATCTCCTTCACCGCTTTGTAGATTAAAAAAAGTCCACCTGCCAAAAGTACGAGATCCTTCCAGGAAAATGCCATAAAGACAGGCGTCGTCAATTTCACTAAAGCGGTTGCACCAAAAAGAGCGACAACCCGAGCCACGAGCGCCAGACCCAAGCCAAGAATTCGGGCCTTCTCTTTCTGGTGCTCTGGCAAACGCCCGGTCACGATTGAAATTAAAAGGACATTATCAATCCCCAAAACCAACTCTAAACCAATCAGTAAAGCAAAGGTTGCCCAGGCATTCGGATCCATCAAAAGTTCAATCATCTGCAAATCGTAAGCTTGGGATATTGATTCTTCAATCCCTATTTCCACTGAGAAGATCATCGACGGACTCTGCGGGCTCCTCTACAATCGCTCGATCATGCAACGCACCGAAAAACCGCTCACCTTTCCTGTCGAACAGGAAATCACATTAATGAAATTTCTATTAGAGAAATCGGATAACCGTAAAAAAGTAAAATCGTGGCTAAAATACAGAGCCGTTCGTGTGAACGGAATTCCCATTCATCAATTCGATCACCCCTTACATCTGGGCGATATCGTGATGATTACCCAAGATCGATTTGCCCCGCCGGAGACTGAACTTCCTTCAGGAATTCATATTCTTCACGAAGATGAAGCGATCATTGTCATTGATAAACCTCCTGGACTTTTAAGTATCGCCACCGATAGCGAAAAAGAGAAAACCGCCTATTTTAAACTCAATAAATATCTCAACAATCGTGATGCCTTTAAAGAGTCCCGAATCTTTATCGTTCATCGACTCGATCGGGGAACCTCTGGAATTCTCGTCTTTGCCAAAAAGGAGGTCTACAAAACAAAACTCCAAACCAACTGGCACCTCGCCAATAAGCGATATCATGCGGTCATTGAAGGAAAACTCGACCCCGCCTCAGGGGAAATTCGAAGTTACCTCATTGAAGGGGAACAATTTAAAATGCGAAGTACCCCTGATACCAAGCTCGGGCAACTTGCGCTTACCGGCTATAAAACCCTGGAAACCAACGGAAA
>CAMAQI010000178.1 GCA_945860255.1 Methylacidiphilum caldifontis
TGGAGGTCAGGCGATAGTTCGTGTGGCTCGATCCTGGGAGCGTAATCCCCACGAGACTTCCCTCAATAAAGGGCGCAGTGGCTCGTATCTTTTTGATACAGGCGTCACGTAAGGTGACGAAACGACTCGGTAATATTGGGCTTTTCATAAACCACGTATAAGTACGTGGTGTATTTTGGCAAGAAAATAATGAGTGCGAAACAATCTTTTTTTAAGAAAAAGAGACTAAATGTCTCTTTCGGGGCTTTTGAGAGGTCGATGTCCGATCAAACCATCGTAAAATCGTGCGAAGGTTTAGGTTTTAGGAACTGCTGCCTAGTGACGTAAACTTCCTAAAATATATAAACAACGTGCAATCAGATAGTTATGAAAAATACAGTTTTAATGGGGAGCCGAAAATCAAAGGCAATTTAAAATAGGGAAATCAGGAAATTAGGAATTTAAAACAAAAAATTCAGAGGTTTTTTCATTTTTTCCTGGTTTCCCCATTCAAATGTATTGTTGTTTTTCGGATTTTTCGACTTCACCCACTTGGTGAATCCTCGTAATGAAAGGATCATGGATTGAATTCACAAATCTATTTCATCATCAAGCGTTTATAAAACTCGTTTTCTAATGCATTGCATTAGAAACGAAGTCTAATGACGAATCTGGGTTAAACGTTGCGTACGTCGCGCCTTTGCGTGAGATAAGGTTTTTTGTACGCTCCATGAGAAGGAGCTTAAGTTGACGCCTATGCGCAGCAGCGGGAGAAGAGATTGCAGGACGCAATCCGAATGAGACGGGCGTCGAATGAGCCAAGCTTGGGTGCAAATGAGGTTAGCTGGTCTCCTAGCAAAAACAAATGAAACTGTATTTTTAAAATTCATAAATCGGAATTCAATGCAATTTAAATGAGGGAAAAATATTTTCATCAAGGAGAGATTCTTGGTTTCGGGCTTTGACCGATTTATGGTTATAATCCCAGACTGACACCGAAGGGCTGAGAGCCGCGGGAGGAGCTGCTGCTCGTTGGGCGGGGGGAGCGATCCTCTCGGCGAGGGGAGCTGGAGGCGGGAGTGCTGCTGCCGGAGGAACGGGGGCCGAGGTCGGGGTGGGTCTTCATCGAGAGGGCAATCCGTTTACGGGAGGCATCCACATCGACGACAGTGACGGTGACTTTTTGGCTGACTTTGACATGTTCCGAGGGATTTTGAACAAAGGTATCGGCAAGTTGACTGATGTGAACCAATCCATCTTGATGAACTCCGATATCGACGAAGGCTCCAAAGGCGGTGACATTGGTGACGATTCCAGGGAGTTTGAGGCCCGGTTTTAAATCTTCGATCTTGGAGACCCCTTCGGCGAATTGGAAGGCCTCGAATTTTTCACGGGGATCGCGGCCCGGTTTATTTAATTCGTTGAGGATATCTTTCAAGGTCGGAATTCCGACGGTTTCGGTGACATACTTTTGGAGATCTATTTTTTTACGGAGGAGTTCGTTGGTCATGAGATCAGAGACCGTGCAGTTCAAATCGTGCGCCATTTTTTCGACAATCGGATAGCTTTCGGGGTGAACGGCACTGCGATCGAGAGGATTGGCGGCATCGTTAATGCGAAGAAATCCAGCCGCTTGTTCGAAGGCCTTGGCTCCGAGGCGGGGAACTTTTTTAAGCTCCTCACGGGTTTTGAAGGGGCCGGTTTCGTTGCGTTGTTTGACGATGTTATCGGCGATTTGAGCACCGATTCCGGAGACGTAGGAGAGGAGCTGTTTGCTGGCGGTATTGACCTCGACCCCGACTCCGTTCACGCAGCTCATGACGACATCATCGAGCGAGCGTTTTAAGGCATATTGATCGACATCATGTTGATATTGACCGACGCCAATCGATTTCGGATCGAGCTTCACCAGTTCGGCGAGCGGATCCATGAGACGACGGGCGATCGAGACCGAGCCACGAACTGTGATATCGTGATCGGGGAACTCTTCGCGGGCGACTTCAGAGGCGGAGTAGATCGAGGCCCCGCTTTCGTTGACACTGACAATGGCGATGGAGGGAGGAAGCTTAAGCGCACGAACGAAGGCCTCGGTTTCCCGTCCTGCGGTTCCGTTCCCGATGGCAATCGCTTCTGTTTTGAAATGTTGGCAGAACCCTTTGATTTTTTCCGCTGCTTCCGAGGCATGGCGATCGGGATAGATGACATCGTTATGAAGCAGCTTTCCTTGACGGTCGAGAATGACGACTTTGCAGCCGGTACGAAATCCGGGATCGATTCCGATCGTATTTTTCTGTCCAAGCGGAGAGGCGAGGAGGAGTTCCCGTAAGTTTTCCGAGAAGACACGGATCGCTTCCGTATCGGCCTTCTTTTTCGATTCCAGACGGGCTTCGGTCTCCATGGAGATACTTAAGAGACGTTTGTAGCAATCGTGAACCGCGAGTTTGATCTGCTGAGAGACCGGTGAGGAGCCTTTGACGTAAAGCGATTCAAGGATTTCAAGCGCCGTCGTTTCAGGGGGGGTGATGCGAACCATGAGAAAGGATTCCTTTTCGCCACGGCGCATGGCGAGGACGCGATGGGAGGGGGATTTTGAGACTGGCTCTTTCCATTCGAAATAGTCTTTGTATTTTTCCCCTTCGGTCTCTTTCCCTGTGAGGACTTTGGAGGAGATGATCCCCTCTTGTTCAAAGAGAGTTCGGAGGCGACTTCGGGCCTCTTTATCATCACTGATTCGTTCCGCTAAGATATCGCGTGCGCCAGCGAGAGCTTGATCGCTGTTTTCGACCCCTTTTTCCGGGGAGATAAATTTCTCGGCCTCTTCCGTCGGTTTTGTTTCAGGGTTTTGCTCCCAAAGAATTTCCGAGAGCGGTTCGAGCCCTTGTTCCTTGGCGATTGTTGCCCGGGTTCTTTTTTTCGGGCGGTGAGGGGCGTAGAGATCTTCCAGAGTACTTAAGGTTTGCGCTTCGTGGATCGCTTTTTTGAGGGGATCGGAGAGGAGATTGCGTTCAACGAGTGATTTGACGATGGCCTCCCGACGGGCATCGACCTCCGCGAGTTGCGTCAGGCGATCGCGGACATTGGCGATTTGGACCTCGTCCATTGAGCCGGTGACCTCTTTTCGGTAGCGGGCGATAAACGGGACCGTCGCTCCTTCCTTGAGGAGGAGAGCCGTGGCCGTGACTTGGCGCGGTTGGAGAGAGAGTTCTTTGGAGATTTTTTCGAGGTAGAGAAGATTGATCTGATTTTCCATAAAGGGTAGATGTTTTTAAAAGCTTCTTCTACGCCTGCAAGCCTTGATTATGGGAAAAGAGATTAAAAGCATTCAATACCTGTCTCACACGAAGGCACGAAGGACACGAAGTGAAAGCATTAAAAACAGGGGAGATTCGTCCCGAAAATGCCGGGACGAATCCAAACAAATGAGAATAACGATCTCTGCAAACGCGTTTGAGAGAGTTGTGTTGATCTACGGATCAATGAGGGGGCACAAAAAAGGGCCTCCTTGGGGGGAGGCCCTTTTGATCGATCGATGAGGATCGAAACCGATTAGATTGGTCTTGCCCAGCTTCTACCATCGCGGCGGAGGAGTTCGTCGGATTCGACGGGACCCATGGAGCCGGGGGAGTAGAGGGGCATATTCGTTGTATCTTCGTTGGCCCAGGCGGCACGGACACTGTCGATGATTCTCCAGGCCTCTTCGACTTCGTCGGAACGAGTAAAGAGGGTCGATTCACCGAGCATCGCATCGCAGATCAGACGTTCGTAGGCTTCGGGGAGATAGTGTTGTCCGCTCTCACGATAGTTGAAGCTCATTTCGACCTGTTTCAAGGTCGGTTGGCTCGGGACTTTCGTATTGAAGTGGAGGTGAATCCCTTCGTCCGGTTGGATCCGAATTCGGAGCCAATTACGGCTGATCTTCATGTTGTTCGCGGCAAAGAGCACCGAGGGAGGGCGCTTGAAGATAATCGAGATTTCGCTGAACTGTTTTTGCAGCGCCTTTCCGGTTCGAAGATAGAAAGGAACGCCGTGCCAACGCCAGTTATCGATCTCCAGTCGCATCGCCACGTAGGTTTCGATCATGGAGTTGGGATCGACCTTTTCCTCTTGGCGATAGGGAGGGATTTGACGGCCATCGATGAGACCGCCGCCGTATTGAGCGCGAACGGTGCGCTTCAGGATTTCAGCATTCGAGGGCATCGTGATCGATTTGAGAACCTTCACCTTTTCGTCACGGATATTTTCCGCTTCGAGCCGTGCGGGAGGTTCCATGGCGATTAAGCTGAAGAGTTGCATGAGATGGTTTTGCACCATGTCCCGACTGGCTCCCGCCCCTTCGTAGTAACCGCCACGACCTTCGACCGAGACTTTTTCTGCGACCGTAATTTGGACGTGATCGATGTAGCGACTATCCCAGAGTGGTTCGTAGATCGAGTTTCCGAAGCGGAAGTAGAGAAGATTTTGAACCGTCTCTTTTCCGAGGTAGTGATCGATGCGATAGATCGTTTTCTCGGGAAAATATTTCACGAGATCGCGATTGAGTTTCTGTGCGGTAGGCAGGTCTTCGCCGAACGGCTTTTCAACGATGAGGCGGCGGGTATGAACCCCCTCTTCATCCGGGGCAAGGCCGGCTTTGAATAAGTTCTCCGCAACGACACAGAAGTAATTGGGAGAGGTCGCCAGATAAAAGAGATAATTTCCTTTATAAGCATTTGCGAGGGGGAGCGACTGGAGTCGTTCCCCGAGTTTAACGTAATCGGAGGCGGTGGGGAGATCTCCCACTTGGTAGAAGATACGGGATTCGAGCCATTTCCAGACCTTTTCGTCGACCGGTTTCGTGTGAGCGAACTTGTCGAGCGAGGCTTTGAGTTCCTGACGGAAGGTCGCATCATCTTTTTCGCGTCGAGCGAAACCGATGATTGAGAAACCTTCAGGCAAGTGGCCGTTTTTTGCCAGATGGTAGAAGGCAGGAATGATTTTACGATGCGTTAAATCTCCCGTGGCGCCGAAGATGACAGCGGCGGTTGGGGGGACTCGAAGAGCCGAGGCGTTGGTAT
>CAMAQI010000179.1 GCA_945860255.1 Methylacidiphilum caldifontis
GGTAATGATGATGCGATGCAAAATCATACAGGCCTCGATCGTCTTCCCTAATCCTACCTCATCTGCCAAAAGCGCACGAGGCCGTGGACGAGAGGCAATCTCCTGCGCTAAATACAACTGATGAGGAATCAGATCGACACGACCTCCCAACGCCCCTCGAACCTTCAACTGACGCATTCGATGACTATATTGCAGCGTCCGATAGCGAAGATCAAAAACCTCTGAGGGATCGATATGGGCTTTAAGAAGCCGCTCCTCCGGTCGACTAAAGCTAATCGAATCGGCGAGTAGACTCTCACAAAGCTCGGTCGTTCCGCCGAGGTAATAAAGAATATCCTCACGAACCTCGACTCGTTCTACCGTAAACGGAGCCCCCTCATGTTCTTGAATCCGATCCCCGACACGAAATTGAACCCGTTGAAGCGGTGCCCCCTCCACGGAATACTGACGCAACTCCGCACTGGCAGGAAAATGGATCTTCAGCGTTCGTGAATCGACCTCCAACAAAACCCCTAATCCGAGCTCCGGCTCCGCCTCACTGATCCACCGCTGTCCACGCTTCATTTTCATTGCGGCCTTTCTTAACGAAAATCTTCCCCTTGGCGAGTGCGAAGAATCTTCCGAAATGCATTCGAAAACGAGTTTTATAACTACCGGTCGATGAAGTAGATTTGTAAATTCGAGCTCATTTAATTTCATCATACTGATTCACCCGGTCTGTGAAGCCAATAAATCCTCTAAATCACAATCTCACTTAAACCTAAAAAGAGTGAATTTAGCAGCAAGAGAACGCAAAATAAAAAAGTCAGGTTAAAATCTGCTACAGAAAAGAAGATTTTTTGGCCCCATTTTGTTTTGTGTTCTCTGCGTTCTCTTGCGGCTAAATTCCTTATTTCAAGTCTTTTCCTCCCGATTTTTGTCGAGACTGATTTCCCTATTTTAAAATCTCTTTGGTTTTTGATTCTTTTGCATGAATTGAGTTAAACTGCGGATGCTCCTGTAGCCCCTCAGCGACCTCAGTCGCACTCCTTTTTTCTCCCATTCCATTTGTGAGCGGTCCAGGGGCTCCACTTTTAGCGACCCGTTCCAACCAACTTCTCTCCAACGGTTGTTCCAACAAAGAAAGCGTAGAGGCCACTAATGTCGTCTCCTGCTTCTCACCCGTCGCGGCCCCCTTTCCGACAAACCATCCGGCCACTAAAAAAGTCGTTCGCACGGAAGTGGACCTCGAATAACTCGTCACCAAACAAGGCGCCTCTCCGACTCGTTTCCGTAAAGCGGAAAAGATCTCTACCGTCCACAACTCCGGATTCGAGGCCGGGGAATAGGGATCGAAAATCACCGACTGTGGCGCTGGAATTTCCAGATCGAAAACCCGTTCCCGAAAATCTCCCGATTGTCTCTTCCACGTGACATTCCTAAATTGAACAACCCCCTCTTTTAAAAAAGTCGCGACTAATTCCTCCCACCCAGAAAAATAGCCGAGCTCCGCGGCATGCTTCAGAGCAAAATCCAACGCCTCTAAATTCCGGTCGAAACTATGAAGCTCTACAGGAACCGCAATCTCCTGATCTCGAAAAACCTCTAAAATTGCAATCGCATTTGCGGCCGCCCCCAATCCGACATCCCAAATCACGAACGGGATCTGCGGATTTTTCATCGCCCGCTCAATAAAACGATGTTGTACGACATGCAACCCCCTCGCCTCAATCATCGGCCCGACCACTGGATGAAAAGTCTCGTTGTAACGCAACGAGCGCAAACTTTTTGCCCCCGAGGCGACTTGAATAAGTTGAAACGATTCGCAATCCACAGAAAACAATTGAGCCCTGTATCATCCCCTTAGGAAAGTCTAAAGAAATGAGCGTTTTAAAACTAAAGCTTCAGCGCCTTGAGAATCGATTCGAGATTCGAAGGAACCACCGTCACTCCATTCGGAGAAACTCGAATCGCCGCATCTGGATCTTTCAATCCATGTCCGGTCAACGTCGCGGTGATGATACTTCCGGCTGGAATCTTCCCCTCACGATGAGCCTTCATAATCCCTGCCGCAGAGGCCGCAGAGGCCGGCTCCGCAAAGATTCCCTCCGATTGAGCGATCAATCGATATCCCTCTAAAATCTCTTCATCAGTCACCTTATCAATCTGCCCTTGGGACTGCGCAATGGCACTCTTCGCTCCCTCCCAACTCGCCGGATTCCCAATCCGAATCGCCGTCGCTACGGTCTCCGGTTTCTCAATAATTCGGTTCTCCACAATCGGGGCCGATCCCGCCGCTTGATAGCCAAACATCTTCGGCGTTCGGGTCGTAATCTTATCGTTAAAATATTCCTGATAGCCCCGCCAGTAAGCGGTGATATTTCCAGCATTCCCTACTGGTAAAAAATGGAAATGAGGAGCCTCCCCTAAAAAATCACAGATCTCAAAAGCGGCGGTCTTTTGCCCTTCAATCCGCACCGGATTAATCGAGTTGACGATCTCTACCCCCGGTTGACTCCCCAGCTCTCGAACGAGCCGTAAGGCCTCATCAAAATTACCTTCGATCGCCAAAACCTTCGCCCCATAGATCATCGCTTGAGCCAATTTCCCCATCGCAATCTTTCCGTTCGGGAGAATCACCGCCGACAAGATCCCCGCACGTGCCGCATAAGCCGCGGCCGCAGCCGAGGTATTCCCTGTACTCGCACAAACGACCACTTGCGCCCCCCGCTCTTTCGCCTTGGAAACCGCCAACGTCATTCCACGATCCTTAAAGGAGCAGGTGGGGTTCAACGCCTCATATTTAAAATAGACATCCGCCTCTAACCCAATCGCCTTCGCAAATCTTGGAGCATGAATCAACGGTGTATTTCCCTCCGAAAGTGAAATCACCGGTGTTGACTCTGTCACCGGCAAGCGGGAGCGATAACGCTCAATAATCCCTTGCCATTTCACTGTCGCTGGTGGACGGGAGCAATAACGCTGAATAATCGAGGGCCATTTCATGATGAAAAATCCTCGACTCGAATCCAAACCGCAGGAGCTTGAACCACCTTTAATTTCTCAATTTCCTTTACGGCCTCCACAAACTTTTGCTCCTGTGCATCATGCAACATGATAATCAAGGGAACCCCATTCTCCTCATGGGTCTCCGGTTGAATCACCGATGAAATTCCGATGCCATGAACCCCCAAAACCGTTGCCACTTGAGCGAGAACTCCCGGCTTATCCTCGATCGTCAAACGAAGATAGTAACGTGAAATAATCTCTTCGATCTGAAGCACTTTCTTCACAAGCGGCTTACAAAAACTTGCCGCCTCCTGCCTTCCTCTCCCTTTTGCAATCTCCGCAAGATCGGCCAAAACCGAACTCGTCGTCGGCGCCTCTCCCGCTCCTCGTCCATAAAACAACGCATCCCCCACCACATCCCCACGAAGCGAAATCGCATTAAAGACCCCATCGACCGAAGCCAAAACGTGCGTCAACGGAATCAATGTCGGATTTACTCGAATCTCCAGAGTCTCCTCCAGATCATTTTTAATGATCGCCAAAAGTTTTACCTCGTAGCCCAGCTGCCTCGCAAAAGCAATATCCTGCTGTTGAATCGATCGAATCCCCTGCGTAAAGAGTTTCGCCTCGGGAACCCAAACCCCATAAGCCAACGCCGCCAACACCGCCGCCTTATGCGCCGTGTCATAACCATCGACATCCAACGCCTCATCCGCCTCCGCATATCCCAAGCGCTTCGCATCAACGAGAACATCTTCGTAAGTCCGTTTTTGATCGCGCATCGTTGTTAAAATATAATTACAGGTTCCATTAATAATCCCGTGAATCGACTTCACATGATTCGCCACCAACCCCTCCTGCAATGCCTTTAAAATCGGAATTCCCCCCGCAACACTCGCCTCAAATAAAAGTTTCTTCCCCTGCTCCCTCGCGATCCCCAAAAGCTCCTCACCATGGGCGGCAAGCAACGCCTTGTTCGCCGTGACTACATGCTTTCCTGATCGAAGAGCAGTCATGACGAGTTCACGAGCCTCTTGAACTCCTCCCATTAACTCCACGATAATTTCAATCTGCGAATCGGAAACTAGCTCTTTCCATGAAGGAACCAACATTGACTCAGGAACGCCTTGATCCAATGCTTTTGATCGAGTCCTCGTCGTCACCTTCGAAATCTTTAGACGGGCGCCAGTACGGCAGGCCAACAGATCCTCTTGGGATCGAAGAAATTTCCAAACTCCGCGTCCGACCGTTCCAAAGCCAGCAAGTCCAATATTAATGACAGGTTCACTCACAACCCTGATCTAACGAGATGCAATCGCATTTGGCAAGCGAGATTGATTAAAAGATGGACCAGAGCCGTTAAATCATCTGAGGCCAAGCCCCGCCAATAGTCCCATCACGAATCTTGAGACTTTCCTCATCCCCTCTTGGGGCGAACGGGTGCCCCTCCGCATGAGATACAATACACCGATTTGATTCGAGGAGACCCACCCCTACGCTGCGCGAGCGTGTCGATTGCTCTCCATAAAAGCACCGACATCGATAATCAATCCCACCGTTCCATCTCCCAAAATCGCCGCCCCGGAGAGCATCTTATTGCTTTTAAACTGCTCGTTCAAACTCTTGATCACAATCTCCTGTTTACCAATCAAATCATCGACCAAAAGCGCGCGCACTTCATGACCGGATTCCACGACAATCACAATTCCCTCAAACGGATCTTCTAAAGTCGATTGCACCCCAAATCGATCGGACACTCGAACCAACGGCAGTAAGTGCCCACGAACGTTGACCATCTCCCCACGCTCATGAACGGTGGAGATCATCTCCTTCGTCGGACGGAACGATTCCCGTACTGAAAGGGTTGGAAGAATAAATTTCTGTCCCCCCACCAAGATCATCATTCCATCAATAATCGCTAGAGTCAGCGGGAGATAGATATAAAACACCGCCCCTAACCCAGGAGTCGATTCAATCTCAATTTTTCCACGAAGCTTTTCAATGTTCTTC
>CAMAQI010000180.1 GCA_945860255.1 Methylacidiphilum caldifontis
AAAGAGGAAAATTGGAAAGAATTTAAGCCTTTTATTGATCGATTTACAGGAATGTTGAATCAATTGGGAGATCAGTTGGAGGAGAAGAAAGAGGTCAAAGCAGTCTCGGTACAATCCAGTTCCAATGACCATGCCAAACTGCGTTTAGAGGATATGGAGAAGCAACTGGAAGAGAATGCTTATGCGACTTTGGATGGGGGAAGGTTAGTCTTGGTGCTTGCCCGTCCGACACGGGTCGATCCGGATGCCGCCGCTCCCTATACGAAGACGGTTCAGGAAATTCGAGAATGTTTACAACACGTTCGTACAGAATTTCCGCAGGTGACCTTGGCGTTGACAGGGGAACCGGTGGTGATGGATGACGAACTGATCACGAGCAGTGAGGATAGTATGCGTGCGGGGGTTCTTTCCTTTATTCTCGTCGCTCTCTTAATGTTTTTTTCCTATCGGCAAAGAACGCGACCTGTTTTTGTTTTGATCGTTTTATTGATGGGTACGGTGGTATCGCTCGGTTACGCCGTGATTGGGGTGGGGCATTTGAATATGATCTCGCAGGCGATCGTGGCGATGGTGATTGGGTTGGGGGTTGACTTTGGAATTCAAATGATGGGACGTTATGAGGAGGAGTTGGCCCGCGGAAAATTTGTGGGGGCCGCAATTAAGGAGACATTATTAAATACAGGGTTTGCGGTTTCGACGGGAGCTTTCACGACGGCAATCGCTTTTTATACCATGTGTTTTAATGATTTTATTGGACTTTCCGAGTTTGGAAATATTGCGGGGACAGGGATCTTAATCTGCTTATTGGCGGCCTTGGTCATTCTTCCGTCGATTTTTGCCTTTCAAGATCGTCGTCTGTCGCCGGCCGTTTTAAAGGAAAGTGCCTTGAAATCGAAGTGGAGTGCAGGGGAGCGACTCAATCGAGTTCTCTTGGGGTTCCCGAAAATGACTTTAGCAATCACCGTCATCGTAACCGTTTTTTTGGCGAGTTCGATTCATCGGGTGACCTTTGATCACAATTTATTGAACCTTCAAAATCAAAAATTGGAATCCGTCCAAGAGGTTCGAAAATTAACCGATAACAATGAGAAATCGGTGATTTATGGGGTGATGGTTGCGCAGAATCTTGACGAGGTGCGTGAAAAAGAGAAATTATTATCCAGTAAGGAAAGTGTTCGTGAGGTGCAGTCTTTAGCGAAGATGATTCCTGAAAATCAGGAGGAGAAATTAAAGATAATTCGATCGATCGTCGGAAAATTAAAGAGCGTCAAGTTGGAGACCGATGTGAGTAAGAAGGTCGATGTCGCTCGTGCCCGACGGGAGTTGAAGGAGTTTTTAACGAAGTGTAAGGAGGGGGAGAAACAGGCAAAAAATTATACCTTGATCTCCTCACAGGCGAAAGAGGCGGTCGAGATCTTTGGAAAACTGATCCCTCCCTTAGAGCGGAGTCTTCGAGTTTTAGAGGGGATGTCGCAAGAGGAGGTCGGTCAACGGCTGAACCGGTATCAAGTTGAGGTCTTCGGCTCGATGCAAAAGGGGTTAACTTGGTTGAAGGGTCATGCGACCGATCGAGGGATCGAGGTCACCGATTTGCCGATTGAACTTCAAAAACGATTTGTCTCTCCCCATGGAAAGTTGGCAATCGAGATTTATCCCAAGGGGAATATTTGGAATCGTGAGGCGAATGTTCTCTTCGTCAATGATCTTCGATCTGTCGATCCCAAGGCAACGGGGACCCCCGTTCAAAATTACGAGTATATTGAAGTCCTTAGAAAAAGCTATTTAGAGGCGGCGGGATGGGCCTTTGTTTCTATTTTAGTTTTAATCACGCTTCACTTTCGGAGAATGCATTTAGTGGCCTTAGCGCTCTCGCCCTTAGCGTTAGCGGTTCTTTGGACCTTGGGGATTATGGGGCTCTTTCATATCCCCTTTAACCCAGCGAATATCGTGACCCTTCCTTTAATGATTGGAATTGGAGTCGCCTTTGGAATTTATGTTGTCGATCGCTATCAAGAGACCGGAAATGTCGATCTTTTTTCGAATAGCACTGGAAAATCGATTTTGCTTTCGGGGATGACGACGATGATTGGATTTGGAGCGTTGATGATTAGTCGATATCAAGGGATGTATGACATCGGATTTCTCATGTTTTTGAGTGTCGGTCTTTGCTTAGTGACGAGTCTCGTGTTGTTGCCCTCGTTTTTGGTGCTTTTAAAGCCGAAAGAAAAACGGGAGCGATCCCGCACGTGCGCATAGGCGTCAACTTAAGCTCCTTCTCATGGAGCGTACAAAAAACCTTATCTCACGCAAAGGCGCAACGAACGCAACGTTCAATCCCGACCCCCCTCGTTCTGACCACGGCTCTGTCGAGCCTCTTCCCTATTTTTAAAAAGATCTCGAAAACGAGCTTTCGATCTCTTTTTAAAAACAGGGATCGATCGCTTACGCTCTTGAGGTCAGAACTCCTCCCCCTTTTTTTGATGAATGAGACAAGGAATCTCCTCATTGCGTTCGTTGTGCCGTTGCGTGAGAAAAATGCCTTTGAATGGATTCCTTAATTCAGAACGGTATTTCCTTCGCTATTCGGCTATCGAGCTATTCGGCGATTAGGTCTTCCTCGATCAGTGACGATCAGCGAGAATCAGCGGTTTAAAAAAGTTTTTGAGTGAATGTTATATTTAGAATATTCGAATTTGATACGGGAGTTTTTTGATCCTAATCCAAAATGGAAAGATCTGGATTTATTGAAGTTTAACCCAACTGATGATGGTGTCTCCATACTTCTTTTGTTGCGTGATCTCAAAGGGAGGGGGGAGATCGAGAGAGTGTTTGAAGAAGTGCTCGAAGAGAATGAATCCGTGAGGCTTTAAGAGAGTTTGTGCCTGTGTCCAAAGGGGATGGTTTTGTAACGGTTCTTTAAATTGGTGATAAGGGGGATCGCAGAAAATCAGGTCGTAACTTTTTCCAGAGCTTTGGTTTAGCCATTTTTCAACGGGTTGAGCAGCGACCGTCCCCTCTAAATGACAGCGTTTGAGATTGTCTTTAATGGCCGAGATACATTTTGAATTTTGCTCCACAAAAGTGGCGCTTGTGGCCCCTCGACTCAGGGCCTCAATCCCGAGGGCTCCGGTTCCTGCGTAAAGATCTAAAATCTCGGCCTCAATGATTCTATCTCCTAAGGCGGAGAAAATCGATTGTTTGACTCGATCTTGAGTCGGACGGACATCAGGCCCTTTTGCGGCCTGAAGAAAGATCCCCCCTGCGGTTCCTGCGATCACTCGTAACATAAATTTTTATCGGATTTGTTTCTCTTTGGGGGTACGAAAGGCGAGGGCCACCAAAAAAGTCGCTACGGTTCCGAAGAAAATTCTCCAGACAAATGCGATTGTCGGTAGCCATTCAGGACGCGGGGCGGGGGCCCACCCTAGGATCAGACGAAGATCATTCGGAAGATCACTGAGCCAGGCGACGACGAGAAACCCGACCAACATTGCAATCAGATTGCCTCTCTCACTTCCCCGGCTCTTGGTCAGTGCTCCGATGAGGAAGATGCCGAGCATTGAGCCATAGGTATAGCCAAAGACCCCGAGCACTACGGGGATGACACGAGCCCCCGGAAAGTGAATGACGATCCAAGCGGTGATCGATCCGATAACGACGAGAAGGAGTGAAAAGAGGCCTGTGCTCCAACGGGCAGCGGAGAGCAGTTGTTTTTCAGTTGCTTGGGGTTGAAAGAACGGAATATGCCAATCGCGGGTATAACTTGTGGCAAGGGCATTTAAAGCCGTACTGAGTGATCCCATCGCCGTTGCAAAAAGTCCCGCAACGACAAGCCCGCGGATTCCGGTGGGCATTTCGTGAAGAATATAATAGGCGAACGGATGTTTTGCCGGAAGGTGGGGGTCGGGGAAATGTTGATAAAAAACCCAGAGAAGCATTCCGACGGAGAGAAAGGCGAGGACGACCGGAAGATCGGCAAGTCCTGAAAGAATGAGGGCCCAGCGGCTTTTATGGTGATCTTTTGCCGTGAGCATTCGTTGCACCATATCTTGATCGGTTCCATGAGTCGCCATCGTGAGGAAGGTGGCACCGATAAAGGCGGCAAAGAGGGTATAAGGCTCTTCGAGGAGATGTTTGATCAGAGCCCATCCCTGGAGTGTGGAGTCGATTCCGGTGTTGAAAAAGAGCTGTCCCTGTTGATCGGCAAACTTCGCCGTGATTCCCTCCCAGCCTCCCGGAATTCTTAAATAGAGGGAGACAAGCGTAAATCCGAGAGCACCAAAGAGGACGATGACTTGGATGAGATCGGTCCAGACGACCGCTTTAATTCCTCCGTAGATCGTGTAGATCGCCGTGACCCCGGTGATCACCAAAAGAGAGCCGAGATAGATGAGAAATTCTTGATGGGGCGTCGGCTTGTAACCGAGAAGCATTTCAAAGGCGAGCACGAGAATAATGGCGGCGACATAGAGCCGAGTTCCACTGGCAAGAGCTCGAGTGACGAGGAAAATTCCTGAGGCTGCTGTTTTTGTTTTTTTCCCGAATCGCAGTTCGAGGAATTCGTAGATCGAAACGACGTTATAGTCGTAATACGGTTTAATAAAAATGTAAGCGACAAAAATTCGGGCGAGAATCGTTCCAATCACGAGTTGAGCGTAATGAAAATTTCGCTCATTAAAGCCCTCCGCAGGGGCTCCGAGAAAAGTAGCGGCACTGATTTCCGCAGCGAGAATCGAGGCCAATACCGCCCACCAAGGAATTTGTCGATCGCCGAGGGCAAAGCCCTCCATGTTGCTGTCTCCACGACCTTTCCAAAGACCGATCGCAAGAATGATGATGAAGTAAAGTCCGACAATGCCGAGATCAATAAGACCAGAAACCATAACCAGTGAGTTAGCGATTTCTGAGGAGGAGTCCAAATGAATTTATC
>CAMAQI010000181.1 GCA_945860255.1 Methylacidiphilum caldifontis
ATGATTTCAGGCTGCCTAAGAGAAAATGAAAATGCGTTAGAAGTTTCGTATTTCTCCTGTTGTAAAAACCGGGCTGAGTCCAATCCTCAGCCGGTTTTAAGGTTTAAAGTGGTGTTTTTTTTGATGAGTCGTAGAACAAAGTCAAAGTCTTGATGGGTTCACGCAAAAACAAAAAAAGATTGTATGTAAAGTTCGGGGATTCGAGGAGCGTTAAACTCAAAGAGAAACTATTATGCCGATTGAAAAACCAAATTCTGAGACGAAGCCAGTGAGTATGATGCCAATCGCCGACGCATTGCGTACGGTGCAAAGACCCAAGTTTTTGGGGATCACTTTCGATGATGCGATGCATTATTTTTTCCGTGGGAATGCAACACTTTCGATCATTGTTTTGTTTTTAATTATTATCTTTTTATTCAAAGAGGGGGGGGGATTTTTTAGTCAGAATGTTAAGAATTTAGAGATTTACCGAAAGGCTGGTCTCGAGTACGTGGATATTGTTCGAACCCGGGTCGATAATCATCGTACCTTAGGACGTTTTCTAGGGGAATTAAGAACAAAGCAACTCAATCTTCTCAACGGGGATGAAAGCGCATTAGCTGGCTATGACGCTGCCGTTGAGCGTTTTTCAGTGACCATTGATGATTTTCAGGGCTTTGTCTCGGAGTATACCGAGGTCGCTGCGGGAATTAAAGAGAAGTTTAAAGTCGGCTTGGATATGGAAGTGGCGAAGGTTAATTTCCAAAAGGAGGGAAAATTTGAGGAATCGGCAAAGATCGTGATTCCGGAAATTGACTTTGGGGTAGAGACACAACTCTTTCGCGATTCAATCGCTCAAATCAAAAATTTTGACGAAAAGTTTCAAACCGAGGTCAGTTCGACTCTGGACTCCTTTCCTTCGATGCCCTCTGCAGAGTTGCAACCGCAACTAGAGAAGTTCAAGAGTCTCGTGAGGCTTCATCAAGCCGATGTCCGTCAAATGGAGAAAAGCCTAGAGGGTTGGAATTGGCAAAAACCGATTCCTTGGTATGAAACATTTACCTCTTTTGTTTTTGGACGGAATTGGTTGACTGCAAGCTTTTGGCAAGATTGGTATGGGATTATCCCCCTCTTTATTGGATCGTTAATGATTGCGGTGACGGCGATTTTGATTGCGGTTCCTTTCGCAATCGGTGCCGCTATCTATGTGAACCAGGTGGCAACAAAACGGGAGCAAAATATCATTAAGCCGTATATCGAATTCGTTTCTGCCGTTCCTTCCGTTGTTTGGGGATTTTTTGGGATTGCGGTGGTCGGTCAATTAATTCGAGTCTTCTCAGAGCAGGGGATGGTTGCTTGGGTTCCCTTTTTTCCGATTTCGGAGCGGTTGAATATTGCAACGGCCTCCTGTTTATTAGCGATCATGGCGATTCCGACGATTTTCAGTCTTGCTGAAGATGCGATTCAGAACGTCCCCAATGCTTATACGGAATCCTCTTTGGCACTTGGGGCGACGAAGTTTCAGACGATCTGGATCATTATGATTCCCTCTGCGCTTTCGGGGATTGTTTCGGCAATTATCCTTGGGCTCGGTCGAGTGATCGGAGAGACGATGGTGGTGCTTCTTTGTTCTGGAGGCCGGATTCAAATACCCGATTTTACAAACGGACTTGGAATATTCTTCCAGCCCGTTCATACGATGACAGGGATCATTGCGCAGGAGATGGGTGAGGTGGTCAATGGATCGATTCATTATCGCGCCTTGTTTATGGTCGGTATTGTTCTCTTTTTCGTATCCCTCGTTTTGAACTATGCGGCGCAACAGGTTGTTAAACGTTATAAAATTTCGATTGGATAAAGGAGTATTTATGGAGCATGCATTTTCAAATCGTCCGACGAAAGCAAAAACCGTTCAGAATACCGCTTTTTGGATCATGAGATCGATGACTTATACGATCGTGATCTTGGCGACCTTGATCTTTGGAACTATTTTTATAAAGGGAGGTTCGACGGTTTTTCAAACGACCTTTCCGTTTGTGAATACGACCTTTTTGTTTAGTAAGCCGGAGACCTTGCACATTGTGACCAGTGATGGAAATAAACTGCAGATGGGAGATAAAGAGTGGCGTGCTTATGAGGAGAAAAATCCAAATGCGGTGATCGAAGATCATAAGACCTATGTTTATTCCGCAGGGGGGATTTTTCCTTGTATTGTCGGAACCGTTCTTCTTGTTTTGGGATCGATGACCATTGCCCTTATTTTAGGGGTGATGAGTGCCATTTATTTAAGTGAGTACAGCAAGCATGGAATGTTTATTGAATGGGTTCGAATTGCCATTGCTAACTTGGCGGGAGTCCCTTCGATTGTCTTTGGACTCTTCGGCTATGGAATCTTTGTGATCTTTTTCGGATGGAATGTCTCCCTTTTATCCGGTTGGTTTACTTTGGCCTTCATGGTTTTGCCTGTGATCATTACTTCGAGCGAAGAGGCGATGCGAGCTGTCCCCAAGGGATTTCGTGAGGGGTCATTGGCACTTGGGGCGACAAAGTGGCAGACAATCATGGGGAATGTTCTTCCTTATGCGTTGCCTGGAATTTTGACCTCCTCCGTCTTGAGTATTGCCCGAGTTGCGGGAGAGACGGCCCCGATTATGTTTACCGCTGCTTATGTCGTTCGCGATGAGCTCCCGTGGGAGGTGAATAAGCTTTCCGACTTCTTTTTCCAAGGGGTACAAGCACTTCCCTATCATATTTATGTCGTAAGCTCTAAAATCCCGCAAAACGAGTATACCGCTCGTGTTCAATGGGGAGGGGCCTTTGTCTTTCTGGTGGTCGTCTTGGCGATTGCAATGACCTCAATGGTGATGCGTTCTAAAATGCGACAAAAATACCGGTGGTAAAAAATGAGTACAACGCTCGTAAAATCTGCTAATCAAAAGAAGGAGGAGGCCATGAGTACAAGCTCTTTAATTAACCCCTCGATGGAGTCTATCATGTCTGAAACAAAAACGAAACCGATTATTGAGATCGATAATGTCGACTTTTACTATGGTGCCACCAAGGCGTTGCACGGTATTACCTTAAATATTGAACCGAAAAAAGTGACCGCTTTTATTGGACCTTCCGGTTGCGGCAAATCGACGTTGCTGCGTTGTATCAACCGGATGAACGACCTGGTTGATATTGCCCGTGTAGGGGCTGGTCAATTTCGCATTAGCGGTGTTGATATTTACCACCCGAGCGTTGATGTGATTGAGCTTCGTAAACGAGTGGGGATGGTTTTCCAAAAATCAAATCCTTTTCCAAAATCGATCTACGAGAATATTGTTTACGGTTTACGGATTCAAGGAGTCAACGATAAAAAAAGA
This sequence comes from Methylacidiphilum caldifontis, assembly GCA_945860255.1. Lineage (GTDB taxonomy): Bacteria > Verrucomicrobiota > Verrucomicrobiia > Methylacidiphilales > CAMAQI01 > CAMAQI01. The sequence goes on from CAMAQI010000181.1 coordinate 3,348, forward strand.
TTGGATGAAGTCGTCGAGAAAAGCCTCCGAGGAGCCGCTCTTTGGGATGAGGTGAAAGATCGCCTTCATGATTCGGCTTTAGGATTGTCCGGGGGACAAATGCAACGGATTTGTATCGCTCGTGCGATTGCGGTTGATCCGGAGATCATTTTGATGGATGAACCTTGTTCGGCTTTGGATCCGATTGCAACGGCGAAGGTCGAGGAGTTGATTCACGAATTGAAAACGAAGTTTACCATCGTGATCGTCACTCATAATATGCAACAGGCCGGTCGTTGTTCCGACACCACCGCCTTTTTCTATTTAGGAAAATTAATCGAAATTGGAAATACCGAGAAGATCTTTACGAATCCAACGCAACAACAGACGGAGGATTACATCACCGGTCGATTTGGCTAATTTTTAAAAGCGCAAAGCCGCTTTTAAAAATGATTTGAGGAAAATTTTTTAAAATGAAGAAGAGGGAGTTTTATGTCACAAGTATTTGAGCAACAATTAAATCATATCCGTGAACAACTTTTAATGATGGCCAGTTTGGTGGAGAGAAATCTTCATCTCTCGATGAAGTGTCTTGTGGAGCGCGATTCCGCTATGGCTTCGGTTGTGGAGTCGGAGGATAATGAGATTGATGCTTTAGAGGTTCACATTGATGAACTGATTGTGACTTATATGGCGACTCATGGGGCGATGGCCAAGGATTGTCGCTTCTTGATCGTCTCTTCAAAGATTGTGAGCAACTTAGAGCGGATGGCCGATCAAGCGGTTTCGATTGCTCGCCGTGCCAAAGATTTGAATTCAGAGACTCAACTCAAACCGTTGATTGATCTCCCCCGGATGGGAATGATTGGGATTGAGATGTTAAAAGAGGGGATTGGAGCGTTGATCGAAAAGAATCCAGAGAAGGCTCAAGAGGTGATTCTTCGGGATAAATCGGTGGATGACATTAACCGTCAGCTAACTCGTGAGATGACGACCTATATGATTGAAGATCCGAAGAATATTACCCGTTGTTTGAATCTTCTTTTTGTCTCCCGCTCGATTGAGCGGATGGCTGATCACGCCAAGAATATCGCTGAAGAGGTCTATTATCTTTATCGTGCGAAAGATATTCGCCATCAGAATAGTCTCAGCTCGACGAATTCGTAATAGTTCATCGGTAGGGGCGGCGAAAAAGACAGAGATCTCTCAGAAAAAAGGCAAAGATTTTTAACCGCTTATTTTCGCTGATGGACACTGATTGAAGAAATTGAGTGCCCATCTCAACACCAAGCAAATGTCCCCATGGAATGGAGATGAGTGAACCGGATTTTTTGCATCGATAATCAGGATGTTCAGGATAAAGACAAATAAAAATTGTTTTTGAATTTATCCTCCCCATCCTCCCTATCGATGCAAAAATTGCCTTTTTCTAACTATCTGATTGCAAGTTGTTTATATGTTTCAGAAAGTTTACTTCACTAAGACATAAAGGAAAAGGCATTTAAATCAATTTTGCATTATGACTTTATTTTCACAAAAAATTTCTTTCCGGATTTTAAGATCTGGGGAGTCGGAGTTAAG
>CAMAQI010000182.1 GCA_945860255.1 Methylacidiphilum caldifontis
AAAGCTTTAAATCACTTTTCATTAACTCTCCTGATCCGCAGGCCTGTTGGTTAGTAACCCTTTCTGGTCATGGTTACTTTAAAAAAGATCAACATCGTCATTTACTTCATCCAGGGAGAGTCGTGGTTCTAAGAAAGCCAGATCAAGGGAATTTATTAGCTGACCCGAAGGGAATTCCTTGGGATTTTATATTTTTAAATGTGAGTGGAGATCCCTCCCTGCAAATCGTCGATTATATCATTCATAAATACGGAAATTTCCAGACCCTTTCTCTTCAAGGAAATGCGATTCAACGTGCTCTTTCAATCGTTCAATCCGTACGGCAAAACGCAACGAAAAGCTCTCACGATTGGTCTGCGTTAACCTTCGAATGGCTGAATGAATGGTGGACGGAGGTCGAACGAAATTCTCCACTTCTTTCCTCAGCGCTTCAATCCCCTGAAAGGGAGGGAGGAGCAAGTTCATCTTCGTATAGTCCAGGAAGCATTAAAAATCTTGCACTTCAAATGGGCTATTCCCGTGCCTATTTGACACGACGATTAAAAGAGCAATGGGGTGAGACTCCTGGAAAAGTTCTCCGTCGCTCACGACTTGAGGAGGCCTCTCGCTTGCTACGAACAACGAATCTAAAAGTGGGAGATATCGCCTTGAAAGTCGGCTTTAGTGGTTCCACTTCCTTTGTGAGATCCTTCAATCGAATTTATGGTGTTTCTCCACTAGTTTACCGTCATTCAAATCGATAGTTTGAGAGAATTTAATAAACGGATTCGAACTCAAAAATGAAAACAAAACACTTACAACGAGATCATTTTAAGTTAGAGCTGGGAAAGATTACAAATCAGAAAAGAGATGAGCTTTCACTCACGGTTCGAGATCGTTTGTTTTCAATTTCCGGGTTTTGCGCTGCGCGGTTCTATTTTCTTTATTGTTCGATGGGTACAGAGGTCGATACCAAGGGAATTTTCGAACGCTTAATCCAAGAGCGAAAAGAGGTCGCCTTTCCGATTTGGCATCAGAAGGAACAACGCTTGAGTTGGCATATCGTAACCGCATGGAGCCAACTTCGACGACGAACGAATCGGATTATGGAGCCAGAGTATTTAATCGAGACCGAGATTCTTTCTTATCGAGCCGATTGGATTTTAGTCCCGGGAATTGCTTTTGATCGTCGCGGTTACCGATTGGGAAGGGGAGCAGGAATGTACGATCGAACATTAACAACTCTTCGGAATGAAGCGAGACGAGTCGGGCTTTTTTTTGCGATTCAAGAGGCCAATCAAGTGATCATTGAACCTCACGATGAGCGGATGGATTTTATCGTTACTGAAAAAGAGATTATCGATGTTTAAATATTTTGAACAAAAAAAACCACAGAGGTTAAAATCCTCTGTGGTTTTATATAGTTGTGTGCAATTAAGCAGCTTGGAGTGCTGAACTAATTTGCGAGAACTTACTCTTGACTTGAGTTCCAACGGATTGGAGAACGACGATTGCGACAATCGAGATAAATGCAAGAATTAATGCATATTCAACGAGAGTTTGTCCTTTTTTACCGCGAGGAGCTAAGGATTTGATACGTGACATTGTGTTTTTAATCATGTTAATTTCACCCCCTTTCATTTCAGATAAAAAGAGTATAATCGATCTGCCCATAAATGTAAAGAACTATTATTAAAACGACTATAAATTTTTACCGCGAATAAGCAGATCTTATAATTAACTTTCGCTGTCATCCTCTTCAATTTCCTGACGGAGAGCCTTTGAGATGAAGGGCCGAAAGAAGCCGTAAAAAAGATAAAAGATAAAAATAATGGCCAGCATGATTTTGTAGAAAAGAATGGTGATACAGAGGACGATGCAAATGAGAATAAATTTTTGAATGGAATGCTCTGTTTTCCAATTGAAATTTTTGAAACTTGGATATTGGAATTTACTAAACATCATCAACGAACAGAAAATCATAAGGCCTGCTAAGTAATATTTTCCAGTTCCTTTTTCAAGGGCGCGAATCGACTCATCATAATAATAAGTAAGAAGCCAAAGGGTAATCGAGGAGATCAGTCCGGCGGCGGCAGGGATGGGGAGGCCAGTGAACTCTTTATTGGCTTTTTCTTCACTCAGGGAGGCAATGACATTAAATCTTGCCAATCTTAAGGCTCCGCAAACGAGATAGAGGGAGGCAATTCCCCAGCCAATGCGTGATTGAAGTTCGACGAGGACGATATTGAAGACCAGAAGGGCTGGGGCAACCCCAAAGGAGACGATATCGGCGAGTGAATCGAACTCCCGACCAAAGGCATTCGCTTTTCCCGAAAAACGAGCAACTCGTCCGTCCAGTAAGTCAAAAAAACAGGCTCCCAGAATGAGATAGAGACTGAGGATGATGCTTTGCTCCCAATCAGGATTTCCCTCGCGTCGAAGCATAATACCATTGAAAATGTTCATAATGGCAGTGAATCCACAAATGAGATTTCCTGCGGTCATGAGATTCGGCAAAAGATAGACCTTTACGGCATCCTCTCTTTTATCGTTTAGAGGTTGATCCATATTATTTTTTCCACTGGGCAAGTGCCGTGCTGATTCCGTAGGAGTAATCTCCTTCTTTCACTAATATTTCGCAATCTAAAGGAAGAAAAATTTCGGTGCGTGATCCAAATCGAATCATTCCAATGAGTTCACCTCTCTTGATCGTCGCTCCGACGTGAGCCCATGGAACGATTCTTCGTGCAATCAGTCCCGCAATTTGTCGAACGACAATCGGTCCATGCGGGGTTTGAATTTTCCAGTTGGTATGTTCGTTCAGGAGGCTTGCGTTGGGGTCACGAACATCGAGAAATTTTCCGGGGTGATACTCAATGGTTTCGACAGCTCCTTGAGTGGGCATTCGATTGACATGGACATCAAAGACCGAAAGAAAAATCGCGATTCGTTTTCTTTTCCCAAGACCACAAGGGGCTTCTACCTCGTCGACATTGACGATCTTTCCATCGGCAGGGGAAACGATGATATTTTCATCGAGGGGCATCGATCGTTGCGGATCTCGAAAGAAGTAGACGGAAAATAGAATCGCTAAAAAAAAGAGAAGAGCAAGAGCGAACCCCCAACTGTAAGGGAGCATGCTTGAGATCCCGAGGCCAATCAGGAACGGGATTTGTACTTTTAGACTTTCACGAAATGCGGGTGACATAGTCGCGAAGAGTAGGAAGTTGAATTGAATGTGGGAAGATCTTTTTCGCGATTAATAGCTAATTGCTGAAAAAATCGGATGAGGAGCAAGTTTATTGCGTCCCTTCAGTGCGCTCAACTCGAGAAGAAACGCGACTTCGAAAATATCTCCTTGGAGTTTTTTAACGAGATCAACCGCAGCGGCGGCGGTTCCCCCTGTCGCGAGAACATCATCAAAAATAACGATTCGTTCACCGGGTTTGAAAGCATCCTCGTGGATTTCGAGAGTGTTTTCACCGTATTCGAGATTGTAGGAAGCCTCAATTGTTTTTGCAGGAAGTTTCCCTTTTTTTCGGATCGGGACAAGCCCGACTCCGAGAACGTGAGCGAGCGCTCCGGCAAAAAGAAAGCCACGGGCATCAATCGCTGCAATTTTATCAATGTGTTTTCGTTGATAACGCTCTGCGCAAACATTAATCGCAAGACGAAAGAGTTGACCATTGCCAAGCAAAGGGGTGATATCGCGAAAAACGATCCCAGGCTTGGGAAAATCAGGGATATCCCGAATTTCCGACTTTAAACGATCCATTGCGCTTTTAAATTGAAGGTTCATACGTATACTTTCTAGTCATCCAAACCCATCCGTCTGGATTTCTCTTTTTTATCGAGAGCTTTTTTTAATTTTCGGAGTGCGCTGTTTTGAAGTTGTCGAATTCTCTCTCGTGTCACTTTAAACTTAACGCCGACCTCTTCGAGTGTAAGCTCTTTGCTTCCATCGAGTCCAAATCGCAGGCTAATGATGTTGCGCTCGCGATCATCAAGAAGCGGCATAAGCTCCATAATACTTCCTCGCATATTCGAGTCAGCAAGCATTTCATCGGGGGCAATCGCAGAATCATCCTTAACAATCTCACCAAGAGTCGCTCCATCATTTTCATCGCCAATATTCGCATCTAAGGAAGTAGGACGAACCGAGGACATTCGAAGTTGAGAGACCTTTGCTGGGGAGATGTCGAGCTCTGCCGCGAGTTCTTCATCGGTCGCCTCTCGGCCGAGTTCTTCAGCAAGCTGCATCGAGATTCTTCGCATGCGCGCAATCTTGTCGACTAAATGAACAGGGAGTCGGATCGTTTTACTTTGATTTGCTAAGGCGCGTTTGATCGACTGTTTAATCCACCAGGCGGCATAAGTACTTAACTTTCCCCCTTTATTGGGGTCAAACTTATCAACTGACTTCATCAGTCCGATGTTTCCTTCCGAAATAAGATCTAAAAGGGGGAGTCCGCAATGGATATAGTCGTGGGCGATTTTAACGACGAGTCGTAAATTAGCAGAAACCATTTTTTGGCGTGCCCCTAGATCTCCCTTTTTAATTTTCTCAGCCAACTCAATTTCTTCAATTGGCTTTAATAAGGGAACAAGGCTTATCTCTCGGAGATAAAGCTTAATGGCGGCATCTGAGTCCTCTGAATACATACCCATGCTATTTCTACGGCTTTTTTACAGTCCGAAAAGGAAAATGTTAAAAAAATTGCTTTTAAATTTCAAAACCATGAGAAAAACGCTCTCTCCAAAAGAGTTTCAGAGCAGGGAAGGGTGGCTGCCATGCTAGGACTCGAACCTAGAACATTCAGATCCAGAATCTGATGTGCTACCAATTGCACCA
>CAMAQI010000183.1 GCA_945860255.1 Methylacidiphilum caldifontis
TTTCAACTCTTTTCCAAACCGACCGACTCCACCGATTCCGCTCTCTCTCCCCAATCAAAATTTCGCAGACTCCTCTTCGGACTCCTCCTTTGGGCAACGGTCTCCTTTGCCGTCTCTCTTCCAGGAATTGAAAGCATTGTCCTTCAAAACATCAAAGCAATCCAACAAGGGGCCTCGGAATCCCCTGAAAAAAAATATGAATGGGCCACTCAATGGAGTTTTCCTCCGGAGGAGATCATTCAATATATCGTTCCCGGATTTTTAGGATGGCACAATCTCTCTCAAGAAGGCCCCTACTGGGGACGAATCGGACAATCGGCCGATTGGAAGGGCAAAGATCAGGGGATGCGAAACTATATGCTCGGGATCAACACCCTCGGCACGGTTCCCTTTCTCTTAGCGCTCCTCGGACTCGCCTTTCTCTTCAAACGCTACCGAATCGAATCCCCCTCTCTCTCTCCGGTTCCGCTACGGCGGACGGTGATTTTCTTTTTCTGGAGCGGATTCCTTCTTTTACTTCTTGGACTCGGAAAATATGGCCCCCTGTATCCGCTCTTTTATATGATCGCTGGGATGGATAGCTGGAGAAATCCACTCAAATTTATTCTCCTTCCGGGAAACTTCTGTCTCTTAGTTCTCTCCGTTTATGGAGCCGAACAAATCGCTCTCTCGATCCGATCGAAAGCGACTGCCCCGGACTCTCTTCAAAAAATAAAACCGCTCGCCCTTTTACTTTGGGGGGCCCTTCTCTTTTTAATCCCCCTTTATCTCCTGCTCACGATTCTCCTCCCTGCAATCCTTCCGCTTTTTCACTATTCCCCCTCTGAGTCAGGGCATATCGTCGGAACGATTCTCGGCTCAATTCTGGTCACGCTGCTCATCGCCTCCTTTTGGTTTTCGCTCCTTCATCTCCTCGAAAGAAGTCGTCTCGTTCGTCACTATCCCATTTTAAATCCTTGGATCTCGCGACTCCGCAATCTCGCCTTTCAAGAGAGCCGTCTCGAAGCCACTTGGTTTACCGGCCTCATCCTCCTCGTTGTTCTGCAACTGAGTTGGATCCATCAACACTATCTCTTTCCTCGTCCCCTGGATAACCTCTCTCACTCCTCGGATCTGATCCGCTATCTCAAAAAAGAGAATCTTCCGGTTCGAGTCAAATTGCTCTCTCGTGACTCCTTTCTCGATGAACATTTAAATATCCGTTTTCCGATCCATGGAATCGCCACTGTCGATATCCCCGCCGCCTCCCGCACCCCCCTCGATTACCAACTCTTTTTTGAAAAAATGGCCCCCTTTCCCCTCCGACTTTCTGAGCTCTGCGCGGTTCAATACTACATCGGACAAAGCTCGGCTTGGGCACAATACAGCCAAGATCCCCAACTCAAAAACGGCCTCGGGAAAACGACCTTCTTTGCCCCCGGGGATACCGATGAAAATCTCCTGAAAGAACTCCCCGATCCCAATGGATCGCTCTACGCCGTTTCCGAACTCAAAAATGCCCTCCCGCGCCTCTCGCTCATCCCTCAATATGAGGTCCTCCCCTCCGAAGAGTTACTTTTTACTCGACTCCAAGATCCGCTTTGGGAGCCCAAAAATTCGATCCTCCTCCTTCATCCCCCTGATCTCGATCTCCTCCCTCCCCCTTCCAACCCCCTCTTCCTTCCCCCCTCGCTCTCAGTCCAAGAATATACCTCGCAAAGGATCCGCTGCATCGCAGAAAGCTCCGTTCCCTGCTTCCTCCTGATTGCTGATCGATTCGATCCAGACTGGAAAGTTCAGATCAACGGAAAAGAGGGATCGATCCTCCGAGCGAATTTCATTCAACGCGCGATTCTGATTCCGGCCGGACGTTCGGAAATTACGCTTCGCTACTCCCCTCCCGTTTTTTCCATTTATCTTCAGCTTTTCACGCTCTTGAGCTTGACGCTTCTCACCGTTCGAGTAACTCGTTTCGCTCACCGATGCGACTCAACTCCTCACAACAAGCCGTAGCCCAATCTCACGACCCACGAGTCCTCGTGCTCGCAGGAGCAGGGACCGGAAAAACCGCCACGAGTGTTCATTGGGTCTCCAATCTGATTCGCGGCGGAGCGAAGCGAAATCAGTTTCTCATGATCACCTTTACCCGCAAGGGAGCCTCAGAGATGGGGAAACGGATCGAAAAACTGATCCAAGATATCCCGAAAACCTCTCTTCAAGATTCGATCACCATCGGCACCTACCATGCCGTCGCGGGGATTCTCCTCCGGAAAGAGGCCCTCGGCTTCGGACTCCCTCATAAAACCTTTACGACGATTGATGAATCTGAAGCGAATTCCATTTGGAAATCAGCCCTGAAACAAATCGGACTCACCTCCAAGTCGGCTCTCTACGTCCCCGATCGCCTAAACGCTCTCTACTCCTTCTCTCGAAATACCTGCAAAAATCCGACGGAGGTCTTCGAGCCGGTCTTTAAAGGCCAAACCAAAAAAATGCTCCGGGCGGTTCAACTTTACGAAGAGCTCAAACGGGCCGCCAATGTCGTCGACTACGACGATCTCCTCGTCCTCTGGGTCAAACGAATGACCCACGATCCCGCTTATGCCGCTCAACTCCGTGAACGCTGGAAATATGTTCTCGTCGATGAGATGCAGGACAACAACCGACTCAATGAGGCGGTTCTCGATGCTCTCAATCCCTCCTTTCTCATGGCGGTCGGCGACTCCAATCAATCGATCTACGGATTCCGCGGCTCCGATGTTCGCATTATCTCGGAATTCGGTGCCAAAAACAAAGAGACGAAAATCCTCAAACTGGAAAACAACTACCGCAGCGGTCAACGCATCCTCGATCTCGCCAATATCATCGTCTCCAAAACCGAATGCCCGTTGATCCTCACCAGCAGTCAAGAATCCCCCGGAAGAATCGAATACACCTCCTTCACCAATCCCCAGCAGGAGGCGATTGCGATCACGGAATGGATTCAAAAACAGGTCGAGGCCGGCAAACACCACGCCCATCTCGCGATCCTCGCCCGCTCCTCTCGCCATCTCGATCCGGTGGAAATCGCGCTGATGACGAAAAAAATCTTTTTCAAAAAATATGGGGGCCAATCGCTCGCCGACTCCGCCGAGGTCAAAGACTTTATCAGCTTTCTTCGGGTCGCTCACAATCCCCTCGATAAAATCGCTCTCCTCCGAGCTCTCATGCTTTTCCCTGGCATCGGAGAGGGAACGGCCGCCAAAACGATCGAAAGCCATGCCGGCGAAAAATTTAACACCGAAGAGTGGCCCGCCAGCGCGAAGGAACTGATCGAATGGGTCACGGAAATCCAAAAAATAAAAAAAATCGGGGAACAAGGCCAATATCTCTACGATAAAATTCGTCCGCTCATCCTTTCCAACTATCCGAAAGATTGCGAAAAACGAAACAATACGATCCACAATCTCGTCGAGGCGATGAAAACCCATCCCGACACCCCACTCGCCGAATTCCTCGATGGCTTTGTCCTCAGTCGCTCCAGCGACGACTTCCATCCGGACGATGCGGTCGTAATCTCCACCGTCCACTCCGCAAAAGGGCTGGAGTGGGAAGGGGTCTGGATCGTCGGCTGTGGCGCCACGCAAATCCCCCATCCTCGAACGCTCAACGATAAAGTCGGCCAAGAAGAGGAACGTCGACTCTTCTACGTCGCCGTCACCCGAGCCAAACAACACCTCGTCCTCTCCTATCCTGGAGTCACCGACCGCAAGCAAAACCAAGGCCCCTCCCCCTTCATCCCCGAAAACAGCCCCTGGCGCTTCGCTTAACCCCCCTTCAAAAATCGGCAGGCGAAGAGAAGAAAATGAACCGCCAAAGTAGAGGCAAAGAAAAAGGCAAATGGGTAAAACCATTCATCTATCCGCAGATGACGCAGATTTTCGCAAAACCAAGAGGAGCTTTTAGCGACGAAGAGTAAAATAGGCAGAGCCATTTCTGTTTGGCAGGGGGTTGAAGGGCTGCAAATGAATACAATTCAAAACCACTTTTAACCCAGATCTTGCATTAGGAATTGATTTACCTCCCAAAAGAGAACACCAAAATGGTGATCTCTTTATCGGGAGCGATCGCGGGCCGCGATTACGTCATTTCACATGATCAACGCCTCCCTCATTCATTCTACGATCCTGCGACATCGATCGATTTTCTTAATGGGCGTCGATTTTGCCATGTGACGTGATCGCGACCCGCGATCGCTCCCGATCTATTCCTAATGCAAGAAATGGGTTTAACCACCGAACACACGAAAGTTCACAGAATTTAGAACCAGTTTTAACCGCGGATAGACACGGATTAACACGGATTGATCCACCTTTGCCAAGGCTTTCTCCTTCGTCCCGCACTGCGGGACTACAGCGAACAAGTCGGCGGACCTGCGGAAGGCATTCAAAACAGGGAAGATTCGTTCGGCAGCCGGACGAATCCAAACAAATGAAAAAACGACTCTCGCAAACTCGTTTGAAGAGATCGTTTTTCTCATTTGTTTGAATTCCGATTCTGATCGGAAATTTCCCTGTTTTTGAATTGGGGATTTAAAACCTTTGTGCCCTTTGCGCCTTCGCGTGAGACACTCCCCTGAATTTAAATTTCCTGTCTTCCCGCAAAGTTGTACCCTCTCCTCCTCTACGTCTCAGCGACTCCGCGCGAGAAACTCCCCTGTTTTGAATGCCTTTAAGCTATTTAGCTATCCAGCTATCCCGCTCCCCCCCACAAACTTTAGAGCAAAGGTTAAGGCACTTCCTAAGTTTAATATTGATAAATTAAAAGGTGAAGCAGAGATTCAAAGAGCGATGCTGGTTTTAAGTTA
>CAMAQI010000184.1 GCA_945860255.1 Methylacidiphilum caldifontis
GTGGATTTCAATATGTTATCGGCTATGTCATTCTTGAAATTCTCTTTATTGCAGTTGGATTGATGAGACTAAAAATTAAAAAATCGGTGGCAGGAGAATAGGAGAATGGTTCCTTTCCTTGGAAGGGGAAAAGAACGATTGTTTTTGAAGATCGCTCCCAAGCGATTTCTTATTCTACCGATCAGTTTATTGTTTTGATCCCCTCTCAGACCTGCTAGGGTCTCACATGGATTTAAGTCAATTTAGCTCAAAAAACTTTAATCGCGGTGCGAGTCGAATTCAAGAGATGCTCTGGGTACTCGCTCGAACGCTCTTTTTTTTAACCCCTTTACCCCTGCCCTCTCTCCTTAAAGTTTTTCTCTTGCGACTCTTTGGTGCAAAAATCGGACAGCATGTCATCATCCGCTCTCGGGTCATGATTTGGATGCCCTGGCGACTCAAGATTCAAGATCATGTCTGGATCGGAGAGGAGGCCTTTCTCCTGAATCTCGCTCCGATTGTGATTGAGTCTCACTGCTGTATCTCTCAACGCGCCTTCCTCTGCACAGGTTCTCATGACCACCAAAAAATCGATTTCCCTTTTAAAAACGGCCCGATTACCTTACGCCAAGGAAGTTGGATCGCCGCCCAAGCCTTTGTCGGAGCAGGAGTCGAAATCGGTAAAAACTCAATCGTCAGCGCAGGCAGTATTGCCCTCCATTCTGTCCCCGAGAATACAATCGTTCGAGGAAATCCGGCAACTCCTTGTGGAAACCGTTACCCCTGATGATTCTGATACTTAATCAATTTCCGGAAAAAGACCCTGCTCCGACGAGTCGTTATTTAAAAGAATGGGGAGGAGCGCTTCGTCAACAGGGAGAATCGATTCAATGGATCTCTGGAACTCCCTCCTATCGACTCCGAACTCCCCCCTTTATTTTCAGGGCTCTCCAAGCGCTGCAAATCCTTTTTCTCATTTTATGGAAGGGGATTTGCTCCCCCACTCCCCGCTTGATTATTGCCAGTAGCTCCCCTCCCGGAATTCTTCTCATCGCAACCGTTTTAAAGCTCTGGCATCGAGTCCCCTTGATCCACTGGGCGATGGATCTTCATCCCGATCTTTCCGTAGCTCTTGGCGAAAATAGATTTTTGCGTGGATTATTCCAATTTTTCGTGAAGCGATGTTATCCGCTCTGTGATGCTCTTTTGACGTTAGATGCCGACATGCAAAAAAAACTTAAAACCATTTACCAAGTCGATTCGATCATCACTCGCTTATGGTCCTTGAATCGGGCAACAATTTCAGAGGTTCTACCGCTTCAATCCCCCCCTCGCTGGATCTATTCTGGAAATTTAGGAAAAGCTCATGAATGGAAAACTGTTTTAGAAACACAATTAAGGCTCGAACAACAGGGATCTCCATTTCACTTACGACTTCAAGGCAACGCCTCTCAACGACTCCCCTCCAACCTCTCTTTTCCCCAACAGATCGAATTCGTGGATTATGTTTCTGAAGAGAACCTCGTATCCACCCTACTCTCCTGCCATCTTTTGATTGCGACTCAAAATCCATTGACCACAGGACTTTTGTGGCCCTGTAAACTGGCACTGCTTTCGGTACTCCCTCGACCCCTTCTTTGGATCGGATCGAAAAACTCTGCGACCGCTGCTGAATTCAAGCAACGTCCGCATACCGGAATCTTTGAACCGGGGGAAAGCGAGAAGATCGCTCTATGGATAAGCCAGTACGAAACGATCCCCGACCCGAATGAGTTTAAAGAGTGGATCGAGAAACAGCCGACTCAATCGGCTTTTCTTGAGCAAGTCCGAAAAGTAACTTGGCCTCTTCTTTCGTCAAAGGCATGACCGAAAGTCGTGACTGACGAATCAACGGCATCTCCTTCAAAGTCGGATGCGATTTTAGCATCTCCAGAGAGACCGGTGATTTAAAAGAACGAACGGCCTTCAGCTCCACACAGCTCCAATCCCCCTCCTCTGCGGTCGAATCGGGAAAAGCCTCTTTCGTTACCTCGGCAATCCCCACAACCGCTTTTTCCGAGACACTGTGATAAACAAAAACCGCATCCCCCTTTATCATCGCTCGGAGGTGATTTCGTGCTTGGTAATTGCGTACGCCAGTCCAATCGGTTTTACCCTCTCGAATCAGGTCACTGATCGAGTAGGCCTCAGGTTCTGATTTGACGAGCCAATAGTTCATCTTTGATGCTTTTAATCCTGATTGGTGAAATTGAGCTGAGTATTCTTTTTCGCGCAGAGCAACTGTCACCATGGACAGGAGTGAAGCGGATTTTTTGCATCGATATTCAGGATAAAGACAAATGAAAATTTTTTTTGAATTTATCCTCCCTATCGATGCAAAACTGTATTTTTCATAACTATCTAATTATAAGTTATTTATATACTATTGGAAGTTTACTTCACAAAGAGTGAATTAAGATCCGACTTCCTTACGTGCCTCTTCAGCGAGAGCCGTACTTAAATAGCGCTCTCCCGTACTACATCCGATCGTGACGATTAATTTCCCCTTATTCTCAGGACGTTTCGCCACCTCAAGAGCGGCGACGACATTGGCTCCCGTGGAAATTCCGACTAAAAGTCCTTCCTCTTTCGCCAATCGACGTGCCATCGCAAAAGCATCATCATTACTCACGGTGATGACATCATCAACGATCGCAAGGTTTAAATTCTTTGGAACAAATCCTGCGCCTGTCCCTTGAATTTTATGAGGTCCTGGCTTAACCGGCTCCCCATTACGAGTTTGGGTAATAACTGGGGAGTCTTTCGGTTCAACGGCAATCGACTGGAAACTCGGCTTACGCGCCTTACAGACCTCAGAAACTCCCGTAATCGTTCCCCCTGTTCCTACGGAGGCGACAAAAATATCGATTTTCCCATCGGTATCACGCCAGATCTCTTCTGCGGTTGTCTTCCGATGGATCTCAGGATTCGCTGGATTTTCAAATTGTTGAGGGATAAAGGAACCAGGAATCTCCTGTTGAAGAGCGACAGCCTTATTGATCGCCCCACGCATCCCCTCTGCTGCCGGGGTCAAAACTAACTTCGCTCCTAACATCGCTAAAAGGGTTCGGCGCTCCAAACTCATGCTCTCAGGCATGGTAAGGATTAATTTATATCCTTTTGCAGCAGCCACAAAGGCCAACGCAATTCCGGTATTGCCAGAGGTCGGTTCAATCAAGGTGGTATTGGCCGTAATCAAACCGGCTTTTTCAGCCGATTCAATCATCGCCATTCCGATTCGATCTTTAACACTTCCGAGAGGATTGAAAAATTCACATTTCAAAGCGATCGTTGCCTCGATCCCTGCAGTGATTCGATTCAACTTGACCAAGGGGGTGTTTCCGATGGTTCCAACGACATTGTGAAAAAGGGGCATAATTCGATCTCTCCGTATTATTTGTGGTTTCCACTAATCTTAAGGGGGATTTGCAGAAATCAATCAAAAACTAAAGAGACTACGGAGAGATCATTCATCATGATATTCCTATTATTAGATTCACTTTTTTAATTTTCGTAGAGAGATCCACCCCATGGCCGACCACTCTTGAAACTCGGTTTGCACGGAGGAGGCATTCACCGCATTCTTAAATTTCTTTTGCTTCATTACTTTTTCAATCGCTGCACCAAGGGCAATTCCTTGATCAAATGCGGTGAGAAGTTCAAAAGCCCATGGCTCGATTCGTTTAAAATAGACTTTAAATTGATAGCGATGAACGGCTAAATAGATCCTCTCTTTTTTAATCGCTCCGACAAGAGCCCGGCATTTCGACTTTAAACGACGATCTAAAACACCGTTGCTCAACTGCTCTCGTAATCCCCCTTGATTCAGCTTCAACTGCCATTCATCCAACGGATAATCGAGTGCCATCAGTCGAACATGGGGAGAGATTCTCAATCGACAATCGAGGGGGCGAGCCCCCAACTGTTTCGCCGTCAGGGGAGACTCCTCATTTTCATCATAAACATGAAGTTGAGCCAGTTCCATCGTTGCCATCTGATAATAAAGAGAGCTCTTTTCCTGATACGCTCTTTTTTCTTTGAGAATAAAGGAGGGCAAACGGGTTCCAAAATCACGGAGCGTATAAGATCGTGAGGGAAATTTCTCAATGTAGCGACGAATCAGTCGTTCAAATTCCTGATCCCCCATGAGGGCTCTTAATCCAGGGAAATCATCGTACAACGACTCTAAAATCCGGAACCAATACTGTCGGGCATAAATTTCAATTCGATCGATTGCCGTAAGCCTTGGATTGGGTTTGATTTCCGATTTTATCCATCGATCGTTGAGTCGACTTGGTTGAAGCCGATCTTTTGAATTTAAAGGGGCTTGAAGGCAGCTTAAAAAATCCTTTTGGAGTTGCGCAAGAGAACTCATTTTTTAGCCCTCTTTTTTTTCTGAGCCGCTTTGTCTTTATCTTTCCAATAGCGAGTCGCTTTCTTTGCTTCATCATGAACCTCTTGAAAAGAGGGGATACTGGCATCCCACTCCAAAAGGGTTGCGGTAGGCCCCACCTTTTGGATCGCTAAGTCATAAAGTTCCCAGACCGGATCAATCACCGGGTGGTCATGGGTATCAATAATAAATCGTTCATATTTCGAATGACCTGCGATATGCATTTGAGCCACGCGATGATGGGGAACCCCTAAAATATAATCTCGGGGATCAAAGGTATGATTCTGGGAGGAAACATAAATATTATTCACGTCGAGAAGAATCCCGCAATCGGCTCGTTCCACGACCTCTGTCAGAAACTCCCATTCTGTCATTTCTGAGGAATGAAATTCGGCGTAG
>CAMAQI010000185.1 GCA_945860255.1 Methylacidiphilum caldifontis
CCTCCCACTCAATCTGAAGAGCGTAGCCACCGACTTGATTGATCCCTCGAATTAAAAAGCTTTTCTCGTTGTAGCTCACATGCGGTTTAATCACAGTCCCCATCACATCCGGTTCCCCACCGCAAGCGGCACAGGGACAATGACGACGTAACGATTCCAAGGGGTAATAGCTCTCTTTTAAATCGGCCCAAATAATTGCCAGCTCATTTCCAATCACCTGAAGATTTTTTATCGCAATTTTCATAATCACCCTAACTTAAAGACAACCATCGCCAGCGGGGGAAGCTGTATCTTCATCGACCAGGGCTGATTTTGCCACGCGATCGGTTCCGCTTCATGTCCCCCAAAATTTCCTCTTCCCGATCCAGAATACTCCGCAGCATCACTGTTGATTGTCTCTTTCCAAAATCCTCCCCGAGGCAACCCAATGCGATAGTCTTCCCGCGGTACAGGAGTGAAGTTAAAAACCGCGACAAGAGTCGTATTTCCTCCAGGTGTTTGGCGGGCAAAGGAGAGCACGGAGTTATCGCCATCTTGGCAATCGATCCAATAGAAACGATTTGGGTCTGCCTCCCCTTCGTAAAGAGCCGGTTCATTACGATAGAGATGATTGAGATGAGAGACCCAGGTCGATTGCGAACGGTGCAAAGGATTCCCCAGCTGATCCCAATCTAAACTATGATCGTGATTCCACTCTTTGCCTTGGCCAAATTCGCTTCCCATAAACATCAGCTTTTTGCCGGGATGTAAAAATTGGTAGCCGGTAAAAAGACGGAGATTTGCGAATTTTTCAAAATCGCTTCCCCCCGGCATTTTACTTAAAAGCGATCCCTTTCCATGCACCACCTCATCGTGCGAGATCGAAAGGACAAAATGCTCCGAAAAAGCGTAGCAAAGACTAAAGGTCAAACGATCATGTTGATATTTACGGAAGAGGGAGTCTTTCAGAAAATATTGAATCGTGTCGTTCATCCAGCCCATGTTCCATTTAAATCCAAACCCCAGCCCTCCATCATACAAGGGACGAGAGACATTCGGCCATGAGGTTGATTCCTCGGCGATCATCTGAACATCCGGAAACTCTCGATAAACCATCTCATTACAACGCTTGATAAACTCCACGGCCTCTAAATTCTCGCGCCCTCCCTCTTTATTCGGAATCCACTCTCCCGCTTTTCGAGAGTAATCGAGATAAAGCATTGAGGCGACGGCATCGACTCGTAATCCATCGATATGATAATGGCGAAGCCAGTAGAGGGCGTTGCTGATTAAAAAATTCCGCACTTCACTTCGGCCATAATTAAAAATGTAGCTCCCCCAATCCGGATGATACCCTTGACGCATGTCGGAATGTTCAAAGAGATGGGTTCCATCAAAATAGGCGAGTCCATGTCCGTCACTGGCAAAATGAGAAGGAACCCAATCGAGAATGACCCCAATGCCATTTTGATGCATCACATCGACGAACTCCATGAAATCTTGTGGGGAGCCAAAGCGACTCGTCGGCGCAAAATAACCGGTAATCTGATAGCCCCATGATCCGTAAAACGGATGCTCCATAATCGGCATCAATTCGACATGAGTATACCCCATCTTCTTTACATAATCGGCTAATACAGGAGCGATTTCTCGATAACTCAGAGAGCGATTGCCATCCTCGACGACCTTTTTCCAAGAGCCGAGATGCACTTCATAAATAGAGAACGGGGCATTTTGATGCTGCTTCTCGTAGCGGAACTTCATCCACTCGTGATCACTCCACGAATAGTCCAGATCCCAAACAACGGAAGCGCTTTTTGGGGGACATTCGGTATAAAGGGCAAAGGGATCCGATTTTTCTGCGATATGGCCTTGGTTGTGGGAACGAATCCAAAACTTATAAAGAGCCCCTTTTCCGACGCCAGCAATGAACCCCTCCCAGACCCCGGTTCCATCCGGTCTTAATCCCAAGCGATGTTTCCCTGCGGCCCATTCATTAAAATTTCCAACCACACAAACCTCAGCGGCATGTGGGGCCCAAACAGAGAAATAGGTTCCATGAACCCCCTTTACGGCCACCGGATGCGCCCCCAGTCGCTGATCGATAGAAAAATGATTTCCCTCTTTAAAAAGGTGAGTGTCTAACTCCGACCACGGCGAATAATCAAAGGTCACAACACCAACAGAGGATTCCATCCCCCCATACTCACTCAATTTGCTCAAAAAGCAAGCGGGGAGGGGAGATATCAGCGAGAGTAAAATGCCAAGGAGCGGCGAATCGGCTTAGATTCTGGCTGCGGAATCTTCTCCTTTTCTGAAAAAAGAAGGAATTTAGCCGCAAGAGAACGCATAGAACACAAAATAAAATGGAGCCTCATAAAATCTCCTTTTCTGGAGTAGATTTTAATCTGTATTGATTTTTCATTTTTGAGCTCTTTGCGTTCTCTTGCGGCTAAATTCATTGTTTTTAGATTAAATCCAATAAGTCCTGTATTTTTTTCACGGCTCTGCCAAGATTGAGCGTGCAACAATTGGACTCTTTCGATCAAGCCTACTTTAAACGTTGGTATCACCATCGATCTCAAAGGGTCAGCACGCTGCCTGCGGCGAGACGAAAGGCGAAACTTGCCCTCTCTATTGCTGAATATTATCTCGATCGTCCGGTCTGTTCGGTTCTCGATATCGGCTGTGGCGAAGGACAATGGCAGCCGATTCTTAAAAAACTGAATCGATCGATTCAATACACCGGAATTGATCCGAGCCCCTATGTCATTCAAAAATTTGGCAAACAAAGAAATCTGATTCAAGGAAAGTTCACTGAATTAAAAAAACTTCCGCTCGAAAAATCATACGATCTCATCATCTGCAGCGATCTTCTTTACTACATTCCAGAGCCTGACCTAAAGCAAGGCCTTCAATGGATCCTAAAACATCTTCAGGGAGTTGCCTTTTTAGAGGCCTACTCAAGCACCGAACCCCTTGAGGGAGATACCCTAGGAATGCTCCCGAGATCCGTTAAAGATTATCAACGTCTCTTTCGTCAATCGGAGTTCATCTCTTGTGGAAGTCACTGCTATGTGAATCACCATCTCGCTCATCGCGTGACCGCTTTAGAGCGAGGGGGTACTTAGTCCAGATTTTTGATTAACCCATTTCTTGAGTTAGGAATCTATCGAGAGCGATCCGGCAGCTGCCGGATCACGTCATAAGACGAAACCGACGCCCATTAAAAAATCGATCGATGTCGCAGGACTGTCGTCTGAGTTCGGGAGCCATTGGTCATGTGATATGAGGTGATCCCGCACGTGCGCATAGGCGTCAACTTAAGAGAAGAGAAAATGCAATCTTAACCGCAAGCGCACAGAGGAAAGGCAATTTTTGCATCGATAGGGAGGATGGGGAGGATAAATTCAAAAACCATTTTCTTTGGTCTTTATCCTGAAAATCCTCCGAATCGATGCAAAAAATCCCCTTCACACCTGTGCCATTCCCCATTCCATGGGGACTGTTGCTTCGTGTGAGATAATGCCTTTGAATGAATTCCTTAAGTTGACGCCCATGCGCACGTGCGGGATCGCTCCCGAGATGGAGATCACCTTTTGGTGATCTATTTTGAGAGGTAAATCGATTTCTCGTGAAAGAAATGGGATTAGAAAAAAACGAAGAAAAAATCCTCTAAGGAAGGCAAACTTAATTTGAATCCAAAAACTTTTTAATTAAATCGGCCGCATCCCGTTTGAAAGCCGAACGTTTGAGTGGATGGGGGATTCGTTTCGACACTGCCACGACAATCTCTTCCATCGGCTGTCTCTGTCGAATCGGAAGCGTGATCCATAAACTCTCAAGACCTTGATCGACCCATTCTTCTCCTAAAGCGCCAAAGTATAAAAAGGCACTTTTACGAAGCGCTCCAAAAAAATCGTTATCTGAGCGACTCCGGATTTTTATTTGATCTGTGGCCTGATGTAAAAGATGCTGCAGTGATCCCTCGAGATTCGTCTCTTCGTCGGTTGACGGTCTAAGGTGAAGTTTTTGGATGTTAAAAACAATGTTTTGATAAAACACCGTTGGATTTTCAGGAGTTTTCAGAAGAAGGATCAAAAACTGAGATTCATAAAGCTCTCCGATCCATAAATCCCCCTCCCGATATTGTAGCGTTGAAAAGCGAAACTCTTTCAATTGAGAGAAAATCTTGAGATAGGGGGTCAAAACAACTGCCCATTGTCCGGCCTGTTTCTCATTTTCTTGAGGATAACAACTCTCTACTTTACCAAAAGCAGAAACGACAAAGGCAGCGCGAACCACCCCATTTTCGGAAATTTTCTTCACGATTGAATCAACCTCTTGATGTTGATTCATGAGTTTCCTCGATTTAAAATTTCTGCTAATTGCGATTGGGTCTGATAAACATCACCCTCTGGGACTTGGGTCATCATCACAAAAGATTTTTTATTCCTTTGGCAGCCGATTGCCTGTACCTCGCTCCCCTGCAAGATAAAGCCTTGAAGTTTTCCCAAGTTTAAGGTTTCTCCCAAGGAATTCATCATCTCTGTTAGAGGGCTGAGTTCTGTTTGCCAATGATGATGAGGATCGGCATTTAACCAAGTCTCCCATTGCTTTCCTTGCTTGTCTGCCACCCAAAGTAAATGAGGAATTTTTTGAATATCGGAATAAGCATTTGGAACTAAATACTCCATCTCCTTAACGGAGAGAGGTGCGATCGGCTTGTAATGAAAATAGTCGAGACCCTGCAAGACATTTAAAATCTCCGAATAGGATTGAAAGCGCCGTACCGGATCTTTCTCCATCATCTTTCTCATT
>CAMAQI010000186.1 GCA_945860255.1 Methylacidiphilum caldifontis
AGCGTCGTTGAGAGTCGCGATTACTGGAGAAAAGAAGATATCTTTTTCCGGAGGTTCCATAAGATCCAGGGGAGAGATTTTCAGTTAGAGTGGTCCAAAAGTTATTTTTCATCAATGGTTTCCTTTCTCAAATCAATTTCCTTCATAAACCACTGAAAGCAAGGAGAATACCAATATTTTCCATCGAGGATTTTACTCGATAAACGTAGAATCAAAGCGAAACAACTGAAGCAGAGAGGCTTTGAATCATTTTAATTAAGGAAGCCTAAAAAATATTTTTTTGTTCGGTCGTTGATATCGCTTTCCATTCCCCTGGTTTTAGCGATCCCAAATGCAGTTTTCCGATTTGAACTCGAATCAAGCGTAGGGTGGGATGATTGATGGCGGCAGTCATTTTTCTGACTTGCCGGTTTTTCCCTTCAATTAAAGTCATTTCAATCCAGGAATCGGGGACCTTAATACGAAAACGAATGGGGGGGATACGAGGAGTTATTTCGGGATAAATGAGAGAGGCTTTCGCGGGAAGAGTTTTGTAGCCCTGAATCACCACTCCCTTTTCCAGTTGATGCAACGAGTCAGAGGAGGGGATTCGTTCGACTTGAACCCAATAGGTTCGGGGATGGGCATGTTTGGGGTTGAGGAATCGATCGTTAAGATGACGTTCATCACTTAACAGGAGAAGTCCCTCCGAGTCGGCATCTAATCGTCCCAAGGGATAAACCTCAGGCGGAAAGTTAAATTCAGCGAGTGTGCGGTGAGGCGAACCATCTCGGGTGAATTGAGAAAGAACTCCGAACGGTTTATGGAAGGCGAGAAGCAAACTATTTCAACAGCTTTGCAAGGGTCGATCCCATATCGGCGGGGGTGTGGGCAACGGCAATACCAGCATCCAAAAGGGCTTCAATTTTAGCAGCTGCGGTTCCTTTTCCGCCGGAGACAATCGCTCCTGCGTGACCCATTCGTCGACCGGGAGGGGCTGTCGCTCCTGCAATAAAGGCGGCAACCGGTTTTTTGACATATTGTTTGATGTAAGCGGCTGCCTCTTCTTCAGCAGTTCCTCCGATTTCACCAATCATGATCATCGCATCGGTCTCTGGATCTTCATTAAAAAGTTTAATCGCATCGGTTTGAGAGGTTCCATTGATCGGATCGCCACCGATTCCGATACAGGTACTTTGACCGATTCCTCGCGAGGAAAGTTGCCAGACCGCTTCATAAGTAAGGGTCCCGGATCGTGAAACAATGCCGACTTTTCCCGGTTTATGAATGTAACCAGGCATAATCCCGATTTTACAAGCGCCAGGAGTGATAATTCCAGGGCAATTCGGACCGATCAATCGGCTCGATTTTCCCTTCATAAAGGTTTTGACTCGCATCATATCCATGACCGGAAGTCCCTCGGTGATACAGATCACGAGTTCGATCCCCGCATCAACTGCCTCCATAATCGCATCAGCCGCGAAGGGAGGGGGAACAAAGATCATGGTGGCATTACAGCCCGTTTCTTTACGTGCCTCGGAGGAGGTATCGAAAATAGGGACTTTTCCCTCAAAGGTTTCGCCATGGCGTCCGGGAGTGACTCCGGCGACGACGTTGGTTCCGTAATCCATACAGCTTTTCGCATGAAAAGCGCCTGCTTTACCGGTGATTCCTTGGACTAATAAACGAGTATTTTTATCGACGAGAACGGCCATATAATTCCTATTTTCCAGTTGCGGCGGCAACCGCCTTCTTGGCTGCATCAGCGAGATCATCTGCAGAGATGATCGCCATTCCAGATTCTTTTAAAAGTTTCTTTCCTTCTTCAACATTGGTTCCTTCGAGGCGAACAATGAGAGGGACTTCAAGTTTCACGATCTTAGCGGCATTCATGACCCCTTGGGCAATAATATCGCATTTCATGATTCCACCGAAAATATTGACCAGAATCGCTTTTACATTTTTATCAGAGGCAAGGATCTTGAAGGCCTCCGTCACCTGCTGCTCACTCGCCCCACCCCCGACATCCAAGAAATTTGCCGGTTTTCCGCCTGCATATTGAATGATATCCATCGTTGCCATCGCAAGTCCGGCACCGTTGACCATACAGGCGATGTTTCCATCCAAACCGATATAGTTTAAACTAAATTTAGAGGCTTCGACTTCACGAGGATCCTCTTCTGCGGTGTCGCGATAGGCAACAATCTCAGGATGACGATAAAGAGCGTTATCATCAAAATTGAATTTTGCATCGAGCGCTAAAACCTTGTTTTCTTTCGTAATCACCAAAGGATTAATCTCCAAGAGAGAGCAATCGGTTTTGAGGAACATCGTAAAGAGATTTTGAAATAGCTTAACCGCTTGTTTCGTTAAATCTCCCTTGAGACCGAGCGATTTTGCGATCTTCAACGCTTGAAATGGTTGTAACCCAAGAGCAGGATCAATGATTTCGTGAGTAATTTTTTCCGGAGTTTTCTCAGAAACCGCCTCAATATCAACGCCCCCTTCAGTACTTGCGATAACGACCGGGGACTGACTCGTACGGTCCATGACAATTGCGAAATAGAGCTCTTTTTCAATCGAGGTTGATTCGGCGATCAGAAGCTTATTCACTAAACGACCTTCTGGTCCTGTTTGATGAGTGACTAACGTTTGACCGAGCATTTTCGAGGCAAAATCTTTAATCTTTGCCGGGCTATCACAGAGATGAACCCCTCCCTTAAAGCCGGAGGTAAATGTTCCTTTGCCTCGGCCGCCTGCGTGAATTTGGGCTTTAATGACCAAATTCGATCCGCCGATCTCCTTGGCGATTGCTTCCGCTTGTTCTGGAGTTTCGGCCACTTTGCCTTTCGGCGTTGCGACCCCGTACTTTTCCATCAATTCTTTGGCTTGGTATTCGTGGATGTTCATGAGTTTTACTTATAATTGAACGTACGGTTATCTTAAAAGAGGTCAAACACTAAATTAAACATAAATCGGTCAAAGACCGAAACTAGGGAGATCTCATCAATGAAAACATTCTTTTTCCCATTCCAGTCGCATTGAATTCCGATTTATCCGTGTGATCCGTGGTTTCAATGTGTTTAAAGCATGTGTGAAAATCAGTGTGGATAAGCGGTTAAAAACGGTTTTTACTTCCTTTTAAATCCTGACATGACCCATCGCCTCATCGATCAAGGAGTCTCTTATCATGTCGGACGCTCAAACCGCTCTCGATTGGTGGAATCCTAAAGTCGATTGGGAATTCCACTCAAGAGATTCTAACCGCAGATGACACGGATCTCACGGATTTTCAGATATTTACGTGCAAATAATATTTTTTCTTTTTCCTGCAAAAGAGACGACGGGATGTCCTGATTTCTTTTGGTTTTTTCGGGCATTCTCGCAAATGGACTTCACATTAAAATTAAATCGAGCCGCCAATTTTTCACGAGCAGCTCTGACTTCTTGAATAATAGGGTCTTTCATTTTTAATCCTCCATGAGTTCTTGGGGCGTACATATCTCAGGGCAATCATAGCCCTGTTTTTCACAGTTAGCATTTCCAATGGGGGGGATTATTGCTCGCCAAAAAAAAATGGGCTCGCAGGGACTTGAACCCTGACACCTTTCGGTACTAGATCCTAAGTCTAGCGCGTCTGCCATTCCGCCACGAGCCCTCGTGTGGGATGCTCAATCTCCCCATTTATTGGGAAACCGCAATTCAAAAATTGAATGAATATCGAATTAAATTCCGATCGAGATCGGAATTTAACCTGTTTTGGGATTGGAAATTTAAAACTCGCCGCGCCGCCGCGTCGCTGCGGGAGACACTTCCCTGTATTTTAAATGGCTTTGAATTGTGTTGATCTGCGAAAATCTGCGTCATCTGCGGATAAATCAATTGCATTTTCACGCTAAGCGATTCTCCTCAAGGAGAATCGGTCTTAAACGGCGGCGACGGCTTCGACGCAGAATTGATCGATGAGATGGACGATTTTATCGATCTCCGGTTTGCTCATCCAGGCGTTGGCACCGACGGATTTACATTTGGCCGCCATTTGATCGTTGATGAGGGAGGAGTAGACGACGAAGGGTATGTCTTTAACTCCAAGATCTTGGCGGAACATTTTACAAAAGGTGAGTCCATCCATTTCCGGCATTTCAATATCTGAAAGGACTAATTGGAGATAGTGTGACATCGGCTTTCGCTCAACGAGGGACTTTTGTTTGAGTTCTTTAAGGTAGTCGTAGGCCAGTTTTCCGTTGTTTTTCGTGGTGATGTTGGTGAAACCGGCTTTGGTGAGTTGATCGACGGTGATTCTTCGAATCATCGCGGAGTCCTCGGCAAAAAGGATATGGACTGCGGAACGATCAAAGTTGGATTGAATCGATGACATTTTCGCATTGGCGCCGATAATGCTTTGTTCGGGGACGATTTCGGAAAGGATATGTTCCATATCCAAGATCATAATCACCCGTCCCTCCATTTGAAGTGAGGAGGTGGTATAAGGGGATTGTTGCGCCATGATTCCCTCGATCGGCTGAAGGGCTTTCCAGGAGGCACGATGAATCCGATTCACGGCATCGATGACAAAGGCGTAGATATGATGATTGAACTCGCAAACTAAGATCAGCTGACGTTCTTGATCTGCAATGGGGTCGGCGATCTCGAGGACGGAGCGGAGATCGATCAGAAGTACTTGCTGATTCATGAAATGCAAGGAGCCGATGACTCCGGGAGGTCCGAAATCGAGTCGAGTGACATTTTTATGATCCCAACGTAAGAGTCGACGAACCTTGGCGACATTGACTCCGAAGTGTTGACTAC
>CAMAQI010000187.1 GCA_945860255.1 Methylacidiphilum caldifontis
GACGTTTCTGGAGAGAGATCGCGCGGAGTTCAAGAATCTCAAATGAGGTTAAAGAAAGTTTTATATGATTGATGCCTCACAAATTGGAAAAAGAGCGTGGAGTTATGCGGGGGGCCTGCAATCGGCGGGACTCAGTTGCGTGGAATATGTTGAGCAACTGACGATGCTTCTCTTTCTTAAAACTGCCAAAAAACTTGTAAAAAAATGAGTCGGGAAGAGAGCCTCCGATGACTTCGATTCCGTTCTCAGAATTTATGGCGCATGCCTTATACGACCCGGCTCGTGGCTATTATAGCCAAGTGCCTAAAATTGGGAAAAAAGGAGACTTTTTTACTTCAGTCAGTGTCGGTTCCTCCTTTGGTCAGATCCTCGCGTATCAGGTTCTTGAAGTTTGGAGTTCGCTCGGTTATCCGGAACCATTTCATCTGATTGAGCAGGGGGCCCATGAGGGGAGGTTGCTGGTGGATATTCTAGAGGAGCTTAAGCTTTTGCAGTTCGATTGCTATCAGGCGATTGAGATGGTTTGCATTGAACCGTTAGAGAGCCTTCGTCTACTTCAGAGAGAAAAACGGGAGGGATTAAAGATTCCTTTCCGATTTTTTTCAGATTGGAGTGAGGTTCCTCAAGAGTCTTTGACCGGCTTTTTTTATTCCAATGAATTGGTCGATAGTTTTCCCGTTGATCTGGTCACTTATCAGGAAGGGCAATGGCATGAAAAGCGAGTGATCTGCGGAGAGAACTTTACCGATAATCGTTGGGATCTACGTCAGATTAAAGAGTCGGATTCGTTGTTTCCCTGGTTAAGTTCGATTCCCGAGATTGAGGGTTATACGACCGAGATTCAACGCACTGGAGAGAGGTGGCTGAAATCGGTTTTACGGGGTTTTAAAACAGGGGTCGTGTTGATCGTCGATTATGGATATCCGGAGTCGGTCTATTATTCTCGAGAGAGAACTGCCGGAACTCTTCAGATGTATCAAAATCATCAAAAGAGAGTCGATCCCCTTCTTCATGTTGGAGAGCAGGATATCACGGCGCACGTGAATTTTACCGAACTCTATCGAAAGGGGTTAGGCGAGGGGGCTCAGTTTCTCGGATATACCGATCAGGGACGCTATTTAACCGGTATAGGGGAGCGGTGGTTGTGTGAAATCGCTGAAACGCATCCTGCAGACTCGGTTGTTTTTCAGAAAAAAATTCGTGAGTTTAAGACCTTAACCCATCCTGAAATGATGGGAAATCAGTTTAAAGTTTTGGGATTGATCAAAGGGAGCCTTGAAGAAAAGAATTGGAAAGGGTTCCGATTTGGGAGTACAATTCCTCTGTGAGCGAGAACCTATTTAAGGGCAGTTTTTCCAACCCTTTTCATAAGAGGGAAAGATCTCAAGATTTAGAGGATTCTTTCTGGACGAATCGGACGGTTCGAATTGCCATTCGTTTTTTTGTCGTCCTCTTTGTTGCTTTTGTTTCTGTGATGACCGTTTATCGTTTAACTAAGAAGCCGCTGACTTTTGAGCAAAAGCTTGTTTCTAAAGAAGCGGTATATTTGCCGATTAAGCAAGCTCCTTTTCGAGCTGCCGATCCGGCCGCAGCAGAGGGGATCGTTCGGAATCCTGGGGAAAAGGAGCGGCTTTATCAGACTCAAATTTATAGTATTGGTAATCTGCGTTATCGAGCTGCAATCGTTTATTGGGATCGCTCTGATATTCCTCAGGGAACGACATACAAACAAGTTTCCCCTTTAGGAGCGGTCAAGGAGTTGATGGAGAACGATCTCTACGATGGGGTGGTCTTTATCTTAGGAGCAGAACAGGAATACTATGGCCGATCTACTTTTGACGACTTAATTTTAAAGTTGAAATTAAAACAGCCCCCTTCGGTTCGGATTAAGGAATCGTCGCTCTAGTGGTTTGTTTAATGTTTTTATTTTCCTGAGAGTGAAAAAGGTGGAGGCTTACTTTTAAATGCTGATATCTTTAGGTCATAAGTTTCTGCTATTCAATTATTTATGACTTATAATTATTTTTTTATAAATAATTTGAACGAAAGAGGAGGAGAGGATGTCTAACTCTCCATAAGTATATTTTGTTCCTCCTAAGTTGTTGAGGGCGATCCGGTGGGGCGGATCGCCCTTGTTTTTTGTGCCGATCTTACGCTTTTTGAACGCTTTTCCGTTTTTTTAGGTTTAAATTTTCTCAATTTTTGAGTCACTCCGCTTTCTATTCATCGGACTTAAGTTTTTGAGGAGGATAGAGAGGAGAAGAGGAGGCAGTCCCGCAACAGAGATTTCTCTAAAATACGAAAATAAAAAATTAATTGTTTTGCTAAGGTCTTCAATTGATTTTAAATGAAGCTTTGTTCAACCCATTCAAGGAGAATACGATGTCATCTGAAGCGAAATGCCCTTTTAATCACGGAGCCGGAGTCACCTCAACGAATCATGAATGGTGGCCGAAAGTATTGAAGCTGAGCCTGCTTCATCAACACTCCCCTCAATCAAATCCACTCGGTAATGCTTTTCATTACGCAGAAGCTTTCAAAAGTTTGAATTTTGCGGAGTTAAAAAAAGATCTTGAGGCACTCATGACTGATTCTCAAGAGTGGTGGCCTGCGGACTTTGGTCATTACGGCCCTTTTTTCATTCGTATGGCCTGGCACGCAGCCGGGACTTACCGTACTGGAGATGGACGTGGGGGAGGAGGACGAGGTCAACAACGTTTTGCTCCGCTCAACAGTTGGCCCGATAACACCAACTTAGACAAAGCGCGACGTCTCTTATGGCCAATTAAACAGAAATATGGACAAAAAATCTCTTGGGGTGATCTCCTCATTCTCACGGGCAATGTCGCATTAGAATCGATGGGATTCAAAACCTTTGGATTTGGCGGGGGTCGTGAGGATGTTTGGGAGCCGGATCAAGATGTCTATTGGGGATCTGAAACGGCTTGGTTAGAGGATAAACGTTATTCGGGGGATCGTAATCTGGAAAATCCGCTCGCAGCGGTGCAGATGGGACTGATTTATGTCAATCCTGAAGGGCCGAACGGAAACCCTGACCCTATTGCTTCTGCTAAAGATATTCGCGAAACCTTTGCTCGAATGGCGATGAATGATGAAGAGACGGTGGCGCTCATTGCCGGCGGTCATACTTTTGGTAAAACGCATGGAGCTGGCCCTGCCTCTCATGTTGGTCCTGAACCTGAGGCGGCCACTCTTGAAGAACAAGGATTAGGATGGAAAAGTAGTTTTGGGACTGGGAAAGGGGAAGATACCATTACCAGTGGTCTCGAAGTGACTTGGACAACGACCCCAACGAAATGGAGTAATAATTATTTTGAAAATCTTTTTGGCTATGAATGGGAGTTGACGATGAGTCCTGCCGGGGCGAATCAATGGACTCCGAAAGGGGGGGCGGGAGCCAATACGGTTCCTCATGCACATGATAGCACTAAACGCGTGACCCCATCGATGTTGACCACCGATCTTGCTTTACGGTTTGATCCCGCTTATGAGAAAATTTCCCGTCGGTTTTTGGAAAATCCGGCTCAGTTTGCGGAGGCCTTTGCTCGAGCATGGTTTAAATTAACCCATCGCGACATGGGACCACGATTCTGTTATCTTGGGCCAGAGGTTCCTTCAGAGGAGCTCATCTGGCAGGATCCGATTCCATCGATCAAGCATCCTTTGATTGATGCGACAGAGATCGCCCTTCTGAAGTCAGAATTAAAGAGCTCTGGGTTATCTGTTTCTGAACTCGTTTCGACCGCTTGGGCCTCAGCCTCGACTTTCCGAGGCTCGGATAAACGAGGGGGGGCAAATGGGGCGCGTCTTGCTTTGGTTCCCCAGAAGTTTTGGCCCGTCAATCAGCCGCCTCTCTTGGACAAGATCTTAGATCGTTTGAAAGAAATTCAAAAGAAATTTAACGATCAGCAGAGTGGCAAAAAGCAAGTTTCGCTTGCTGATTTGATTGTATTGGGGGGAGGCGTGGGAATTGAGGTTGCGGCGAAAAAAGCTGGGCATGAGGTTGAAGTTCCGTTTACGCCAGGACGCACGGATGCTTCACAGGAACAAACCGATGTGGAATCGTTCAGTGTTCTTGAGCCGATTGCCGATGGTTTTAGGAACTATCTGAAAGGTCACTACAGAATCGCAGCGGAGGCATTGTTGATTGATAAGGCTCAACTGCTTACCTTGAGCGCTCCGGAAATGACCGTTTTGCTGGGAGGGTTGCGCGTTTTGAAGACAAACTTTGGGGGGAGTTCCCACGGAGTTTTCACGAATCGAGTCGAAGTGCTTTCGAATGACTTCTTTGTTCACTTACTTGATATGAACACCGTTTGGGCCCCTTCCTCGAACGATGCGGAGATCTTTGAAGGACGAGATCGAAGCGCAGGAACAGTGAAATGGAGTGCGACACGAGTTGATTTAGTTTTTGGTTCAAACTCCCAACTTCGTGCAATCGCAGAGGTGTACGCTAGTAAAGATGGAGAAAATAGGTTTATTCACGATTTTGTGAATGCGTGGAACAAAGTGATGAACTTGGATCGGTTTGATCTAAAGCTTCACTTTCCCTCCTGATTTCTCCAGATTCTTCTTCCCGTTTTCTCTCTTTCCTCAAAGAGGAGTAATTGAAAAATAGGGGAGGGGGAACAAGGGAGAATATCAAGAATAAGAGTTTCACGTAAAATATTTTGAACGAAAGAGGAGGAGAGGATGTCTAACTCTCCATAAGTA
>CAMAQI010000188.1 GCA_945860255.1 Methylacidiphilum caldifontis
GTTGATTGATCTGCTTTTCCGTTGGCGAGGAAGCCGACACAAACAAGGACGAAGATCATCGCAAAACTTAAAATCGCCGAGACGATTTGATTTTGAGTGAGAACCGAAGTAAAGATTCCGATCGCAAGATAAAATCCACCAATCAACAGAAGGCAGAGATTCGGAAGAAGAATCATCCCCCATGAGATTTGTATTTTCTCTGGACTTGCAAAATGCATCCAAGCCGTATTGAGAAGGGCGGGGGACCAAGCAATCGAGAAAAACAAAAGGGTCGCAAAGTATTTCGCAAGGACAACCTCCCATTCTTTGACGGGGGCGGTCATCAACATTTCGATCGTTCCCATTTTAAACTCTTCGGAGAAAATTCTCATCGTGAGAATCGGGCACATGATGATTAAGGTAAACCAGAAGAAGAAGCCGTTGTACATGGCATAAAAAACGGTGACCTCTTTGATGTTATTGGTGACAAAGTAGTTCACCCAAAACCAAAATGAAAAACCGATGACGAGAGAGCAGGCCAGTAAGACCATATAAGCAACCGGTGAGACGAAATAAGCCGCTAATTCTTTTCGGAGGAGAGTAATAAAGCCACGCATAGGAGTTTCCTTAGGTAAATATCAATTGAGTAACGATTAATCTTGTGTCAGTTCGACGAAAACATCTTCCAAAGAGGCTCCCTCACGATTGAAATGTCGCAATCCCCAGCCTTCATTGCGAATCAATCCATAAACCGTATCACGGATATCGGCCCCGTTTTTTGGAAAGACTTTGATTTGTGTCCATTCAGAATCAGTCAAGATCTCGACATCATCGACATCGGGAAGCGCGATCAGTTTATCTTTTGCCAATGAACTCATTGCTTGGACTTCAACTTTAATGGCGCCGCCTCCACGAACTAACTTCGTTAGATTGTCGACTGTATCGGAGGCCTCGATTTTTCCTCGATTAATGATAACAACCCGGTTACAGGTCATTTCAACCTCAGAGAGAATGTGAGTCGAGAGGAGAATGGTGTGATGCTTTCCTAAATCCTTGATGAGATCTCGGACGGAACGAATTTGATGGGGATCTAGTCCTATCGTCGGTTCATCGAGAATCAGAAGCTCAGGATCATGGACCATCGCATCGGCAAGTCCAACCCGTTGGCGATACCCTTTGGAGAGAGTTCCGATGATTTTACGTTCGACATCTTTGAGACTACAGCGATTTTTTACCTCTTCGACCCGCTCTTTAATTTTTTTGGAGGCGACTCCCTTGAGTCGGGCGCGGAAGCGAAGGTATTCCTCGACACGCATGTCCGTATAAAGGGGCATATTTTCCGGCATGTAGCCGATTCGACGACGAACTTCGATCGAATCTTTAACGACGTCAAAGCCAGCGACCTTCACGGAACCCTCGGTTGGGGGAAGATAGCCGGCAAGTACCTTCATCGTGGTGCTTTTTCCTGCACCGTTCGGTCCGAGAAATCCGACGATTTCTCCCGCTTTGACTTCAAAATTAATGTTTTTGACCGCAGTAAACCCTGCGTATTTCTTAGTAAAATCTTTAACTTGGATCATAGTTCCTTTTCAAGCTTACGAGGTAAATCACTTTGAACGATCGTTCTAAAATGAGTGTCAGAATAAAAGTCTATTTCAGTAGACTGTCAAGAGCTGATCGATAATTTTTTCTTTAAAATCCCTCGTTTTTTAAGGGAATCATTTTTTTCGAGGATTTTATGATGAAACAGAAATGCAATCGGATTTGTTGAATGACTTTTCCGGGAGACAGAGGAAGGCGAACTTTAAAATTCCCCAGAAGAGTAAATCGGAAATGAGGGCGTTGCGCAGAAATGTATAGGCAGGAGGATATCCAGGAAGTCCGAGAGTCCACGATTGAACCCAACCTTGAGCGGTCTGTGGATACAGAGTCGATCCGATCCAGCAAAAGGTATTGGTGATGAGATAAAACCCGACGGAACTTCCGATGAGTGCCGAAAGTTGATGGAATGTAGAAAAGGGTTGTACTTTAAGACCGATTTGAAAGGCGATCAGGTAACAGACGAAGGTTAAAATCATGAATGAATGGAATCCTGGATATCCATGGAGGCTATTCAGAGCGAGATCCGTGATAAAAAGAGCGCCAAATGAGAGGAGTGCGACGGAGCGAGAATCTTTCCAGATCCAGCCTCCGATAAAAGCAAGTGCCATGAGGGGACTAAAGCCACCCAATTGAAATTCCGTTTGAAGTGCGGTATAAAAACGAAAAAGACAAACGATTAGTATGGCAGAGAGGATGGTGATTTTTTTGTTCATTGCGGATAACTTAGCGATTTTTATAGGTTCTTGCCAATGAAAAAGAGTGTTCCGAGGAAGAAGGCTATTTCCGATAGTTGTTGGGTCGCTCCGAGGCAGTCCCCGGTGTAGCCCCCGAGTCGTTTGTAGTAGGTTCGAGTGAAGATAAATCCTGTAATTAAGGCGAGGAGAAGAGCTAAAGACCAATTTTGAACGGGATGATAATGATTGAATGCTAAAAGGAGTGCTACGACCCAAACGGTTCCAATCGTGAGGTGGTAAATTGTGACCTTTGCGACGAGCGGTTTACTTTTTGAATCGTTTTTTTCAATGATTGGAGGGAGAAGTTTCATTGCAAGAAGGGGAATCCAACGAGAGACCGTATGTCCAAGGAGAACCGTCATTACGGCGAGGAGGGGATTGAGGGAGAGAAGGAGGGCGACGAGTGATATCTTGGTTCCGAGAACGAGAATTAAGGCGACCGCTCCGTAGGTTCCAATCCGAGAGTCTTTCATAATTTCCAAGGTTCGACTCCGTTCTGAAGAGCCACCGATTCCATCAGCACTATCGGCGAGACCATCTTCATGAAAGGCTCCCGTGAGGAGGATCGAGGAAAAGGCACTCAGAAAGGAGCAGACGAGCGGAGTGAATGGGGAGGAGGGAAGGAGTAGGAACGTACCGTAAAGAATCAAACTCGCAAATGATCCGACAAGAATTCCAATTCCAGGGAAATGAGCGGCACTGGATTGAAGGGCTTCTGGAGAGTACCCAACCCATTTGGCAAGTTTACCGGTGATTGGTATTCGGGTGAAGTATTGAACGGCAAGAAGATAGTGACGAATAAAGGAGATCATCGTGAGTTTTTACCTCGATTTCGTGCTCACTGCTGCCGATTCAAAGCTCGCCATCTCGCAGAGAAATCGACAGGAGGATTGTAGAATGGGCCAGGCAATTGCTGCCCCAGACCCCTCTCCGAGTCGCATATCGAGATGGAGAAGAGGGCTGACATCCAGAAACTTTAAAAGAGTGGCGTGAGGCTTTTCATGAGAGCAGTGGGAAAAAATACACCGCTGTAAAATATAGGGATAAAGATGGTAAGCGCAGAGAACGGCTGCGGTGGTGATAAAACCATCGACCAGAATCACTCGATTCTCTTCAGCCGCTTGTAAAATAGCTCCGACCATTGTGGCGATTTCAAATCCCCCTAAAGCCGCGAGTGTGGTGAGGGGATCTTTTGAGGGGGAGTGCCGCTCTAATACCATTTTGAGGACTAATTTCTTTCTTTGAATTTGTGTCTCGTTGAGTCCTGTTCCTGCGCCGACACACTTTTCGATCGGGAGGTCGATGAGTCGTGACATCAGCAGAGAGGCAGCAGAACTGTTGCCAATTCCCATTTCACCAAGAAGTAGAGAATTTCCCGGCAGTGTTTTGATGATCTCTCGCCCATTTTCGATCGCTAGTGTGCAGGTTTTGAGGGTCATTGCCGGTTGGATCGAGGAATCTTTAGTCCCTTTTCCGAGCTTGTAGTTCAATAAATGGGGATGAGGGGAGAAATCATAATTCACGCCGCAATCGATTATTTTAAGCGCAATTTGATGTTGTCGGGTAAAAACGGAGGCGGCTGCTCCTTCGTTGAGAAAATTCAAAACCATCTGCCAAGTCACCGCTGAGGGATAGGCCGATACGCCCTGAGCGGCCAGACCGTGATCTCCAGCAAAGAGGAGGAGTTGTGGTTTTTTGAGAATCGGTTGATCGGTTTGGAGGATGCAGCCGATTTGAAAGGCCAAAGATTCTAATTTTCCGAGGGATCCGAGTGGTTTTGTCTTTTCATTAATCTTTCGTTGGAGACGCTCCTCTAAAAATGGACTCTCAAGAGTATGAATCGTAAATGCGGGGCGAGGCGTTTTCATGAGGGGCGACTATGTGGTTTGATTTGAAAAACTCAAGAAGAGAGGCTGGGGAATCAGGGCAGACGCATCTAAGTTCTGAATCCCTCCCTAGGAGAGAGAGTCCCAATGGAATGGGGAATGGCACAGCCCCGACAAGTCGCATGGGCGTCAACCTAAGGAATACATTCAAAGGCATTTTCTCACACGAAGGCGCGAAGAACACGAAGTGAGAAATAGAACGACAGTTCGAGGTGATTCCCCTGTTTCCTCCTTCGTCGGAAAACGCCTTCAGAGAATCTCTCCCGTTTCTTTGAACTCCGAAAGTTTTCGGAGCAAAAAACGATCGACCTTCTCCTCAGGGGCTCGTCTTCGCCTCTCCAGGAATCAACCTCGGAGTCTCCTTGTCTCATTCATCAAAAAAAGGGGGAGGAGTTCTGACCCCAAGAGCGTAAGCGATAGATCTCTGTTTTTAAAAAGAGATCGAAAGCTCGTTTTCGAGAACTTTTTAAAAATAGGGAAGAGGCTCGACAGAGCCGT
>CAMAQI010000189.1 GCA_945860255.1 Methylacidiphilum caldifontis
GTCAGTTTTTACGGGACGAGGAGTGAGAGTAAAAATAATGAAGCCGGTGAGGCAATGGGGATTACTGTGATGCAAAAGGGTCCCTATGAAGAGTTCAATCGTTACGGATATTCTCAATGAAGATTCTAGGGATTGATCCTGCGATGCGGAACACTGGCTATGGATTGATTGAATCCAACGGACAGGTTCATCGATTTATTGAGTGTGGGGTGATTAAAAATCCTCCAAAGATTTCGCAGACCGCCTGTTTACTGAAGATTACCGAGGAGTTTAAAGAGATTATTTTGAAGCACGAACCAGATGAAGTGGCGGTGGAGGGGATCATTTACGTTCAAAATTTTCAAACGGCGATTGCGATGGGGGCGGCTCGGGCAGCAGCGTTGATTGCCTGTGCGAGTTGTTTGCTGCCAATTTATGAATATGCCCCTCGGAAAGTGAAGGCCTCAGTGACGGGGATGGGGCAAGCGGGGAAAGGACAAGTCGGCTTTATGATTCGGGCTCTGTTAAAGATGAGTCAAACTCCCCCCCCAGATGCCGCAGATGCCCTCGCGGTTGCCTTGACCCATTCGATGAATCAAAAAGGGATTTTAAAGCCGTTGCGGATCGGATAAGTTTTCGACTTCCTTCCAAAAACGGAGTCTATTTTGGAAGAGTGAAAGTTTTCTCACTTTTTTTGTTGGTGGAATCCATTCTGCCGTTACGATTTTAGATATGTCTTTGGTGAAAGGATTTTTAGATATGATTGGAGCGACTCTTTTATGGATCGATTTTGCGATCCAAGGAGTTGGCGTCATGATTCGATTTCTGACTTTTGGGCTGCTCTCTTTGATTTTTCCTTTTTGTGGAAAACGAGATTTCGAGTGGAATCTTCAATGGAAACCGCTCCCTCAATCGACTTTTTGCTTTCTTTGGTTAGGGGGCGTCTTCATTCTTTTTTGGTCGACGGCGATTTGGCCCTTGGTGACGATCCTCATTTTAGAGTGTCTCTGGAGTCTTTATGCCTTGGTCAATGGCAAGGGGGAAAGAAGACGGGAGATTTTTTTTCACACCTTAGCAATCCAGGTGATTGGATTGCTCCTCTTTATTGGTTTTCTTTGGGGGACAGAAATCACCCATTGGCGATCCGTTGATCTCTTTCAGCATCATGGCAATCGGGAGGCTTGGTTGCTCACTGCTTTTTTGGTCATACGAGTCGGGCTTTTTCCCTTTCATGTGAATCGACTCGATTATT
This sequence comes from Methylacidiphilum caldifontis, assembly GCA_945860255.1. GTDB lineage: Bacteria > Verrucomicrobiota > Verrucomicrobiia > Methylacidiphilales > CAMAQI01 > CAMAQI01. Next base: position 1,232 of record CAMAQI010000189.1, read on the forward strand.
TTTGTGAAATCTCGCTTTGGCCTGCTGTTTGTCAGACAGTGTTTAACGCTTGGATCGTTTTTCAAACCGGATTGCTCGTGAAGACAGTTGGTTTTAAAGATGCCTTTGGAGATTGGTCCCCATTTCTCATGGGATGGTGTATTGTTTCGGTCTTGTTCGCTTTAGGGCTTACCGCAGTCCAAGAAAGAACCACTCGCTGGTGGGCACATCTCTATTGGATGATAGGACATGTCGCTCTTTATATCACGACTCTTTAGTTCGCTTTTTTTAGCGTAACTCATTTCATCTCTTTAAAAATGATCAAATATGATCCCGCAAGATGTCGGGGCCCTGATTTCTACCCCAATTTTGATGGCCTATTCCTCGATTAGAGGGGATTCGGGAAGTGAATAGGATTGATCGAGGGAAAGGAGATAGGCAACGAGCGCCTTCGCTTGTTCTGAAGGAATCACTTCGTAGCCCTCTTCGATTAGAACAGAAGAGGGGAGTTTTAAAGCCTCGCCTGAGTGCTGACCAACGATTTTTCTTTTTTCATAAAGAAATTGATACGAGGGCATAATTGATCCAGGAGAGAGCGTTTGGGGAGCGAACAGGTGTTGGTGATGCCACTCCGCTGATTTTTTACGACTTCCCACATTCGTAAGATCTGGACCAAATCGATTCATTCCGGCGAAGGTTGCCGGCTGATAGAAGAAGTCGCGAGCGACCGAAGCTCTTTTGCTGTATCCTTGAACTTTGTCTTCATTGCTATTTCTCGCCTGCTGCGTATGGCATGTGGCACAGCCATTTTCCTCATAAATCTTACTTCCACGAATAGCGAGTCCCGAGAGTGGGCGGGGAACCAGATCTCCACTTTCTTGATCTTCATGAAGCTTTTGAGATCCAAATTGAAGATAAGGAGTCCAAATCAAAAGCAACCAGCCAAGTAAGAAAAAAAAGATTATTGTAACGAATGAGGGAATGGAATTGTTTTTCATATCGGAAAGTTAACGAGGGTTGTAAAATAGGGAGTTTTTCGGATTTGGTTTCCAATTCAGCAGGAGGAGTAAAAAAAGAAATGAGATCATCAATGCCCCTGAAAATTGAAAGACCCTTGAGAGGCTTTGAATCCAAAGAAGGGGGCGAATGACAATGACTGTACTCAGAAACGGAATTTCTGACGTGGCGTTTCGGTAGGTTTGAAGCCCGGAAGCAACAAATAAAGCAAGGATGGTAATTCCTGTCGAGAGTGCGGAAAGCCAGAAGTGGGTTTGAATCAAAGAGGAGGAGGCCCATACTCGTTCCAACAAGTAAGGGAGTTGATGGTAGATCCAAGCAAAAAAGATCATCATGAGAAATCCAAAATAAAGGAGAGTTTGGAGTGCATTCGTCATTGTTGAGAACTGAACCCATTGATTGACTTCTTGAAAGGCTAGCAGTGACTTAAGAACTCCCAAGAGTGCCAGAGAAGTCGTGGCGAAGACAAAAAAAGGAAAGGAGATCTCCTTTTTCAAATCGGAGAGCAACGGTTTTAGTTGAAGAAAGAGAGTGTGAAGGATAATCAGCACTGAAAAAGAGAGAAAGAGGGAGCCAACCGTCTCAATCGATCTGAGCCAAGCAGGGATAAAGGGAAGCGGCGTTCCGATCAGGTCTCTTGAACTCATTAGATTGGAGATTGTGTAAATCCAAAATGCAAAACGAAGTGAAGCCTCGTTTTGGTTCAGTTTCGGCGAATACTTTTGGGCAAGATTAAGAACCGTGGCGATTCCTAGGGGGAGAAGGAAAAGGGAGATAAAGTGATGGGAGAACCAAGCGAGCGCCCAAGCTCCGTAGGCTCCTTGGAGATAACCTCCGCAAGAAAGAGAGATAATGGTGGCAAGCGAAAAGGGAGCGGTCCAAAAAGAAAGGGCGACAAACATCAGCGAGGGAGAGAGTTTTTGGATTTTAAAAAGAGTGTTCCAAAGGAGAGGAACTAGGAAAAAAAATCCTAATGAGAAAAGAATCAGCGAATAGGGAGGAAAAATAAGAGTCCCGTGCCCCCGGTTTCCTGAAAGCAATTCTATAATTCCAACTATAAATGAAATATTTAATAGGGATAAGGAGATGAAAAACAAAGAGTTTGATCTTTTAAGTAATTGACCTGCGGAGGCAATAAAACTAAAACCCATCCACAATAACCCTTGAGTGAGGGCTCCTAAAAATGAAAGTTGGGCGGCATGATGGATCTTTCCGTAACTTAACCAAGAGAGTTGATTAAAAACTTCAGGAGCATGAAGTTTTATCGATTCTACCAATAGAAATAGCCCTGAAAGAAGCAACCAAAGCAAGCTCAGAGATCCAAAGGAAAGGGTTAAAAATTCATTTTCTGTTTTAATATTGCCCTCTCTTGGCAAGAATTCGTAAGAGGGATCGGTTTTGCTCAAAATCATAAAAACATCTTAATCTTTTACGTCGATCTCGTCAAAAGAATAGTCGATCTTCTAAATATTAGTCTATAAATTAATAGGCACATAAGGAAAAATAAATTCGTATGATTTTACGTATTTCATTTTGTTTGTTTATAAATATCTGTTAACACTGTTTTATGAACGTTATTTTACTCACCGTATTCATCGGACTTGTTCTGGTGTTTTTATTTGTGACTCTTTTTTTACAACACTTTTCAAAGTCCGGTTCCTTTTCTCCAGATCGTGAGTCGCTCTTACCATTGGATTCAGATGCCGGCTTTCAGGAGGTTAGAACCTCTTTAACAGTAAAGGAATCTGTCGGGGTTTCTTCAATATCAAGGGATTTATTAAACGCAAAGATTTATTCAATACGGAAAACAGGGAGCTTAAAATGAAGAATGAGAAAACAACGGTTGTCTTTGATGACGATATCGTCAGAAAATTTTTGATCGTCACCATCGTCTGGGGAATTGTCGGGATGTTAGCAGGGGTTTTGATTGCCTCCCAGCTCTCCTTTTGGAAGATGAATTTTAATATTCCGTGGACCTCTTTTGGTCGACTTCGCCCCCTTCATACGAATGCGGCGATCTTTGCCTTTGTCGGAAATATGATGTTTGCAGGGATCTATTATTCGACTCAGCGCCTTTGTAAAACTCGACTTGCCTCTGATTTTCTCTCACGAGTTCATTTCTGGGGGTGGCAATTTATTATTGTCTGTGCTGCGATCTCTCTCCCTCTCGGACTGACTCGTGGGAAAGAATATGCGGAATTAATTTGGCCGATTAATATTATGGTGGCGACGATTTGGGTCGTATTTGGGGTAAACTTTTTTTGGACCTTAGCGATTCGACGTGAGAAAACGCTCTATGTCGCCCTTTGGTTTTATATCGCCACGATTCTCGTGATTGCGATGTTGTATATCGTTAATCATCTTCAGATTCCGACGAGTCTTCTCCACGGTTATCCGATCTTTGGCGGGGTTCAGGATGCTCTGGTTCAATGGTGGTATGGGCATAACGCCGTCGCTTTCTTTTTAACGAC
>CAMAQI010000190.1 GCA_945860255.1 Methylacidiphilum caldifontis
TTCGGGCGATCGATCAGAGCGATGACGAATTCATTGCGACGGAGGGCCTCTAAAATCGTGAAGGTCGAAAAGGCCGTCGTTCCGACCTCAATCGTTTCGATTCCCCAAGAGCGGCGAAAGGCGGTTCGCCATTCCGTCAGTTCAGTCGTTGGTTCGGGGAGGGAGAGAGCAACGGCTTTGAAATCGAATTGACTCAGCAGCATTCCTCCGAGTTCAAAAAAGCTCAGATGGGAGGTTAAAATAAATCCTCCGCGTCCCTCGGCTTTGGCTTTTGCGAGATGCTCATAGCCAATTTTATTGCGGACGATATTCGATTGTTCATTGATGCTTCGTACGCCGAAATAGAAATAGTCGGCAAGCATTGCGGCAAAGTTTCCGTAGAGTTTCCAGATCGAGGGTTGCTCCCACGGACACCTCCCGAGGAGTCGTTGATTTTCCTGAATGATTTTTCGGCAGGAGGGATTGAGGAGGAGGTAACTCACTGCGATCGAGCGGGCAAGGGCACGGGCAAAGGAGCGAGGAACGATCTTTGCGAGGGAGCTGGCAATCTTAAAAAATTTTACAGAATAGAGAGATTGAGAGTAATGCTTTTTTTTCGGGCTATAAAGAAGCACAGTAAGTGCGGGGAGGAAGATCAGAACGGTGATCATAGCACTTAAGATCCCTAAATCCATGACCCATCCGAAATTCAAAAGCGCCGGCTGGGAGCTTAAGGCGGGAGCGGTAAATCCGATGAGGGAGGTCATCCCGGTTGTGGCAATCGGAATTAAAAGATGATGAAAGGTGGCGGGAAGGGCTCTTTTTTCATGTTCGAATCCGAGCAGGAAGTGGATGGTGTAATCGATAATCAGACCGATGAGCAGAGGGACACAAATTAACGAAACAAGCGTGAGCGAAACATTCAATAGAAAGAGAAGTGAGCCAAAAAGAATCAGGCCAAAAAGGAGGGCGATGAGATTCAGTGCGGTTTGTCCGATTGAACGATGAGCGAGCCAAGTCAATAAGACCATCAGAAGAAGCATCCCGACCGATAGTTGTTTAAAGTCCTGAACGGCTGTTTGATCGAGTTCCTTGCGAAGTGCTTTCCATTCGTAATCGCCGAGGGAGCCTCCGTGAAGTGCGATTTTTTTCTGACTCCAAAGATCGAGTTGCTCAATGACTAAGGGAGTTAATCCATCGATCTTCATCTGCCCTTGTGCGAGATGATTCAACCGTTTCAGAGTCTCAGGATTCCAGTGAGATCGATTGATCTCCAGCGGCTCCTCGGTCGCTGAAAACCGTGAGCCCCATTGCTTCAGTTGGGCGTGGGCACGATAGGCCTCGAGGTGATTGGGTTGCAGTTGCGAAAGATCATTATTGTAAAGAGCCTGTTGGGAAGGAAAGAATCGAATGATCATGGCGATCAGGAGGAATCCTCCGAAAAATCCGAGGAGAAGAAGTCGATGATGCTTTTTAATCCAGCCAGCCCACGCGGGGGGATAGGGCTGGAGATGATCGACCGATTGCGGTTTCACGATCTTGAGAATTTCAGCGAGTAAGGTTGTCGAAAATCCGGCGGAGGCGATTAACCCTGTAGCGACGAGAATCGCCATTTGTTGAAGTCCGGGAAAACTGGAGAAATAGAGAACGCCAAAGGCCCCTCCTGTCGAGAGGGCACTAAACCAGATTCCGCGAACGAGTACCTGCCAGTGAGCTCCTTTTCCGGTCCCTCCGCTGGCGAAGTGGTGATAAACGAGAATACAGTAATCAAGGCTGATTCCGATGAGGATCGAGGCAAAGCCGATCGTAATCACATTCAATCCCTCAAGAAAGAGAGCCGCCACGATTAAGGCGGAAAAAATCACGAGGAGTTGAACGAAGAAGATCCCTAACAGCGGAATCAGCGATCGGTAGATGAATATAAACAGTGCGACCACGAGAAAAATGGTAAAGGTGAGCATGATCACAATGTCCCGCTTCATTCCCGAAGAGATCTGGGCGTTAAACATCGATTCGCCGGTTAGCCAAACGGGATGGTCGTTCGCCTTCCATTTTTGTTCCTGAAGCGTTTGATCGATCTGTTCGCGAAGGAGCTGCTCGACTCGCTGGCTTTTTTGAAAGGAGTCGAGTTTCTCGGTTGCGGTCAGACGAATCCAACGAGCGGAGGGTTGAGTCGATATTTTTTTAAACCAATCGGCAAAGGGGGTCTCTTGTAAAAGTCCCAAGGGATCGAGAGAGCTTTCCATGAGCCTCTCTTCATCGATGACCCCTTGCCATTGGCTGGCTTGATTTTGAATTCGTTTTTGGAGAGAGTCTTCTTGAAAAGCGGCGGCAAAGCGCCGAAAGGAGTCTTCGGGAAGGGCCGCAATCGCCGTGGCGATCGGGCGAGCCATCTCGGAGGGATCGAGGGTCCTGTTTTGTTGCGGTTTAAAATCAGGAAGGGAGGCGATTTTAATCAGAAAGCTTTTCTTAAACTGATCGACCGTTTCATCAGTCCACTTTCCTTGATCAGGAAAGACGATAAAAATATCTTGAGTCGAAAGGCTCTTTTTTTGAAGTGATTGAAGCTGTTTTAACGATTCCAGTTGAGGTGGGAATAAGGAAAAGAGATCGGTTTGAAGAGGAACTCTCAGCAGAGCAATGACCCCTCCGATGAGAATCACTGATGCGGCGAGGAGTGAGATCCTCAATGGAGAGAGGAGTTTCATTCGGAAAAAACCAAGCGAGGGGCGACGGGAAAACGTTTTTGAAGCCACGAAAGAAATCGGAAGAGTCGAAATCGCCAGCGTAGGCTGGCGTTCATTTCCGTCTGACCGGCCACTAAGCGATTAATCGTTTCGCGAAGTTTAAAGATTGATCTCGGATTCATAAAAACCGCAAAAGCATCGTTATCGTAAAAGAGTTCGATCATTTTTAAAAAGACCCCGGTCATCTGATGAATCTTCGCTGTATATTTTTTTTGGGTACGGAGACTCAAAGGAGCATAAGAGGCCTGTTTTAAAATCGTCTCGGCGGCAAGACGTCCGGAGCGAAGCGCAATCATGACTCCCGAGGAGAAGATCGGATCGACGAATCCTGCGGAATCACCGACCATCAACCATCGGCTACCGGCGTTTTGATGATAGCGATAGCTGTAGTCGGTCGTGGCATGGAAATCACCCAGGAGCGTTGCCTCTTTTAATCGGAACGAGGCCTCTTTACTCGAGCGAATCATGGTCCAAAATCGTTCCTCTAGACAAGTGCCCGTCGCTTTGAGTTTTTCCTGTTCCCAAACCACTCCAACGGAGGTTTTCTTTTCATTGAGTGGGATCATCCAAAACCAACCCTGTTCCATGCGGATAATCGTGATATGACCTGCTGCCTCCCCTTCATTGCGATAGGCATTTTCAAAATGAGCATAGATCGCCATTTTTTTGGAGAGCCCTAAATCGGATTTCGGAAGCGAAAGTTTTTTGCCGACCCACGCCTCGCGCCCAGAGGCATCGATCACGTAGGAGGCTCGAATCGTTTCACTTCCCTCCTCGCTCTTGATCTGGAGGTCGACACTCTCTTCGAGAAAATCGGCGGATTGAATCGAGGCCGGTTGAGAAACAGCGCAGCCCTTTTCGCGAGCATGATCAAGTAAAAGGGAGTCAAAGGGGGCTCGTTCCACTTGAAACGTTTGAGCGTGCTCAGGACCGAGATTATTACGAAACCAGAAACGTTGAAAACCGCAGGAGTTACTGAGCGTGAACTCCGCCCCTTTTTTGGTCATGAACCCTGCGCGCTCCAGTTTTTCCCAGACCCCCATCTCCCGCAGGACATCGTTGCCAAAGGGAATTAACGATTCCCCAATATGAAATCGGGGGAATTTTTCACGTTCAACGATCAGAACCGATTTTCCGGCTTGGGCTAAGAGAGCCCCCGAGGCACTTCCCGCAGGGCCTCCGCCGATGATGACGACATCGAACTTTTTCATATGAGTCCCTCACTATTCTGCATAAATCGGAATTCTAAGATTTGAATAGGGCCGAGTGTGCTTTCATTGAAGAGATATCCTTGGCTGCGGTCGATGACCAATTTATGTTATTGGCGAAGCAGCCACTCACGCAGAGAGCCGAGATTTTGAAGGACTTGGCGCGCAACCTCCGGATTAGGGATCGTTGCCTTATATTTTTTTTCCAAGGCGACCGTAATTTGGAGGGCATCGATCGAATCAAGCCCCAATCCATCCGGTCCGAACAGCGGGAGATCCTCCTGAATTTCATCCGGTTGGAGCTTTAACATGCAATTTTCTAATAAAAGCTGTTTGAGTTCATCGAGACTAACGTTTGGCATACGGGGGGGAGAGTGGCTGAAGAGCGGCAGACTTGTCGAGTGAATCTTTTCAGGAAAACCGTTCGTGAAGCAAATGATCAGAGAATGGGGTCTCACTGTTTAGTGCAGTGGCGTCGCGGGGTAAGGTGGCTAGTGCTGGCTTAAAATACATCTCACACAAAGCAACTGTCCCCATGGAATGGGGAATGGCACAGCCCCGACAGGTCGCATAGGCGTCAACTTAAGAGAAGAGAAAATACAATATTAACCGCAGAGTAATCCTCCTTCGTCCCGCACTGCGGGACTACGGCGGACAAGACGGAGGAAAACGGAGGTAAATACAGTTTTCAATTCGGGAAAAAGTCAGTTATTTCTGCTTTCAAACAAAAAGAAAATTGAATTCTCCT
>CAMAQI010000191.1 GCA_945860255.1 Methylacidiphilum caldifontis
ATTTGGAAAGGAGTTGCTCGATATCCGGTTGGAGCGTAATGGCATGAAGTTTAGCATCTCGAAGCTCTAATTGTCGTCCGATCTCTAAAACAAGGGATTTGCGACAGGCCTCACTGAGTTCATCCGGATTCTTTGAGAAGGTGATTTGATCACAAAGTTTTTCTAAAATAATTCCAAATTCACGAACCGATAATCCCTCTTGCAGAAGGTTTTGAAGCACCCGATGAATGAGTCCCAATGAGAGTTGTAAGGCCGACATCTCTTGGACCACTGCGGGATCAGTGAGTTTGAGTTGATCGATCATTTTTTGGACATCTTGACGGGAGAGAAGATCAGCGGAGATGACCTTTAAGGTTTGGTTGGTGTGAGTGACGAGAATCGAGAGAGGATCGACCACGGCATAACCCATCCGCTCCGCCTCACGACGTTCGGTTTCCATGATCCAGGTTGCCGGAAGTCCAAAGGCCGGTTCCGTGGTGACACGCCCCCGAAGCGGGCGTTGCATATTGCCGACCCCCATAGCGAGGAGTTGTCCCGGAAAAAGCTCCCCCGCCGCAATTTCATGACCTCGAAGAAGAATTCGATAATGGTGGGGAGAGAGCGTGGGGTTGTCTTTGACGGAGATCGGAGGAATCGTAATTCCAAGGTCTGTCGAGAGGGCGCGTCGTAGGGCGCTGAGTCGATCAAGCATGTTTTGAACATTTCCAGAAACCAACGGAAGAAGCCCTAGTCCAAGCTCAACCCCCAGCGGATCGACCGGTTTTGGGGTGACTTCGGTTTTCGGTTCCGCTTTTTTAACTTCACCCTCTTTTTTGAGTTTTGCCGCTGCTTCATAGGCGACCTGAGGATCGGGAAGCGCGGTTCCGATTCCGACTAAAAGGGCCCCCATGATCAATAAAATGATCCACGGAAAACCGGGGACGAGTGCTAACAGAAACATCACGACTCCAGTTCCGATGACGGTCTTTCGGTTAGCAAGAATCTGTCCCGCAATATCCTCTCCAAGTCCTGTTGTACTGTTGGATCGTGTGACCAAAATACCGGCTCCGGCAGATATGAGCAGAGAGGGGATTTGAGTGACGAGTCCATCTCCAATCGTGAGAAGGGCAAATTTGTGAAACGATTCGGCGATCGTAAGATTGAGATTTAAAACACCGATCCCGATTCCTCCAATGAGATTAATAAAGGTGATCAGAAGTCCGGCAATCGCATCTCCACGGACAAATTTACTCGCACCATCCATTGACCCATAAAAACTCGATTCTCGCTCAAGTCCTTTTCGTCTCGCTCGTGATTCCTGTTCTGAAATAATTCCTGCATTCAGATCGGCATCGATCGCCATTTGTTTTCCAGGCATCGCATCTAAGGTAAAGCGAGCGGCAACCTCGGCAACACGTCCAGCTCCCTTGGTGATGACCACAAAGTTGATGATCGTTAAGATAAGGAAGACGATCATTCCCACGATAATGCTGTCGCCGACGCTGAACTTGGCAAAGGTGTTAATCAGGGCTCCGGCATCCCCGGTAGTGAGAATGGCTCGGGTGGTGGCGATATTTAATCCCAGTCGAAAAAGGGTGACAAAGAGGAGAATCGTCGGAAAAGCAAAAAACTCCGTCGGCTCTTTTAAGTTTGAGATCGTTAAAATAACGAGCACGGAGATCGCGATACTTAAAGAGAGAAGAAAATCGATCAAAAAGGGAGGAAGAGGTAAAACCAAAATAAAGATAATGGTCAGAAATCCAACACTGAAAAGGATATCCCCTCGCTTCACGAGCATCTCGGCGAGAGAGGTCATGGGATTCGCTGCAGAAGAGGGGGGAGGAGAGTTTTGAGCCATCGATTAGTTCCTCTCTGGGTTTTCTTCTTCTGAGGATTGACGAAATCCGCGACGATAAAGTTGTGCCAACACATTAGCAACCGCTTGATAGTAAATCACGGGAATCGGTTCTCCGACCTCTCCATGTTTAAAGAGTCCTCGAGCAAGTTCCCGATTTTCGCGGACAGGAACTGCCCATCGAGCCGCCTCCTCTTTAATCTTGAGTGCATTGAGACGGATTCCTTTGGCGACGACAATCGGAATCGAGGTGTCGCCACGAACATAGCGAAGGGCCACGGCGTAATGAGTGGGGTTGGTCACAACGATCGTCGCATCCGAGAGATCTTCCAAGGACCTCGAGAACGATTTGCGACGTTTTCTCCAGAAGTTGCGACGACGGTTCTTCAACTCTGGGGAGCCTTCGTTTTGTTTATTCTCATCCTTGAGCTCCTCGAGGCTCATTCCATTGTCTTTCTCGTATTGATATCGTTGATAGAGAAAATCGATCAGAGCGATGATCGCAATTCCGAGGGCGACTCTCCAGCCGATCGACCAGGTGACGGCAATAAAGAAAGAAAAGAGCTCACGAACACTGGTCGGTCGAGTAAAGACATCAGAGCTCATCAACTGTTTAAAAGCGGCATAAGCAAAAAAACCGATGATTAAGAGTTTAATGATCGAGAAAATGGTCATGACCAGTTTCTTCATTGAAAAGAGATTTTTAATTCCAGAAATGGGATTGAGTTTGCCGAAATTCGGTTCCAGAGGCTCATCGGTCAATAAAAAGCCGACTTGAGCCATTTGAGAGACTGCCGCAGCGAGGGCGATGGAGACAAGAAAAGCAAACGTCATCCAAACGAGAGAGTGATCGTTCATCACGGAGAAAACGAAGGTTGGATTCTGGAGGACGGAGGATCGGCCCATTTGTTGAAAACTTTCTGCCATCGTGTGGGAGACGCTCTGTCCGATGGTTGGTCCAAAAATAATAATGGCGACGAGCCCGGCAATGAGAACGGAAGCGGTGGTAATATCCTGACTTTTGGGGATCTGACCTTTATTGCGCAGTTCTTCCCGTCGCTTTGCTGAGGCCGGCAATGGTTTCTCATCACTCATGGACGACTCACCGATAAGGTATGTTTAAGCATCTCCGTAACACTAGGAAGAATGCGCTCGAGCTGATCTCGGACCATGAGAAGGATGAGGGGAAGAAAAAGAAGAATGGCTCCCAATCCAATTAGAATTTTAAGAGTGAAGGCCTCGGCAAAGATATTAAGTCCTTGAACCGCTCGTGAGAGGAGACCGACGGTGACGGTGACAAAAAACATGACGGCGATAATCGGGGAGGCGATCATGAGTCCTCCGGCAAAAAGAGCCGCCCCTAATTTCGCAAGAATCTCGACATTATGCAGGCTATGTACGGCTGAGGCCAGAGGGACGATTTTAAAGCTTTCATGAAGTGCCATGATGAGGATTGAAAAATAATCGAGTGTCCAAAAATAGAAAAGTCCCGCTATAAAAAGAATTTGTCCAAAGACTCCGCCATGAATCGGATTTAAGGGATTGAGCTGCTGGCCTGCGAGCAGTCCGACTTCGCTGTCGATGATCGACCCTCCAAATTGGAGTGTTGCAAAGATCATACGCCCGACAAGACCCATCGCCATTCCAACAAAAACTTCGCCACTTAAAATAAATAAGGAATCCCAGCTCCCCGGTAAACCTAAAGAGCTCGAGGGGGTGATGGGAATTAAAATGATGGTCAGCCAGATCATAAAAGCGACTTTGGCTGGGCGAGGAATCGGGATTTCATTCACTCCAGGGGAGATCATAAAAAAGCCAGTCAATCGTGCAGCGATTAACCAGAACTTCATCGGATCAAAGAGCAGACTCATTTGAGAACCTCTCCTGCTCGTTGGAAGAAAAGAGCGACCAGAGAGGTCATTTTCTCAAGCATCCAGGGAGCCAACAACCACATCGTGACTCCAGAGGCAAAGAGCTTAGGAACAAAGGTCAGGCTTTGCTCTTGAATCGAAGTGACCGATTGAAAAATTCCGACAATGACCCCGACGACCAGTGAGATGATCACCAACGGAGCGATAATGATCGCTCCTTCCGTGAGGCAAATCTTAATCAGCTCATAGGCCATGTCGGGGTTCATAATGATTTATCCTTGGAAGCTCGAAATGAGAGATTTAACAATCAATGTCCATCCGTCGACGAGCACGAAGACCATGAGTTTTAAAGGAAGGGAAACAATCGGAGGAGGGAGCATCATCATTCCCATGGAAAGAAGAATTGAGGCCACAATCATATCGATCACCAAAAAGGGGAGCAGAATATACAATCCCATTTGAAAGGCGGTTTTAATTTCCGAGAGCATATAGGCTGGGGTGACCACCGAAAGGGGAAGATCTTCAGGAGCGTTCACATTGGAAAGTGGTTTGGAGGCGAGATCCATGAAGAGTTTAATATCTTTTTCTCGTGTGTAGCGAAGCATGAAGGTTTTCATCGTCTCCCCCGCTCTTGTCAGTCCCTGTTCTGTGGTGATCTTATTTTCTCTCATCGGGACGAGGGTCTCTTTGTAAAGGAGATCTAAAGTTGGATTCATGATAAAAAAGGTCATGAAGAGCGCCAGCGCAATGACGACTTGGTTCGGGGGCTGTTGTAGAGAGAGGGCGGTACGAAGAAAAGAAAGTACGATGACGATCCGAACGAAGGAGGTCGTCATGATGAGAATCGAGGGAGCGACACTGAGGATCGTAAAGAGGATCAGTAGTTGGATGTTCACTGAAAAG
>CAMAQI010000192.1 GCA_945860255.1 Methylacidiphilum caldifontis
TTTGAGCTCCTCCTGCCACTCCAGTAATTGCCCCCAGCTGCCGATCTTTGGTGGAAGGAGATGCGCTTTTTTGTCGACAAGCATCTTGCGGAACTCAGCGTCCACTCCAAGGGCTTCTGAAGCCTCAATGGTGCTATTAAAAAGATCCCATACCCACTGTTGATCAAATGAGATTCCCTCCTGTTTGGGGCCCTGCTCAGGAGAGAGACCCACAGGGGTGACAAGAGTTCCGTCCGGTTTGGTAATCAGGCTGGCGAGCCAGTATTCACAGACCTCTTTCATGGCGGGGTAGGCCCGGTTACGCAGATACTCTTTATCTCCCGTGTATCGATAATGATCGTAGCTATTTTGAAGCAGCCAAGCACTAGCGCCCGGCACCCAATCCCAAGTAGATCCGCCAAAAAGCCCGCTCTCACCCTTTATAATCCAACCAGGTTTATTAAATGTTTTCAGAGTTTCTGCAGTTCGTACTCCGCGGATGGAGTTAATCCAATCGGCATAGGGCTGGAAGCACTCGGAAAGATTCGCCACATCAGTAGGCCAGTAGTTCATCTGAACGTTGATGTCGGTGTGATAATCACAGCGCCAAGGCGGCCGATTGGAATTATTCCATTTCCCTTGGAGATTCGCCGGCAAACTGCCTGGTCGTGAAGAGGAGATCATGAGGTATCGGCCATACTGGAAAAGCAGGGACTCCAAGCCATAGTCCACCGCCCCTGGCTTACCGAGATTGGCCAGTCGGACGTTCGTAGGCAGCGAGGAATCGCCCGGTCCAATGTCGAGCGTCACTCGTTTGAACAACGACTGATAATCGCGGATATGTTCGGTAAGCAGATCATCCCATGAACGTTTAAGGGCGGCATCAAGCCTCGCCGTGACTTTGGCGTGCGGAGCTTCGCCTTTCCATCCCTTGCCGCTATCTTGCACAAAATCCGTTCCTGCGCTGAGAATAAACGTAATGGAGTCGGCGTTTTTGAAGAGAATATTTCCAGATTTGGTCTCGATGGTACCTCCCTGATTGAGTACCGCCAACTCCGCTTCATAGCTCAGAGCAATCTTGTACGGCTCAGGTTTTTTGACATACTGGTAACCTTCCAGTGAACCTGAACATACGATACGATTGCCGGATGAGGAAACCGTCCCCTTGTGCAGATCAAGTCCCTTGTGCGCATCTTGAATCTCCACCATTCCGCTGAGCGAACCAGGCTTGTTGGCGGTGAAACGAAAGACCATAACTTTGGCTGGATAACTCGCAAATGCCTCACGTTTATATTTTACTCCATCCTTTTCGTAGGTAACCGTATGCAGTGCCCGTTCGATATCAAGCTCACGTCGGTAAACGGACGGTGGTGATGGTTGTACCGGATTTTTGGGAAGCGAAATGTTTCCGAGTGCGATTTCGGCGATTTGAAAATAGGGATCACCTTGATTTTCCAGAAATTCAAAGCGATAATAAGGATAGCTGATTTTATTTTCGAATTGAAAGGATTTCGCTAATTTTCTGGACTCCCACTCGGCGACACCCTTACGTTCATCCAAGATTTTCCAGTTTTTACCATCCTGCGATCCGAGAAAGCGCCAAGCCTTGGGGTCACGCTTGGGAACGTCTCCTGCTGATGTCAGGCTGTAGCTGGTGATGGCACTATTTTGAAGTTCCTCTGGAACTTTAGCCTGCCAGATGATAGGGAAAACCCGATTATGCCCGAAACACCATTTTGTATCGGGATTACCGTCGACAGAATCTTGGATCCCCTGATCGACCGAATCCTTATGATCACTTGTACAACTGACAAAATCCTCAAGCACATTTCCAACATGGACAAAGATATTGCCGAATGCCTGATAGGCCCCTGTGTCATTCTCATCACCGATCCAAAGGCTTTCTTCGTTAAATTGAATTTGTTCGCGGTCAGCACCGCCAAACAACATGGCCCCCATGAAACCGTTACCGATAGGCAAAGCTTCCTGCTCCCATTGCGTGGCGGGCTGGTCATAGCGCAGAACCAATTCACTCGATCTGGCCGGACTGGCTATATCTGACGCTTTGGCCGTTGATAGGGCAATCAACCCTAAAAACATAAAACGTCTGAAATGGGAGGTTAACATAAAGGTTGAAGTTTCGTTCATAGACTGGCTGCTTGGCTGGTGATCACAGATAGTTGAGCTATTATCGATCGTCGCTATTTTATCTCGATGGTAAATGGTGAAGCAGGTAGGTTTTTTCGATTCGCTAAGTTAACATCCAGTTCTTTATGACCCATATCGCGTTCAGATCCATAGCGAACGTAACGGGGCTGAGCATCCCCCCAGGCGCTCAACCACACGTGATCCCCTTCGATCGTCGCCTCCGCTTTCGTGAATTTTTGATTCTCCCCCGCAACATAAAATCCTCGGAGCCCCTTCTCGTCTATTGATTTGAGACCACTTTTTGCAAAATCAAAATTCAATCGGATTTTCCCCTCTTCAAGATGCCCTTCCTTGATCATCGGTCCCGAATAATCCTCCTCCCGATCCATTCCATAAACCAACGCTTTTGCGGCAAGCGCCAATCTTTCACCTACCGGCTGCTTCGTAGCAGGATGAATGGGGTGATATTTGAGATGCGCATTCGTAGGTGGCTTTGGAAGCTCGGACTCCCTTGAAAGATCGATGGTAACAGCCATAAAAGAGAATGGAATGGATTGAGCAATTTTTCGCTGCACATCTCGAAATTCGTGCCAAATCGTTTGTTCATAACGCGCCAGTTGAACAATATAAAAGGGCATCTTCAAATCATCAAAAAGAGTCCGCCAATCTTCCACCATTGCAGTAAAGAGTTTTTCCTGCTCAGCCCAAGCCCCTGCATTTGCCTCCCCTTGATACCATATCACACCACGAATGGAGAAAGGGATCACTGTTGTTAACATCCGTTCATAGCAAAAACTCGGAGTAAGTTGATTCATCGCTTTCGCCGATTCTTGTTTAAAATAAAAAAGCTGATCATAATTAGGAATCTTTTGAAACATCTCGGCACGACACCATGACTCCGTGGTACTTGCACCGCGGGAACAATGAATGATGGCGATGGGAATATTAAGCGATTGCCTGAGAGTGTAGGCAAAATGGTAACCAACCGCACTCCACTTTCCCAATACATCACTTTGAGCACGCTCCCAAGAAGTTCCTAAAGGCCCTCCTTTGGAATCTTTCGCTAAAAGAGCCGTTGATACAGTAAAAAAACGAAGGAGAGGATCAGAAGGCCTTAGCATCGACTCCTCCCCCTCTTTCGTCATATCTAACCGCATCTCCATATTGGATTGCCCGGAAGCCAGCCAAACCTCTCCCACCAAGACATTTGAAATCTTCCGTACCAGCTTTCCTCCTGAAAAAATCTTAATTTCAAGCACTTGTCCCTCCGCTTTTTGAGGAGGAAACTCCACCATCCAACGATTCCCATTGAAAAGAGCGGCTTTTTTCTCCCCCAAAAACTCCACCTCCACCGACTTTTCGGGATTCCCCTCTCCAAAGACACGGACTGGTTTCTCCTGTTGAATCACCATCCCGTTCGAAAATAGATCAGGAATAATAAGCCGATCTATTTCTTGACCTGCAGCAAACTCAAAATAAAAAAACGCTCCAATAACTAAAATCCGAAATAATAATAAAAAATATTTACTCATTTGTGGAGACCTCATTAAACAATAATACAAGGGCTTGTATTATTGTCAAATTAAAACCGCCTTATCCGATTAATCTTAGAGTAGGCCAGACGAAGTGATGAGCTAATCTGCGACATGCTCAACCTCAAGATCGAGCACTTTTCCGGTCTGTCGATCGATACTCGCATGCACCCAAGCACGTCGCTCTCCATGAGTCGAGAATCGACCGGTCTCTTTTGATGTTTTTCCCGTCTGACTCACAATATCAACCATGATCTGCCATGTGGAGTTACTGTGACTCTCCACCCACGATCTCAGGACCGACTCCGACTCCTGCTTCACTTGAGAAATTGCCCCCCCCTTCTCCTGATCCATTCCGGGAAGTTTTAAGATTTGACTAGCGAAGTCGGAGTTTCGTTCGATCGATACAATGGTTTTGCTCGACTGCTCCGTAAGCTCCCGGGCTTGTGTAGAACTTAAGACCATCGGCGCCTGAGAGCGATAGTTCATAAAGGCTCCGGAGAGAATCGCCTGACGAATAGGGAGAGGCGCCTGCACAAAATCAACCCGCCCCGAGGAGATCTCCCCCTCCTCCAAACAAAAGACATCAAGCAATGGAAGATCCCCGCTCTTGTTGGTGAAAAAATCAAGAGTCTTCCCGGGAAGGTCGCGAAAGACATACCCCAACTCTCCAATCGAACGAAACGGACGGTTGAGTACCGGCGTTCTTGTCAGAAAATTTCCGGGAATCGTTGGAAAATCAGCATCATTCAAATAAGCAGCATCCCCAGGCCGAAGGATCGACGCCCCACTGGAGTCAAGTTCTGTATAACGAACGGCACTTGTCGTTCGATTAATCCATACATCTGAAATAGGAGCATTTCTATACCCCGACTTTAAACTGGAA
>CAMAQI010000193.1 GCA_945860255.1 Methylacidiphilum caldifontis
TTGGGGCGGAGTGGCCTCCGATTGGAAACGACTCTGGGAGATGAGTGATGAACGACTCTTCTCGAAAAATGAAGAGTTAAATGCAGAGTGGTTGACCTTGGCTCAGTCGGCCCATCGAACCATTTTGATTCCGAAGTTGAATCGCTGGAGTCTCTTCCGATTTGAAAATCTATTCCCCTTAATCGTGACGGCCTTTTTGATGATGAGCAGCTTCGGAGTTGCCGAGGATTTTGAGAATTTATATCGGGCTGGAAAATGGGAAGAGGGAAAAACTGTTTTGAAGGAGAAACTGAAGAGCCATCCCTCCGATGGAAGGGCTCACTCTTATTTATCGCTTTGTTTGATTCAACAAAATGAATGGAAAGAGGCCTATCCCTATGCGTTAGCCGCCTGGTTGTTAGATCCTCGTGATTCCGATCTCCGCTGGAACTTGGAGTTGACGCGACAACAAAGTCAGTCCCCCGCCAATGGGCTAGAGTCAATTTATCAAAATCGATGGAATCCAGTGGGATGGGCCTCTGTTTTTATATGGCAACTGATCGCTTGGATCGGAATGGGGCTCTTGTTCTATTCTCTGTATCGTGAGTTACGGGTTCGCTATCAAAAAACGGAGAAGAGAAAATCGATCTGGAATTTAATCGGAATCGGGTTTGGATTCATGCTTCTTTTGATTTCTTTCTGGTCTTGGAATGCCTACGGAGTCTGCGCTCATCCGAAGGTTATGGTGGTGGTGAATGAAACTGATTTAAGATCGATCCCTGCAGATTTGGAAGAGGAGTCACAGAGTAAGAAAGTTCCGGCAGGAACCGTCGTTCTCATGAAGCATGAGTTTTTAAATTGGGCGAAGATCAAGCTTTCTCAAAATGAGGAGGGATGGATCCGAAAATCGGAGGCTCGATTGCTCTTTAAAAACTTTGAAGATTAACCGATCTCATGCATTAGAAATCGATTTATCTCCCATCTATTCCAAATGAATAGTCTAGGATTTATTTTGTAAATCGAGTTGTTCTATGAAATAGTCAAGTAGGTGAAAAAAACACATCGAC
This sequence comes from Methylacidiphilum caldifontis, assembly GCA_945860255.1. Classification (GTDB taxonomy): domain Bacteria; phylum Verrucomicrobiota; class Verrucomicrobiia; order Methylacidiphilales; family CAMAQI01; genus CAMAQI01. The sequence goes on from CAMAQI010000193.1 coordinate 1,047, forward strand.
ATGATTGGCATAAGATCCCTTCTGAAGAAATCGTTCGTTTGCTAGAGGTAAATTTATCCCTAGGATTAGGAGAGCAAGAGGTCGATCGCCGTCAGAAAGTATTTGGGCCAAACTCTGTTACCGCTCGTTCTGGGGTTCCGCTTTGGTACAAATTTCTCGAACAGTTTAATCAACCTCTTGTTTATATTTTAATCGCTGCCGTTGGAGTGACCGCTTTCCTTGGGGAGTGGGTTGATTCATCCGTGATCTTAATTGTTGTCATCATTAATGCAATTTTCGGCTTTATTCAGGAGAGCAAGGCAGAAAAAGCGATTGAGATGCTTGCCAAAATGATCGTCACCGAAACGACCGTCAGACGGGAAGGACGTAAACTCCGTATTCCCTCAAATCAACTTGTTCCTGGGGATGTCGTGCTGCTTCAAGCAGGGGATCGAGTCCCGGCAGATCTACGGCTTTTTCACGTCCATAATCTTCATGCGGATGAATCTGCGTTAACGGGGGAGTCCCTTCCGATCCCTAAGCATGCGGACATCGTAGCGCTAGATACAATTCTTTCAGAGCGCAAAAATATTGTTTACATGGGAACACTGATCACGAGTGGTGAGGCAGAAGGAGTTGTTTGGGCGATCGGCGATCAGACAGAGATAGGAAGAATTTCTAATCTTATCTCTAGTGCCATTGAATCCACCACACCCTTGATGAAGAAAATTGCCGATTTTAGCAAGTGGGTGCTCTGGGTGATTATCGCGCTTGCTGTCGTGACATTTACAATCGGTGTGTTCCGAGGGGAAAAGCCTGTTGAAATGTTCATGACTGCAGTTGCCTTGGCGGTGGGGGCTATTCCAGAGGGCTTACCTGCTGCTGTGACGATTGTCCTGGCCATAAGTATGTCTCGAATGGCGAAGCGGCAGGTGATCATCCGTAAGTTGCCCGCGGTTGAAACGTTAGGAAGTACGACGGTTATTTGTTCCGATAAAACGGGAACGCTCACGGAGAACCAGATGACCGTCCAGGAGGTTTATGCTGGCGGAAAAACTTATCATGTCACCGGCACGGGGTATGAGCCGAAGGGAGATATTTATCTTGATCGCAACATCATCCGAGTTTCTGAACATCCGGCCCTTTCTGAATTGCTTTTGGCTGGAGTCCTTTGTAACGAATCTCAAATTATCTCTCACGAGGGTCGCGTTCATATTGTGGGTGATCCGACTGAGGCAGCGTTGATTGTTGTTGCAGAAAAGGGCGGGTTAATTCGATTGGATACCCACAGACATTCACCCCGTATTGATATGATTCCCTTTGATTCTGAATATATGTTTCGTGCGACGCTCCATGAAACACATCAAGGTCGCACCATCTATAAAGTGGGAGCCCTTGAGCGGTTGCTCGAGCGCTGTACCGATATGCTGGGTGAAGATAATCATCTCACATCACTTGATCGAGAGGCGATTCAACGTGCCGCTGAAGCGATGGCGATGCGTGGACTTCGAGTATTGGGTTTGGCCCGTCGTCATGTGGGGAAGGGTCACGCGAAGCTTGAGCATGCTCATATTGAAAAGGGACTTAGTTTTCTTGGATTACAGGGGATGATCGATCCTCCACGTCTCGCGGTGATTGCTTCAGTGAGAGAATGTCAGCAAGCGGGAATTCTTGTTAAAATGATCACCGGGGATCATCTTGTTACCGCTCGTGAGATTGCTCGTCAAATTGGATTAACAGGTCAAGAGGAAGCGGGAAAACTTTTAGTGCTCACAGGGCACCAATTAGAGGGGATTTCTGACGAGGAACTTCCTCGAGTGGCAGAGAGAGTGGCCGTCTTTGCCCGTATTGTTCCAGAGCAAAAACTTCGCCTTGTGAAGGCGCTTCAAGAGCGAGGACATGTGGTTGCGATGACTGGCGACGGGGTGAATGATGCTCCTGCCCTCAAACAAGCGAATATTGGTGTGGCAATGGGGATTTCCGGAACCGATGTTGCAAAGGGGGCCGCTTCGATGATTTTGATCGACGATAACTTTTCTTCAATTGTGGCGGCAGTGGAGGAAGGTCGAAAAGTATTTGATAACTTGACTAAATTTATTGTTTGGATCATTCCAACCAATCTCGGGGAGGCGCTCATTTTATTAGGATCCGTTGTTCTTGGACTTCCGCTTCCACTACTCCCGCTTCAACTCCTCTGGATCAATTTTACAGATACACTTCTAGGACTATCTTTGACCTTTGAGCTGAAGGGTCACGATTTGATGAGTGAACCACCACGACCTCCACAGCAGCCGATTCTCACCTTCCCTCTCATGATGCGCACAGGGTTAGTCTCCTTGATGATGATGGGGGGAGCCTTAGGTCTATTTCTCTGGGAACTTCATGTCGAACAGGCGGAATTAGTGATCGCTCGCACTGTGGCCATTCACACGATTGTTTTTGTGCAGATTAGTTATCTCTTCAATTGTCGCTCTCTTCACAGCTCTCCCTTTGCGATCGGATTTTTTTCAAATGGGTGGGCCATCGCAGGATCTCTGATTATGTTGGGATTACAGCTTCTTCTTACTTACACCCCATTGATGAATCAATTATTTCATACAGCGCCGATACAATTTGAATCTTGGGTTCGTATTATCGCAGTGGTAGTGATCTCCTTTATTGTAGTCGAAGTTGAAAAATGGATCCGTTTAACGCTCTGGCGTAGAGGTAAGTCGACGCTTCATTAACCGTTATTTTTACTTATGCGGAGGGCGACTCCTTATTTCCTTCTCAAGGACACTCATCAACACAAATTCAACACTTTATAAAGTTTGATAAGTGTTCTAATGACAAATCTGGGATTAAATCCAGATCGTTTATTGGACTTTGTTTCGAAATTCCTGCTTTCTTGCCGAGTGGTGCCCCGCTGCGTCCCTGCACCAAACTATGCGACCCTGTTCTCTAATAATTCGTTTCACGAATGGTTTTCATTAGAGAGATTCTATTTTTTAGGGTTTAATGAAAGATTTGGGTTGATCTCTCTTGATCGCTAGTGATAGCGATTTTAGTCGTATTTCTCATTTAAAGTGGTTTCATCCTTTGAAGGAAATTAAATGAAAGTCTTAATAACAGGGGCCTCCGGGTTTGTGGGTCGGGCTTTGACCGAGAAGTTGATCTCATTGGGATATGAGGTGATTGGCGTCTCTCGGAATCCGATGCAACAGCAAGATCGTCAGGGATTGCGTTGGACGACGTTAGGGAATGCTCCCGAGACGGAGGCGGTGATTCATTTAGCGGGGGAGAATGTCCTCGGAATTTGGACGAAAGCAAAGAAAGAGCGCGTCTATCACAGTCGGAGTGAGGGGACACGACGACTGATCGAGACGATTCGTTCGTGGAGTGTTAAACCGAAAGTGCTCATCGGAGCCTCCGCTGTGGGGATTTATGGGGATCACGGCAGTGAATTGATTAGGGAGAGCACCCCT
>CAMAQI010000194.1 GCA_945860255.1 Methylacidiphilum caldifontis
CGTTTTCTGAGGTTGTTCGATCGATCTGCGAGAAGTCAGCCCCTTGGTTTCAAGAGACCGAAAAACAACGTCTTCATGGAGATGGTCATTGGGGAAATCTTCTTTGGGGGAATCTCGGTCCTGCCTGGGTCGATTTTGATGACATGATCAATGGTCCTTGCGTCCAAGATCTCTGGCTGATGACCGCAGGACGCGATGAGGATACCCTTCGCAATCGGGATCTGCTCATCGATGGATATGAAAAGATGAGAAGCTTCGACCACGACTCTTGGCGACTCGTTGAACCGCTTCGGGCACTTCGCTATCTGCATTTTAGTGCTTGGATTAGCAAACGCTGGAAAGATCCGGCCTTTCCCGCTAAATTCCAACAATTCGGAACCCGACAATATTGGCAGGATCAGGTCCATGATCTTGAAGATGTCTGGAACTCCATGAATAAAACCGACGGCTCAGCTTATCACTCATGAAAAAAATATTCCTCCTCCTCATCGGTTGCTTTCCCTCGCTCTTTGCGGCGGAACAACTCCTCCTCAGTATTGCTCCTGATGAAAAAAGCACTCTTGGGATGATGCGCGGCTATAGTCGGGAAAGCCCCTCACAACCGTGGAAAGAATCGTTCCCCTGCACCGCTGTCATTTATGGAAAAAATGGAATCGCTTGGGGTCGAGGACTCCATGAACCCCAGACCGGACTCCAGAAAAAGGAGGGGGATGGACGCGCTCCAGCGGGACGATTTAAAATCGGCTTTGCGATGGGATACGCGAAACAACTTCCCGTCGGAAATAAAAACTGGCCCTATCATCAAGTTACCGAACGAGATGCCTGGATCGATAACCCCTCCATTCCAGAACACTACAACCACCTCTATACCTTAAACCCGAACCAAACGCCCCCTCCCTGGTTTGAAAGCCAACGAAAGCGCTTAGGCGATTTTGCCTATGAATGGAAAATCTTGATCGAACACAACTATCAAAATCCGATTCCAGGTGAGGGAAGCGCAATCTTTTTCCATATTCGACGAGGAGAAACAAAACCGAGTTTTGGCTGCACCGTTATGGAAAAAGCAATCCTCGAAAAACTCCTCTGCTGGCTCGACCCCCAATCGAGCTCCTGTGACTATGTTCTTCTCACGGAAACAGACTACCTTCGCTTAAAATCGGACTGGCAACTTCCTTAAACTCACCATTAAATCGAATAATCCCAGATCAAAATGAAAAAAAATCCCGCCACTCTTACGAGAGGCGGGATTTAAAAGAGTTTGCTGTTCAACGAACAGATTTTACATCTTTGGAAGGTAAGCATTCACTGCGGACCAATCGACAAAGTTCATAAACTCATCGATATATCCGGCACGTGCTGTCAAAAAGTCGGCATAATAAGCATGCTCATAAACATCTAATGCCAAGAGAGGGGTCACTCCCCAAACAGGATAGGTGTTTTGAGCGTCGCCAATATAATTGAAAAGCTTACCGGTGGTTTGATCAATTCCGGTCCAAACCCATCCACGGGCGGCAATACCGGTCGCTTTGAGGTCTTTTTTGTAGTTTTCAAAGGAACCGAAATCACGATCGATCAATTCCGCCATTTTACCGGAAACTTGACCGTCTCCGCCGAGGATATTGAAATACATTTCATGATTCTTTAATCCACCGACCGCAAAGGTGTAATCAACCTTTAAAGCACGAATCGTTGAATAAATTTGATTTGCTACGGCTGGATTTGCAGGATCTGGAGTTCCCAACTTTTCCAACTCTTCAAGAATCGCATTACTCTTGTTCACGTAGCCGGTGTAGAGCTTCATATGCTCTTCATGCGTTTTATCGGAAATCTTTCCGGTTTTCCCCTTCACTTTTGCAAGTAACTGTTCTTGATTGTTTGCGTACTTATAGGCCATCGATATCTCCGTGGTTGATTTTTGAGAAAAGATAAGGGGGATGTTTCTCTTGTCAACCTCCGCTGTACGGTTCCCGACAGTCCTCTGCCCATAAACCCTGTTTTGATAGATACTTTGAGCCCATCTCTAACTCCATTCCCCATTCCATGGGGACAGTTGCTTCGTGTGAGACTCATTTTAGCATTAAACACCTTGAAACGCCTCAACTTCTCTTTAATCCGTTCCGATTTTGGACGGTCGGGCCTGTACTGGTTTATATCAAAGACTCCAAATAGCGCTTTGCTCCAAGAACCCCTTCAATCTCTCGCTCCCCTTTCATCAACGGATCATGCCAACCTTCAATCGTCAGATCGGAGTCATAGCCAGCCTCTTTCAAAACCTGAAGGATCGCCTTCCAATTTGCAACCCCGAGCCCAGGGAATCGATGTCTCGCCGCCTCGGGATGACATCGTCCATAGCGAGCGATGACCGTCGTTTGCAGCTCCGCATCTTTGGCGTGGAAATGAAAAACACGACTGCCGAATTCTTTTAAATTCTCAACGGGATCGACTCCGAGGCAGATCAAATGGCTCGGATCCCACTCGAGACCGACATTCTCTTGATCGATCTCATGGAAAACCTTCGACCAATTCGCTGGAAAGGCCATGAGATTACTCCCCATCACCGGCAAATGATAGGGGCCTTGAGGACAGTTCTCAAAAGCGATCCGAACTCCATAATCGGCAGCGAACTCTGCGATAGGCTTCCAATAGCGACACAGATCCGGAATAAATTCCTCAAAGGCTCTTTCTGAAACGGCTCCTCTTCTGCGATTCTCGACGGTTTGAATCACCGCTCCACTAAAACAACTCACGGTCTTCACCCCTAATAATGAGGCGACCTCAATTCCCCTTTGCATCAATCTTCGTACCTCCTCCTGATTCGAAGGAGCCAAGGAGTTACAGTAGACCGCCCCAATCGCCGAAAGTGTTAACGATCTCGATCGAATTTCCTCATCCCAAATCTGTGCCAGCTCTTTCCATTGGGAGTCACTCTGTTGAGCAATCGCCGAATCTTGAAATCGATTCCATTGAAAAGAGCCAAATCCTTGATCACGAATCCAATCCAATCGCTCAAGGGATTGCTCACTTAAAACTCCGATTTTCATCTCTTTTAAGACAAGGAAGTCCCCTCAAGATTAGCCATTTCCTGTAACCCTTTGAGATCCAATTTACCACTCGCTAAAGTCGGAATGGCTTCCACACGAATCGACCGTCGCGGAATCCATAAGGCTGGCAATCCTTGCTCTAAGAGTTGGCGGCGTAGCGACTCTAAATCGATCTCCCGGGTCGTTAAAATCAAAAGGGCCTCCCCCTTCTGCTCATCGACGACTCCCGCAATCGCAATCTCCAAAACTTCGGAGTCGGAGATCCCTAACACTTGCTGAATTTTTTCCTCTACCACCCCATGAGGAACCATCTCCCCGCCAATTTTGGAAAATCGACTCAAACGTCCCTCGACCACTAAAAAACCGGTCTCATCGACAAATCCTAAATCACCGGTTTTATACCAACTCTGATTTAAGACCTGATCACTTCTCTCCGGGTCATTGAGATAACCCGAGAAGACATTCGGACCCTTGATCCAGATCATCCCTGAACCACTCGAAAGAACCTCCTCAGAAAAGGGATCGCGAATCTCAACCTGAACATCGGCAAGCGGTTTCCCCACCGTTCCTGTTTTTCGTTGAGCCCCTGGTTTTCCATTACTCTCCAAAAGATTGACCGAGACCACGGGAGTCGCCTCCGTCATCCCATACCCCTCACAAACAGGAGTCCCAAACTTCGACTCAAAACCTTCTAAAACCGCCTGTGGCAATTTCTCAGCTCCCGTGACAATCATCTTCAGACTTCGTAACTGTTCCCGCGTGGCACGGCGAATAAAGGCTCTTAAAAAAGTCGGAGTGCTCAATAAGAGTTTGATTTGATGTCGCTCAATTGTCTCCGCCAAGGCCTTTGTCTCCGTCGGACTTGGATAGGTGACGACCTTGGGACCTCCTAAAAGGGGCCACCAGAGCGTCACGGTAAATCCAAAACTATGAAAAACAGGAAGTGATCCTAAGAGACTATCTAATTCAAGTCCCCGCAGCGCAGAATGAACCTGCAAAACATTGGAGAGAATATTCCGATGGGTCAGCACCACTCCCTTCGGCTCCCCTGAGGAACCACTGGTAAATAAAAGCGCTGCTTCCGAATCGGTCGAGGACTCCGGAATCTGAAGGCTTTTTGAGAGGCAAGAGGGAGGGAGGAAGAAGACCTGAAGAAAGGCTGTTATTTTTTTAATTTTTGAAAATCCAGTCAGAATCGCTTTTACATCATGCGGTTGATCTCCCCAAGGGAAATTCGGGAATTTTTCGATCATCGGCGGAACCGTAAAAATTGATTGAATTCCGGCTTTTTGAATGCAGGACTCATTGGAGCTCCTTCCGGCCGTGAAATTTAAATTCACCGGAATCTTTCCAGCCAAGACACAGCCTAGATTGACTAAAAAAGCGGCCATTCCAGTCGGGAGCACGATCCCCACCCGTTTTTCTTT
>CAMAQI010000195.1 GCA_945860255.1 Methylacidiphilum caldifontis
TGCTGGGGGATTAGGCTGTTGGGGGGATGCGCAACGGGGGTATGAAATCGCTCAAGCTGAACAGGAGTCTTTAAAGTTGATTTTAAATGATTGCGATTATCTTTTAATTTCAGTTGGCTTTGGCGGTGGAACGGGAGGAGGAATTCTTCCTAAGATTCTTGAAATGGCTCAAGCGGAAAGAGTTCAGACCGTTGTCTTTGGGACTTTGCCTTACGCTTGTGAAGGAGAGACTCGGGTAGCCCTGTCACTTGAGCAACTTCATCAGGCACGAAATTTTGCGGATTGCGTTTTGACCTCATCTCATGAACGACTGACTCCCTATTTCACTCGAGAGGCCAATCATCGTAAAGGGTATGAGTGGATGCACCAAATTGAGTCAAAGGTCATTTATAGTATATTAATGATCCTGGAGCAACCGGGGCTTTTCCCGTTAAGTTTTGCGGACTTGAGAAGTTTATATGGAAGACTTCAAGGAAGTCTGAATAGCGAAAACTGTCTTATCGGTTATGCCGAAGGAACTCTTGGCGTTGAAAATGAGGCGTTACTCGATGACCTTTTAGAGGGGCCTCTATTAGCGGGTGAAGATGTTTGGCGAGAAATGGATCATGCCCTTCTTTCGGTGAGCGGTGGGAAAGAGCTCTCGGTTCTTGAGATTCAAGAGATTATGAGTCAAATCCAAAATCGTTTTGCGAGACCGCTTCCGGTTGCGGTCAGTGCACACTTTGAAGGCCCTCAAGATGGTAAAATTCGTTTAACGTTGATGTTGGCAAAAACGATCGAAACCGAGAGCCCGGTGCTCGTTCAAGAGCGCAAGCCATCGATTTCGATTCCCGAAAAATGTGAGATTGCATTGACTCCACGCGAAGATTTTGAGCCCGTGATCATTCTTGAAATGCCAGAACAATTTGATGAGGTGACGACTTTTGTGCCGTCGCCTCAGAGACAAGCGCAAGCCGACACCATTGAATCGATCTCTGTTGCAGAGGAATTAACGACTCCTGATTTTGCTTTTCAGATGGGAGGAGTGCCGGAGGATGCAGGGAAAAATAGAAAGTCAAAATCGAAAAAAGTCAAACAAGAGGAGCTTTCCCTAGAAACTCCAAACCGTGGACGATTTGAGAAGGCCTCCGAAACCTTTTGGAAAGGGGAGAATCTCGATCAACCGACCTTCAAACGACGCTCCCTATACGTTCGACTCTAATATCAATCGGTCAAAGACAGAAACCAAGAATTTATCCTAAATGAAAAAATTTCTAATCCCATTTAGATCGCATTGAATTCCAATTTATGAATTTTAAAAATACAGTTTCTTTTGTTTTGATGAGGTGAACTGTTTTCAGTATTTGAGATCTTGAATGAGATAAAATTCGATACTATCGGTTAGGGCGAGCCAAGAGGCATCGATGATATTGTCGGAGACCCCAACGGTATTCCATGTTTGGGTTCCGTTACTCGACTCGATGAGAACTCGAGTCTTGGCGGCGGTTCCGGCATTTGAATTTAAGATGCGCACTTTATAGTCGGTGAGACGGATCTCTGCAATTTTTGGATAAAATTTAACCAATGCGGCTCGTAGCGCGGCATCAAGGGCATTCACCGGTCCATCTCCTTCAGAAACTGTATAAATGGTTTCCCCGTTAATCTGGATCTTCACCGTCGCTTCACAGGCATCAAAAGGATGATCTGATTTACGTCGGAACGAGACATGATATTCGACGAGTTCAAAAAAGGCTTTTTTATTTTGGAGAGCTTTACGAATCAGCAATTCAAAAGAGGCATCGGCCGCTTCAAATTCGTAGCCTTTGTTTTCGAGGACCTTCACTTGATCCAGGATCACTTTGGTTTCGGGGGCTTTTTCATCTAAATCGATTTTAAGCTCACGGGCCTTAAGCATCACGTTGGTACGTCCCGAGAGTTCTCCGATGAGAATTCGTTGGGTATTTCCGACAAGCTCGGGAGTAATATGCTCGTAACTGATGGAGGTTTTATTGATCGCATTGACATGTGTTCCTCCTTTGTGGGCAAAGGCGGCGGTGCCAACAAAGGGTGCGCGGATATGATGACGTTGATTGGCGATCTCATCGACATAAAGCGAAAGTTCGCGAAGCTTTCGAAGATTCTCCGCCGAGAGGAGAGAGTAGCCCATCTTTAATTGGAGATTAGGAATGACGGTGATAAGATTACAATTTCCGACTCGCTCACCAAATCCATTGATCGTTCCCTGGACCTGTAACGCCCCCTCTTGAACTGCCGCGAGCGCATTCGCCACGCCACAGCCACTATCATCGTGTGTATGAATTCCTAATTTACTTGGAACCAATGGAATTAAAAAACGAACAATTTCAGAAATTTGAGAGGGAAGAGTTCCTCCGTTTGTGTCACAAAGAACGACATAGTCGGCTCCCGCTTGGGCGGCCGCCTGGAGGCATTGAGTCGCATACTCGGGAGAGTGCTTAAAACCATCAAAAGCATGCTCGGCATCATAAATCACTTCCCGTCCGTGGGATTTTAGAAAACGGACGGTATCTGCGATCATCGCCAGGTTTTCCTCAGGAGTTGTTCTTAAGACCTCCGTGACATGAAGAAGCCAGGTCTTGCCGTAGATCGTGACAACTGGAGTTTCAGACTCAAGAAGAAGCCTGACTTGCAGATCCTCTTCGACCTTGATCCCTGCCTTGCGGGTACTTCCAAAGGCAGCAAATTTTGCTGTTTTGAGCTTTACTGATTTTGCGTGCTGAAAGAATTCGATATCCTTGGGATTCGATCCTGGCCATCCCCCCTCAATATAATGCACTCCAAAAAGATCGAGACGCTCTGCAATTCGAATCTTGTCGGCTAACGATAAATTGATTCCCTCCCCCTGCGTTCCGTCACGCAGGGTCGTATCGTAGATCGTGACCTGTTTTTGCATAAGAGGAGGAGAGATAGCCGATTTTCCTTAAAAGACAAGGATTCCCAAAGTGCGATTTTGCTTCTGAAAGGGTAAAACGATTCCCGTTATTAATAATCAAATTAAGAAATATGAATCGCCCATCAGCCTCAAAAGCAGAATCGTTTTTGACAGGCGAATAAAATCGATTGAACGGGCTTGCAAAATGGGATGGATGGGTCAAAGTTTAATCCTATGTCAGAAATCTCTGAGTACACACGTCACGGTTCAGCAACGATTACCCCTCGCGTTTTAAAAGATTTGATGCACAAGCTCCCGCTTTTAAAGGCGGAGTTTACACAGATCCATGCCCCTAAATTCCCTCACTTGGTCGATCAATTGGAGTTCTTAGCCGATGTCGTGGAGGATGTCATGGAGGATGCTTATCTCGATCTTCCTTACGAAGCGTTGGCGATGGCCTCCTTCGCTTTAATCTACGTTCACAAGCAGATGGATCTGATTCCCGATAGTATTCCCGTTTGGGGGCTTTTGGATGACTCTCTGGTTGTTCGCTCGGTTCTCTTGGAGCATGAGCAGGACTTTAAAGCTTATGCCGCAATTCTCGGCTTTGATTGGTCGAGAGTTACGACTAAAGCGTAAGCCTTTCTAAACTCAATGAACACCCGCTTGGGCTCTTTTCCCTATGAGGCCCGTTTTCTTTACCTCGATAATCTTTTTGATCGTATTGATTGGCAGGGTTTTTTTCAAAATGAACAGCCCGTTCATATCGACCTCGGAGCCGGGGATGGCGGTTATACTGCGGCTATGGCTCAGAAACATCCTGCGATCAACTTCCTTGCGGTCGAACGACTCAAAGGAAGGGCGATCAAGATCGCTAAAAAATCGCTTCGTTTCCATTGTCCGAATCTCCGTGTGATTCGTTTGGAATCGGCCTATCTGATTCGCTGGCTCGTCAAACCGGCCTCGATCGAGGCGGTTCATCTCTTATTTCCCGATCCGTGGCCAAAGCGGAAGCAGCAAAAATTCCGTCTGCTTCAACCGGAGTTTGTGGTGGATCTCGTGAAAGCGATTAAGCCGGGGGGGTATTTTCATTTTGCAACCGATCACGAAGAATATTTTGAGGTCGGCACCTTAGCCGTTGATCAAAATCCGGATTTTGAACGGGTTGAAAACTCTCCTTGGGGAGAACTTCCCCAGACCGATTTCGAAAAGCAATGGGTCTCTCAAGGGAAAAAAATCGACAGGGCTTTTTGGAGACGACGAGAATAAGGCATTAATCTAAATTCAGCTGTTGGAACAATGCGAACCCCGATACAAATCGCATAGGCGTCAACTTAAGAGACTTTATCATGGGGCTAACTTTCAAAAAAAACATTTTCTCACAGCGCGCCGTGGAGTGCGCTGTTCTTGTGGGTGAAAGTCCCATCAGTCGAATTAAACGATTCACGACTGTAAGAGGTGTCCAGGAAGAGAGCCGTGAGGCTCGAACCGCAAGCGGGACACTTTCTGAATCAGCAGGCG
>CAMAQI010000196.1 GCA_945860255.1 Methylacidiphilum caldifontis
GAAGCGGATAGTCAATATTTCCGCTCGAACCACAGAGGCGATACGTTCCATTCGCTTTGACCTCTGCCTCGACTTTCCCCCCCGCCTGTTCGACCATGATCCAACCGGCCGCAATATCCCAGAGGCTGACTCCTTGCTCGATATAAGCATCTAAACGTCCGCAGGACACATAGGCCAAATCCAATGCCGCGGAGCCCATCGCCCGTAATTTTTTAGCCGAATGACCGTAATGTTGGTAGAGCGCCATACAATGATCGACCGACTCCTTAGTCTTGGCAAAACCGACGGCGAGGATCGCATCGGAAAGTTTATTGCGCGGACTGACTCGAACTTCTCGACCGTTCAAATAGGTGGGGCCACCTTCTTCAACAGTAAAAAGTTCGTTTCGAATCGGATCATAAATAACTCCCAAAAGAAGTTTTCCTTGGCGCCGCGCCGCGATCGAAACGCAGAAATGGGGAATCCCCATCACGAAATTAATCGTTCCGTCAATCGGATCAACAATCCACTCCGTTTCCCCTTGAGGATTTCCGGAGTCCCCCTCTTCACCGATCAACCGGTGATCGGGATGATGCTTGGAGATAATCCCGTAAATCAGATCTTGGGAATCGATATCAGTTTGAATCTTAATATCGTGAAGCGTCGATTCGTTAATTTTAACCTCTTTACCGAAATTAGACCGAATCAGTTCCCCTGCCGCCAAAGCCGATTGAATCGCTGTGTGAATCATTTGCATGGGACGGTTGTAACAGTTCTCCCGTTCTCCTCAAGTCATTAGAAAAAGAGGAAATAAATTTTTTCAGCAAGGATCACAATTCCGTTATCCCCCGTTTACCCCGCGGTGAAAAAACTGTCTTTTAGTGTGTTAGGTTGACGCGCATGGTCAGCTGACTTTGCGTGCTTTTGCGGCTCAAACGAATTCCTATTCCTCTTCAAACGAGAAGTATCCACTAAAGTGTAAAGGCACTCTTCGGGGTCATGAGATCGACTTATTACATCTCTAGGCGTGAAATACGTAAAAAATTTTCTGAAAACTAAAGAATTGAACTGACATCCTCAAATTTATCGAAAAACTCTCCCTCTTATGAATATCCCTGAAAATCTCCGCTACGCAGAAAGTCATGAATGGATCCTTGTTAAAAATGGAATCGGTACAGTTGGTATTACCGATCATGCTCAACACGAACTCTCGGATGTCGTTTTCGTTGAAGTCCCTAAAATTGGTAAATCAGTTTCGGCAAAAGAGACGATTGCGGTTGTCGAATCCGTCAAAGCGGCCTCTGATATTTATTCTCCCGTTTCTGGAGAGGTCGTGGAGGTCAATGACTCTCTTGGATCAGATCCGGCGCTGATCAACACCGATCCTTTTGGAAAGGCCTGGATTTATAAGATCAAACTCTCCAATCCTGCTGAAGTCGACTCCCTTAAAGATGCTAAAGCCTACGCAGCACAAATCGCTTAATTAATCATGACCACTTCTCCTACTCCCTCCATGCAAAATCTGATTCCTGCTGAAGATTCTTTTTTAAATCGTCATCTTGGGCCTTCCTCCTCAGAGATCGCCTCGATGCTCAAAACGCTCGGATGTGCGACGTTAGAAGAGCTGATTCAACAAACGATTCCGAATTCGATTCGTTGCAAAGCAACACTCGAGATTCCGGTGGCCGCCAGTGAGTTTGAGGCCCTGAATGAACTGAAGAATATCATTGGAAATAACCGTGAATTTCGTTCTTACATCGGAATGGGCTATGCTAATTCGATCCCTGTCCAAGTCGTCAACCGCAACATTCTTTGTAATCCAGGTTGGTATACCGCCTACACCCCTTATCAAGCGGAGATCTCTCAAGGTCGAATGGAGGCCCTTCTTAATTTTCAAACAATGATCTGTGATCTTACCAAGATGGAAATCGCGAATGCCTCTCTTTTGGATGAAGCGACCGCTGCTGCTGAGGCGATGAGCATGGCTTTTGCGGCAAAGAAAGAGTCCCAAGCCTCCATCATCTGGGTTTCCAATCAATGTCATCCACAAACGATTGATCTCGTGCAACGACGAGCCGAACCACTCTCGATCGAAGTCGTCGTGGGAGCGAATTCAACACTCGATCAGCATCCTTCTCTGTTTGCCGCGCTTTTTCAGTATCCCGCAACCGATGGGACGATTGAGGAGATTGCCCCTTTAATTGCCAAAGTTCATGATAAAGGGGGACTTGCGATCGTCGCCACCGATCTTCTCAGTTTGATCCTCCTTAAACCACCTGGTGAATTCGGGGCCGATATCGTCATCGGAAATTCACAACGCTTTGGCGTTCCTTTTGGTTATGGAGGACCTCATGCCGCCTTCTTTGCAACCAAAGATGCCTTTAAGCGCTCCATGCCTGGACGTCTGATCGGAGTCTCGAAGGATGCCCAAGGAAAGCCGGCCCTCCGTCTCTCTCTTCAGACACGCGAACAACATATTCGACGGGAAAAAGCGACGAGTAACATCTGCACGGCTCAAGTGCTCCTTGCGGTGATTGCCTCAATGTATGCCGTCTATCACGGTCCTGAAGGATTAAAACGAATCGCCTCACGTGTTCACACGATGACGATTCTGCTCTCCAAAGCCCTTCAACAGGCCGGATTTACAATTAAAAATCAGCTCTTCTTTGATACGCTCCATATCGAAGTGGGGGCCAAACAATCGAAAATCCTCTCCGAATCCAAAAGACAGGAGATGAATTTCCGAATTATTGACTCCACACACCTCGGAATCCAAATCGATGAACGTGTGACGCTTCAAGATATTAAAGAGATCGTCGGTTGTTTCTGTTCCACCACCGCCGAATCCCTTGACTCCCTTATTTGTGAGCCAAGTCTAATTACAGGAACTTCCTTTGAACGAAAATCAGCGACCCTTCCTCATCCGATTTTTAGTCAACATCACTCAGAGACGGAGATGCTCCGTTATATCCGTAAACTGGAGGCAAAAGATCTCAGTCTCACCACTTCGATGATCCCCCTTGGCTCTTGCACGATGAAGTTGAATGCGACCTCGGAGATGATTCCGATTACATGGCCTTTGATTAACAACATTCATCCCTTTGCTCCGATTAATCAAACCGCCGGCTATCAAGTTCTTTTTAATCAACTCGAACAATGGCTCTCCGAAGTCACTGGCTTTGCCGCGGTCTCCTTACAACCCAATGCCGGCTCTCAAGGGGAGTATGCGGGTCTCCTTTGTATTCACGATTACCACAAAAAACGTGGAGATCATGGACGCAATATCTGTCTGATTCCAACCTCCGCACACGGCACCAATCCAGCCAGTGCTGTCATGGCAGGATTTAAGGTTATTGGAGTCAAATGTGATGCCAATGGCAATATCGATGTCGCTGACCTTCAATCGAAAGCGAAGGAATATGCAGCCTCTCTCGGCTGTGCCATGATCACTTATCCCTCGACTCATGGAGTCTTTGAGGAGTCGATTCAAGAGATTTGTCAGATCATTCACGAAAACGGCGGAATGGTTTACATGGATGGAGCAAACATGAATGCCATGGTCGGCCTCTGTCGTCCGGGAGATATCGGAGCCGATGTCTGTCATCTCAATCTTCATAAAACATTTTGTATCCCCCACGGGGGAGGCGGCCCGGGTATGGGGCCGATCGGGGTGGTGAAAGCCCTCGCTCCTTTCCTTCCGAGTCATCCCCTCATTCAAATGGGAGGATCAGAACAAGGCGGAGCGGTCTCCGCTGCTCCTTGGGGAAGTGCCAGCATTCTTCCTATTTCATGGATGTATATCCGAATGCTCGGAGCCCAAGGACTGACCAAAGCCACGGAAGTGGCGATTCTCAATGGAAACTATATTGCGAAAAGGCTCGAGAGTTATTTTCCGGTTCTTTACAAAGGGACTCAAGGTCGTGTCGCCCATGAATGCATTCTTGATTTCCGCTCCTGGAAAGAGAAGGCGGGGATCGAAGTGGAAGATGTTGCGAAACGCCTCATGGACTACGGTTTTCATGCTCCGACAATGTCTTGGCCCGTTCCCGGCACTTTGATGATCGAGCCGACAGAAAGTGAATCTCAAGCGGAACTCGACCGCTTCTGCGAGGCAATGATTTCGATCCATGCAGAGATGACCGCAGTCGCTGAAGGAAAATTAGATCGTCAAAACAATCCTTTGAAAAACGCTCCTCACACCGCTCAAGTGATCATCAGTGATGCGTGGAACCGTCCTTACTCACGAGAACAAGCGGCCTATCCCGCCCCTTGGACACGTGAACATAAATATTGGCCGACGGTGAGTCGGGTCGATAATGTCTACGGCGATCGCAACCTTATTTGTAGCTGCGTCGGGATGGAAGATTATTCCGCATAACAAAGCGGGGGATGAACGGATCTTAAGAGAATTGAGGAGTCTTTCGA
>CAMAQI010000197.1 GCA_945860255.1 Methylacidiphilum caldifontis
CTCGAAAATGTGCCGCTGGGAGCTATTTCAAGCAACGAGGCCTCAGAAATTTTTCAACTACTTCTGGATAGAATGGCGGAACAAACCGCAGGCAATTCAGTAACTCCAGTCTCAGTTCGTCACTTGCTAATTGAACTATCTAAGCCGAATCGCGGATACTCGATTTACGATCCTGTTTGTGGGTATGCATCATTGCTTTGTGACTTTGCTCGAATAACACAATCGCCGGAAAAGGCAGTTTGCTTATTCGGACAAGATTTACAACGAGGAGTCGCATTGGTCGCAAAAATGAATACATTGTTGGGCAATTGGAGCTCAGAAATTGAAATAGGAGACACATTAACTTTACCACTGCACTTGAACGGGAGGGAACTCAAAAGATTTGACATTATTTTAGCCAATCCACCATTTGGAATTCGTATCGAAAGCGATCTAAAGTATGATGAATATAAAAGGTTTATCGATATTCAACCTCTATTTCTCGAAGTTGGAATTATCCAACATATTTGCAAATCTCTTGCAGATAATGGTCGAGGTGTTGTTCTTATTTCCAATGGTTTTTTATTTCGATCAGGCAGTGATTTCAAAGTTCGAAAAGAATTAATTGAAACAGACCGTATCCATGCGATAATCTCTCTACCCGCTAATTTATTTTCTGGCACAGCTATTGCCACATCCGTTTTAGTTTTGAATGGTCCAAAACGATTTGATGCAGAAAGGGGTATTATTTTGGTCGACTTGACAACTTTTGCAGAGGGTCAGAAGACTCGACGCCACCTAACTGAGAAAGGAATTAAAACAGCTCTGGAATGTATGACTGCTTGCTCAAGAAATGAAGGTATTTCTACGGTCGTTTCAAAAAAAGCTTTGCGTGACAACGAATACGATTTGTCCGTTTCTCGGTATATTCAAGCATTTCCGAAAGAGCAATCTTTCCAGGTTGAGTTGAAGAAGTTAACGTCCATAATTGAAGAAAGAAATCAATGCGAACAAAAAGCACTTTCACTTTTAAATTCCATCAATTTTGAATTTCAGGATGGGCACAATGATTGACATATTTGTTTTAAGTATTAACCCGTGGTTTTTGGGAATAATTTTAGGTGGACTTTGTATTTGGCGATGTGCTCCAATTTTCTATGCCTTCCCACACAGTAAACACATCACTAATCGAAGAAGAAAAAAAAAGCCGAAATCGTAAAATAAGTATTTTATAATGCTTATGTCATGACTTAAATAATCTTAAGTTAACTGATTTTATAAAAAACTATTGCTTGTGAAATCAATCCTTTTTTTCCTGATTTCCAGCCTTCCTTAGAGATTCCGTGTAATCTCCTCGTCGGATCAAAACAGACTCCTACAAAGTAGGTCGGATATTCACTCTCAAAAGATTCGGAATAATCGCTCGAAGCTCTCTCTCCAAAAGTGCCATTTGATCGTGAGCCATCGTTAAGGCGGTCTCAGGACTAAAGGATCGATCGAGATTCAACACAATCCCTTGATCGGTCATTAAAATATCACGAACTTTGACCTTCCCGTATTGCGGAAGTAAGATCAAGGCCTTTTCCACTCGTTCCCATGATTCGAGGTGATTCACGGCAAGAATCGTCTCATCACTCCGTGGCTCCAAATGAACATGCACAACGGTTTCTTTTGGAAGTTCCTTGAGCAATGCTTTTTCTAACTTCTCCGACAAGCCGCTCGATTCCTCGACGGTTAAACGATCCGAAACCTCTAAATCAAGCTCGATGCAGAGTCCCTCGCTCAAGCGAAAGAGACTTAAATTATGAATACTATGCCCCCCTTTGATCGCCACGGCTCTCACTTTCGCCGCAAACGACTCATCAGGAGCCTCCACCGGTTCAACGTGAACCGTTGCTTGGGTTATTCCGAGCTCTGAGGCGATGACCTCCTCCACTCGTTCAGAAAGTTGATGGGCCGCCTCGAGGCTTGTCGCGCGCGCCATCCCCAAGGTCACTTCTACGTAAGGGCGTTTCCCCACATAACGCGTCCTTAAAACGACGGTTCCAGGAACGACTCCATTGACCCCCTCCACTTGAGATCGGAGACGATTCACTAAGTCGCTCGGAACGTCATCCATCAAGGCACGTATCGCCTCACCGCCTAAATGATAAACGCTATAAAGAGCAATTCCGGCAACGATCATCGCTGCAAAGGCATCGATCCGTCCGACAATCATCTCTGGAATCGGAATTACATGAGCGAGCGCCACCACTCCCAGTCCGACTAAAACGGCCAACGAGCCCCACAGATCATTGGTAAAATGAGCCGCATCGGAAGCAAGCGCATGACTTTGATGAATTTTAGCCGCTTTGCTTAAGGAAACCGATCGCCAAAAATCAACCCCCAAGGAAATCAAAAGAACGACAAAGGACCAAACCGAAACGATCGGATGTTCGGGATGAAAAAGAACTCGTTCCCCAGCATGATACAAAATCACCACAGCTGTAAGTCCTAATAAACTCATCCCTGCCAATGCCCCTAAGTGCTCGGCTTTTTCATGTCCATACGGATGGTTGCTATCGGGCGGTTGATCCGCAATTTTAACAACCCAATAGGTGATGACTGTGGAGCAAAGATCAAGAAAGGAATGCGCCGCCTCTGCAATGAGTGCCAAGCTCCCAGTCCATAACCCAACGCCTAATTTTAAAACGGTCAGTAAGGCACTCGCTAAAATCGAAAGCGTCGTGGTCTCCCCTTTTGAGGAAGTTCGCTTGATTTCAGAATCAGAAATAAGGAGATCCTTCATTTAAAATCCAATGAAGCGTTGAAAGATCCAAGCATTCTTACGGTATAAGATTTATCTTGATCAGGGCAAGCTCTCGATAATTTCTCTTTTCTAATCCTCAAAAATCCCTTAGCAATTTCTTCCCATGCGATCGATTCATTTACTGAAGTCTAAGGTTCACCGTGCAGCGGTTACGGGTGCAAGTATCAATTATGAAGGAAGTCTAACGATTTCCGAAGATCTCGCTCAAACCGTCGGTCTACGGCGTTATGAACGAATCCTCGTCGGTAATATGGGCAATGGCAATCGTTTTGAAACCTACGTGATCTACGGACCGATCGGAAAAGGGGTCATCGAACTCAATGGGGCCACGGCTCTTTTAGGAAAAATCGGAGATCGATTAACGATTATGAGCTTTGCTGAGGTTCCTGAAAATGAAGCCTCGGACCACGTACCGCAAGTCATTGTTCTGGATGAAAATAATAAGATTATTAAATCACCTTAAGATTTTTAATCCTCGAACGTCTTTCTTGTTGATGAAATCAACGTTGAAAAGAGTTTGCATGAGAGATGTAATCAGTACTCAAAAAGACTATTTCCAATAAAAACAATGGAATCCTCAGCAGATGATTGGATTCGACAGGCCGTGGGAGAATACTCAAAGCCGCTCACGCTCTATGCCTATCAACTGCTCAAGGATTGGGATCGGGCCCGAGATGTCGTTCAAGACTCCTTCCTAAAGCTTTGTGATCAACGCAAAGAGGTGGTCGTTCCCAAACTCAAACCGTGGCTCTATACCGTTTGCAGGAACCGAGCCTTAGACTTGATCCGTAAGGAGAGTCGCATCACAGAAATCGATTTCATGGATGAACTCCCCTCTCCCGATCCCTCTCCGATGCGACCGCTCGAGCAAGCGGAAGAAAAAGAGGAGCTTCTTCAAATGCTCTCACGACTCTCCCCTCAACAACAGGAGGTGGTCCGACTTAAATTTCTTTCAGATCTCTCATATCAAGAGATTAGCGAGATCACGGGAATGACCCCCAATCTTATCGGAGTACTGATTCATAACGGACTTCGCAATTTACGAAATCGAATCCTCGAACAACGCCAATCAGAGGTAAAACTCTCATGAAAATTCAAATCGATGACCCGCGTCTGACCGACTATCTTTTAGGGGAATGTACCAACGCCGTTCGACTTGAAATCGAGCAAGCATTACGCAATCAGCCTGAACTCCAAAAAGAGATCGAATCCCTTCGCAAGCTCACACAAAACCTGACCCTTGAACTTCAAAAAGAACCGGTGGAGGGCCTGCGTCCCGATCAAATCATGGAGATCGAACGCCATATCCAATCCCGGCGAAAAATTATCCGATGGAATTTTAAAGAGGGGAATTTTCCTTGGGAAATCGGACTCGCCATCGCCGCCTCTCTCGCCATTGGATGGTTTGCACTCGACCAACTCACGCCAACACCGACAGGAGAATCGAGAACCGTTGCCTCCAAGAGCACGCTTGAAATTCCCCTCACTTTCGCACTCCCCTTAGCAAAAGAAGGCTCTCGCGCGCCGACTCAAGAAATC
>CAMAQI010000198.1 GCA_945860255.1 Methylacidiphilum caldifontis
TTGAGAAGAATTTGGAGTGGCGGTTGACATTGAAAAAATCTTATGGAAAGAGAGTCTTATGTCAATTTAAGACGGGGATCGCTTTCGATCAGGGAGGTTAAATCAGCCCATCCAATTCCCTCGATCTGATTAAAAACATGGAGGTAAATCGAAACTGTTTTTCCTGGAAATTTTTCGAGGACGGTTTGCAATGCTTTTTTGAGTTGTTCTCCTGAGGGGGCCTCTAAAGAATCGGCTTGAAAGAAACCTTGAGAGTCGTGAGGGATGGTGAGGGCATCTAACCAAGCGCAAAGGAGGGAGGAGTGCTCGGCAATTAACCATGAGCTTAAAAGATTGAAGGAGAGGTTTTCGAGCATCGGATGGGAAAGGATTTGTTGCCAGATCGCATGCCGCTCTACTTTCGGCATTTCGAGAACCACGGGAACCCGTTTTTGCATCTGTTTTGAGAGAATCTCGAGGCTCGAACGATAGAGTTTTTTGTTCTCTTCTTGAACTTTGCAGAGGATTTCGTGGGATTCTTGGGGAGTAATTGCGTTCCAGATCGAATGAGTTGCCATAGGATCGTGAATCATGGCGAAGAGTTTTAAAAAGGGAAATTATTTTTTTAAATGTTGATAATAAAGTCGAAGCCCTTGTAGCGTCAGAAGCGGGTTCACATGATCGATTTTGGCGATGCCATCGGTGACGATTTCGGCTTGACCTCCTGTGGCGATCACGGTGAGTTTTCCCTTTAACTCTTTTTCGAGACGTAAGAGAATCTCTTTAACAAGTCCTTGATATCCATAAACCGCCCCTGAAAGCATCGCTTCTTGGGTGCTTTTTCCAATAATCTGCTTCGGTTTTTGGATTTGAATGAAAGGAAGGAGTGCGGTTTTCTCGTGAAGGTAGTGGGTCATCACATTAAGTCCTGGAGCAATGACTCCTCCTGCATAGAACCCTTTTTGTGTGATCACATCAAAGGTCACGGCTGTTCCAAAATCAATGACGACGGAAGGACCTCCATAGATTTGGAATGCAGCAATCGCGTTCGCGATTCGGTCGGCTCCTATCTGTTCCGGTTGAGGATAGTCGATCTTAATTCCACGAGCCGTTTTTCCGGTTAAAAGAGAGAGCTTAGAGCCTGCTGTTTTTTGAAAAAGGGCGGTTTTTTTTGGAACCACTGATGAGAGAACGATGGAGAGTTTGTTTTTTAAAAATGTTTTTTTAATCCATTCGCGGTTTATTTTGGGAGTGGGATAGCGGTGAACTTTAAAGAGCTGATCGGAATCTGAAATTGCATATTTTGTAAATGAATTACTGATATCAATGACCCAAAATTGTTTCGGAGGGATCTTTAAAGGGATCATAAATAATTATTCGGCGTTGGCTTGATCTTGATATCCTCGAAGATTAATGAGACTTCGTGCGATTTTATCAAATCGTTTTTGTTTTTCCGATAGGGAGGGAAGAGAGGTGTTCTTCCCTTCGATCGCCTTCATCCAACCAAATTTAAGGTAAGGAAAGACGATCAGTCGATGATTGGCGCTGAGAAGTTCATATCCCTCTTGAAAAGCACTCGGTTGGTCTAAGAAAATCTCCCCAATCATTCGTGCGGGGCGGTCATTATCCGGATTGAGGTAAGCGACTTGATATTGAAGAAAGAGTTTAATCAACTCCGTGTCCCCGGTTTTTCGGATATAGGATTGAGCTCTCAGGAGAGGACTCTCGTGTTCCGGTGGCGAGAGTGGTTTTACGCTGGGATCACTGGCAAAGGCAAGCGCCCCCTTTTGAATTGCCTCGTTGAAGAAAGTGATCGCCTCTATTTTTTCAGCGGAAGGAGCCATTCCTTCTGCGGGGATTGAGGAAGTCGTTAAGATTAAAACAAGCAGGAGGAGGTTTATTTTCATAAATTTATTTTTGACCAACGATTTTCTTAATAAGACGGAGTTCGGTTCCTGGATTTTGTGGAAGATGATCGACCGTTTCAAAGGTCATGTGAAGGATATGCATCCCTAACCCTCCTGGTTTAATCATCTCTAATGGACGATGAGGAACGTTTTGGGGGTTGAAGGTCTTTCCATAATCCCGAATCTTAAATTCAAGAGTCTCTTCTGTGAGTGTCGCGGAGAGATCGATCGGTTGTCCTGTTTCACTGATATAAGCATGGCGTAAAATATTCGTGAACGCCTCATCGATTGCGAGCACCACTTGTCCTCGGACTATATCCTCAAAACCGGCATACATACACCACCCTTCAATAAAGGCCCTGACTTTTTTGCAGTTTTTCGTTTCAGAGAGGACTCGTAGGAAGGGAGAGGGGGCACAGGATAAGATTCCGAGGCAGGCATCATCATGCAGTTTTTCGATCGAGACAAATTGGGTCCATTCTTGCCACGATTTATTGAGAACAAATTGTGGAGTTCCGATTGAGAGGGAGTTCTGGAGTCGCTCCATCCCATATTCTTCGCTTTGGTCATTTCTTCCCTCATTAATTCCATCACTAAACAGCATCCATCGTTCGCCAGGGAGACAGGGGATTTGAGTCGAGAAATAAGGATATTGAGCTAATATTCCTAAGGGAGGGGCAGAAGGAATCAGACAGGAGGTCCAGGCGTTGCCGTCCCATCTCCACGGTTGGAATTGCCCGGCACAGATGGCCTCCATGATATTTTTTTCTGGGTGGTAAAGGAGGAAGGATGTGGCAACGAAACGACCCGCACTCAAACGCAAGGAGAGGTTCTGATTAAGGGTTTTGACAAAATCAGCGAGATTTTCTATTGCAAGTGAGGTGAGGGCACTGATCTCACCTACGACTTGGGCGCTGATCAGTGCTGCGGCGATTCCCTTTCCAGAGACATCTCCCACCGCAAAAAGGACCGAGTCATGTTGAAGCGGTACCGCCACATAAAAATCACCACTGAGCGTAAAGGCCGGTTGATAGCGAACATGCACATCGGCACGAGAAAAATGGGAGGTTTCTGGAGGAAGAAAAGATTTTTGGATTTCGTTGGCAAGATTCAGATCTCGACGAATTTTCTCAGCAGTCTTTTGAAGTTCCTCTTTTCGCAGACGAACTAAAGCACTGGTGACCATCCCCCCGAGTCCCTCGATAATTTCTTGATCGAGATCGGTAAAGGAGTCAGTGTGGATTGAGTTGATGGCTTGGATCACTCCTAGACAACTCTCCCCTTCAAGCAGGGGGATACAAAGCATGGTTCGTGTTTTATGTCCTGTTTTTTGATCCAAGAGATTCATGAATCGAGGATCTTTTTGAACATCATCTATTTTACAGGCTTTTTTGCTGATGAAGACATCACCGGCAACCCCTTTGCTCCAAGGTATTCTGAAGGTGTGAATGGTTGAGTCGTGTGATCCTCGAGCGGAATAAATAATGAGTTCTTCGGTTTTCGGATCCGGTAAGTAAAGGGAACAATTTTGCGATTGAAGCATCTCAATTGAGTAACTCAGGAGATTATTGACGATCGATTCGATATTCGTGCAGGAAATCAAACCTCTTGCCGCTCCCATTAAGGCATGAGTTCTCTCCAAGAGGGAGGCATTGACGGCGTCGAGATCACTCATGATCCCTCACTCTTTGAAATCGATGTTTTTAAAATTCATAAATCGGAGTCTAATGCGATATGAAAGGGGAGAAGAATTGCTTCACTGAAGATCAGTCCTTCGTTTCGCTCTTTGACCGATTTATCGGAAGGGCTTTCTTTGACTTCATAATCTCCTCCTCAGAGGGGAGTTGATTCGGGGTTCCTCCCCATACCATTTTCCAAGGCTTCTCCGCGATTGTTTTCGAGAATCCTTTTGTGTAAGTCGAAACGACTTTGAGATTGTCGGAAATGACTTTCATGTTGGAGAGAACGACTTTAAGTTCCTCTTTCCCTTCGGGAGTATTCATGACACTGATGACTTGATTACTGTTCTCGACAAGATTATCCATATTTTGAATGAGGTTTGGAAGAGCGCTGTCGATGACGGAAGAGATCGAATCAAGACGTTGAAGAGTCGGTTGAATTTCGGAGATCATCATCCGGAAATCCGGTCCCAGTTCCGTCAGCTCGACGATATCTTGACCCTCTAAGATCGTTCCTTTTTCCAGAGGAGCCCCATCCGGTCTTCCGGGAGTGAGAGCAATATATTTAGATCCCATAAAACCATCCTGTTTGACTGCGACTTGGAGCTCTTGAGTCAGTTGGAGGGGCTGATTGAGATCAAGTGCAATTTGAATAAAGGAGTAGCTTTTTTCTCGCATCGTTTGTTCCTCTTTCAAAAGAACTCGAATGTTTTTAACACGTCCTAC
>CAMAQI010000199.1 GCA_945860255.1 Methylacidiphilum caldifontis
ATGAGGAATTTCTTGAGGAGGATTGGCTCTACGAGGCGATTACCGAGACCTATATTCCGTTGTTGACGATGATGGATGATTTGCGTCGAGATCAAGTCCCCTTTCGTTTGACGATGTCGATCACGCCAACGCTTTGTTCCATGTTGATCGATCCTCTTTTGCAGAGTCGCTATCTCTGTTATTTAGAGAAAATATTAGAGTTTTGTCGTAAGGAGATCGATCGGACACGGCTCGATGCGACGCTTCACGAGCTTGCTTGGTTTTATTATCATCGTCTGGAACATTGTCGTTCGGTTTTTGCGGATCGTTATCAAAGGAATTTACTGACTGGATTTAAGGAGTTTCAGGATCATGGGTTTTTAGAGATTATCACCTGTGGAGCGACTCATGGCTATCTTCCGTTAATGTCGGAATATCCGGAGGCGATTCGGGCACAAATTTTGGTCGCTCGCGATCATTATCGAGAATGTTTTGGTCGAAATCCTCGGGGGATATGGTTGCCGGAATGTGCTTATATTCCAGGGATTGAGAAATATTTAGAGGAGGCGGAGATTCGTTGGTTTGTCGTCGATAGTCATGGAGTTCTCTTCGCCGAGCCTCGACCTCCTTTTGGAATTTATTCTCCTCTGATCACCCCTTCTGGCCCCGCCGCTTTTGGTCGGGATATGGAGTCGAGTCAACAAGTTTGGAGTGCCGAGGTCGGTTATCCTGGGGATGTCGATTATCGAGAGTTTTACCGAGATGCTGGATATGATTTAGAGTATGACTATGTAAAGCCTTATCTGCAATCCAATGGGATGCGTAAGTTTATTGGAATTAAATATCATCGGATCACCGGGAGAGGGGGGGAGAAGGATTGGTATCGGCCTTTGGCGGCACGTGAAAAAGCGGCGAGTCATGCCGGAAACTTTATGTTTAATCGGGAGAAACAGATAGAGCACCTAAGGGGATCTATGGGAGTTCCTCCGATTGTTCTTTCTCCTTATGATGCAGAACTTTACGGGCATTGGTGGTATGAGGGGCCGGAGTTTCTGAACTATTTGTTTCGCAAGAGTGCCTTTGATCAAAAAACCTTTCAGATGATCACTCCCTCGGAATATTTAGAACGTCACCCCACCCAGCCGCTATCGACTCCTTCGGCCTCTTCAGGGGGGAGTAAAGGGTATTGGGAGGTTTGGTTAGAGGGTTCAAATGCTTGGATTTATCCGCATCTACATCTGGCAACGGGACGAATGATCGAGATGGCGAGAACTTTTCGCGATTCCTATGGATTGACCGAGCGGGCGATTGCTCAGGCGGCTCGAGAGCTTCTCTTGGCGCAATCGAGCGATTGGGCCTTTATTATGAAGACGGGAACAATGGTTCCCTATGCGGTGAAAAGGACCAAAGATCATCTGTTGCGTTTTAACCGTCTTTACGATCAGATTATGAGCAATCAAATCGATCTGGATTTTCTTCAGAACTGCGAATGGCGGAGTCCGATTTTTTCAAATATCAATTGGCGACACTATCTTTAAGATTGAAAGAGTCTCAATTTAAGATAAACTGAACTTTATGAAGCATGTAATTGGTCAAAGCGGGGAGATTTCCTTAATTTTCGAAGAAGATGTGTTGAGCACTAATGTCGATCGACTGAAGGATCAAATTGATAAGATTATGGAATTGCCTGTTGTTAAATCAGCGAATTTACAGAAACTTGTTTTGGATATGAAGTTGGTAAAGATGGTCGATTCGATGGGATTGAATTTATTAGTGAATTTAGTGAAATCGGAAAAAAATAAAGGGCGTATCGTTTCTGCTCTGGTAACGAGTTTACACTTACATCGGACTCTTTTGTTTACCCGAATGGATAAACAGATGGAAATTACGTTAATCTCTTAGTGAAGTAAACTTCCGAAAGATATACACAACCTGCAATCAGATAGTTATAAAAAAGGCAATTTTTGCATCGATAGGGAGGATGGGGAGGATAAATTCAAAAACCATTTTCTTTGGTCTTTATCCTGAAAATCCTCCGAATCGATGCAAAAAATCCGCTTCTCAACCGTGCCATTCCCCATTCTATGGGGACAGTTGCTCCTAGTGTTCCTGATCTAATTTTTTGAACAAGGCTTGGGAAACCGGGCTTTTTTCTTTGGTATGAAAATCCCCCTTCCGATCCATGATGTTCAAGTGAGTTTTCTTCGTTCCTTTCAAGAGCATCGAAGGATTCTCGTTAAGGCCCCGACAGGCTCTGGGAAATCGACTCAGATTCCCCAGTGGATTGCTGATCAGGGATTGAGTTCCTATCATAAAGTTCTCGTACTTCAACCCCGTCGCCTTCCGACACGAATGCTAGCAAAGCGGGTCGCTCAGGAAAGAGGGGGAGAGTTGGGGAAAGAGGTGGGGTATCGGATTCGTTTGGAAAATCGTACGACCGCACAGACCCGTATTGAGTATTTGACAGAGGGGATTCTGACTCGTCAGATGATGGGAGATCGGGATTTAAAAGGGGTCGGAGCTTTGGTTTTCGATGAGTTTCATGAACGACACCTTGAGGGAGATGTTGCTTTGGCGATGGCGATGGAGATTCAGGAGAGTCGTCGCCCTGATTTAAAAATCGTCGTCATGTCGGCAACTTTGGAGATGAAGCGGCTTCAGGACTATTTATCCAGATCCGGAGAGGTCGCTCCGGTGATTGAGTCGGAGGGGAGAACCTTTCCTGTTGAAATGCGCTACCATCCTCGGGCGTTAGAAGATCGTGAATCGTTATTTGATGAGACCGCTTGCGCCTGTGAGTCCTTGATGAAAGAACATCCGGAAGGGGATGTTCTGATTTTTATGCCCGGATCCTATGAGATTCAAAAGACCATTCGTGCTTTAGAACATCGCGTGCGCGGGGTGCTTATTTTACCACTTCATGGGGAGCTTCCTCCAGATCAACAGGATGCGGCGATTCAATCTTATTCGACTCGCAAGATTATCGTTTCGACCAATGTGGCGGAGACTTCATTAACCATTGATGGTGTGCGGATTGTCATCGATTCCGGATGGGCACGGGTCGCCGCTTATGATCCAAATCGGGGAATTAATACCCTTGTGGTTCAGAAAATCAGTCGGGCTGCTGCCGATCAACGGGCTGGAAGAGCGGGGAGGACGGCTCCAGGAGTTTGCTATCGACTTTGGTCGACCAAGGATCATGAGGGAAGAGCGTTGCAGGAACTTCCGGAGGTGAAGCGATTAGAGTTATCGGAAGTGGCTTTGAATTTAAAATCGCATGGGATCATTGATTTGATCGGTTTTCGATGGATTGATCCTCCTGAGGAGAAGTCGATCATTCGAGCGGAAAATCTTTTAAAATCACTCGGCGCAGTCGATTTCAAGAGTGGAATTTTGACTGATTTAGGACGGCAAATGACCGCTTTTCCGGCTCATCCTCGATACGCTCGGATGTTGATGGAGGCGAATCGTTTGGGATGTGTGAGAGCGGTCTGTTTAATTGCGGTATTGACGCAAAGTCGATCGATTTTAATGCGTGCCGTGGATCGAAAGCAGGAGCAATTGAGACATGATCTTCTTGGGGAGAGTCCTTTATCCGACTTTTTCTTATGGATGCGCGCTTGGCGTTATGCCGAGGGGTGTCATTTTGATATGGGAAAATGTCGTGCTTTAGGGATTCATGTTCAATCGGCTCGATTGATTCAACCGATGCTTCAACAGTTTCTGAAGATTGCGGAAGATCAGCAAATGGATATTTCAGAGAAGCCGGCCACCGAGGAGATGATCCAGAGATCGGTTCTTGCCGGCTTTTCCGATCAAGTAGCCGTTCGTTTAGACGGGGGAACCTTGCGTTGTGCTGTTTCGGGGGGGAGAAGAGGGGTGATTTCCTCCGATTCAGGGGTTCAGCAGGCCAGAGTTGTCGTCGCAACGGAGATACAAGAGATTGAAGGAAAAGAGAAAGATTTAACCGTTCGACTCGGGGGAGTCACTGCGGTATCGGAGTCGTGGTTGAGTGAGATGGGAGGAGGGCGTTTTGCTCATGGAAAACGATTTGTTTGGGATCCGATTTTAAAAAAAGTCCTTGCGGAGAGCTATATGCAATTTGACGATCTCCTCCTGGAGGCAAAGCGTCGTGATGCGACTCCGAACAGCGAGGCCTCGGCAGTATTAGCGGAATCGATTTTGAAAGAGGGATTGCCATTGAAGGGATGGGATGACCGAGTCGACCAATGGATCGTGAGGATTAATTGCTTTGCACGCTGGTGTCCGGAATGGGGAATCAAG
>CAMAQI010000200.1 GCA_945860255.1 Methylacidiphilum caldifontis
GTCCCCACCAGCATAAACCAGCCCCCGATTCTCTTGCATTTTTAACTCACCCTGCGGGTGAGCTCCCATCTCCTCTTCTTTCTCACTCATCCCTCACAAAATCAACACTTTGTAGATTTTTGCAAGTTTTCAACTGCCGAATTTAGGATCAAATTTGTTTACCCCGATTTTTTCGGGGCTCCGCAGAAAACAGGAATTCTGGTTTTTGTGTGATGAGGGAAATAGATTCTCATTCCCGGTCTCCGGGAGCGATTCAGAATTTAGATGCCTCTGCCCTGACTATTTCTGATTCACCTGAATCACTGAATCAGAAGGAGAAACCGTATCCTTTTGATAAACCGCAGGAAGCAATGTCGGACGCTCTTGAACAAGAATCTTAAAAGTCATTGTTTTTCCCTCTCGCATGACCACCACGGGAAGCTCCTCACCCACTCGACTAAAAAAGGAGAGATCAATGACATCCGAAGGACGTCGAATCTCTCGAGTTCCAATTTTTAAAACCAAATCTCCAACTTTCACTCCACTCGTTAAGGCCGGAGTATTTTCAAATAAATTCGAGACCATGACCCCTTTTGTCGTTGCAGAGGTCTCTTTCTCTGAAACCCCGACCCCCACCCATCCATGAAGTGCCTTCCCCGATTTCATCAACTCTTGAAAAATACGAACAACCGCAGCCGACGGAATCGCGTAACAGGCGCGGCCATTATCCGCCGACATCGCCAATACCCCCACAACCTCTCCCTTAGAATTAATTAAAGGGCCTCCCACCTGACCGGGACTGATCGGAAGATTAGCTCGAATATGCGTCGTTGGAAAAAACTTATTGAGATACTGAAAATCAAATCCCGCCACCAATCCAAAACTAGGTGCCACAGGAAGATTATACGGATACCCTACCCCGACCACCGCTGAGGCCGCTTTTAAACTACTCGCAGAGGCAAAAACCAACGGCTTTGATTTTACCCCATAAACCTTTAATAAAGCCAAACCACTCCTTAAATCCTTCCCCAAAACCCGAGCCTCCCATTGCTTATCCTCACTCTCGACTGTCGTTGCTGTATCATCGACAACGATTAAAGAACTCGTTATAAGGGTTCCCTCTTGATCAATAAAAAAACCGGAACCGGTCAACATCATGACCCCGTTATCCGACTTTACTTTAACGACCGATTCCTTAACCCGCTCAAAAACATCGTTTACCTCTTTTCCAATCGAATCAAAAACCCCTTGCGCATTCATCGTTCCATTCGCACAGAAAACAAGAGCGACGAAGAACCATAAACGAGTTTTAAATAAATCGATCATGCCTAGAACGCGACGACCGAATCATAGGCCGCAGGAGTCGTATTCATCACATACTGAGTTCGTTCTGAACTAATCTCAGCTAAAGACAAAGCCGCAAGTTCAACGGGACGAGCCAAGGAACTCTCTCCAAGAGAGTTGACCCCATTCGAAGTTAAATAAGTCTCCGGAAACAAAGAGGAACTCAGTTGAACCGCCTCACCTCGATACCAATTCACCAAAGAAGTAGAATTTGAATTCCAAGACTGATTCAATCCATTCAAGGTAAAAAATAAAACCACTATCGAAAAAGCACCTGCTTGAACTAAACGTGCCGGATTGAAAAACCAAAGATCTTTGAATGCCTCCGTGAGACGAAAGGAAAAACTCTTCGAGACAAGCTGCTGGCTTCGTTGTCGTGAGTGGAACTCAGACAAAACTCCCGAAAAATAGGCATCTGAAGGAACTTCGTTTCGAAGGTCAACAAGAGCTTTTTGAACCTTATCCATATTCTCCATACTCATGATCTATCTCCCTTTTTCACATCGAACAAGTAATTTTTTAACTGTTTGTGGGCATAATGTAAACGGGATCTCACCGTTCCATCAGAACACCCTAAAATCTTAGCGATCTCAGCGTGACTTAGACCCTGAATATCAAACAAGTTGACGACTGTTCTATGATCTTCAGACAACTTAGAAAGGGAGACGTTCAATTTATTTTGCAATTCAGAGCGATTTTCTTGAAGCTCGACTTCATTCACCACCCCCTCATCGATGATATCAAAATCCCCCTCCTCATTCGCATGAATGCTCATTTCACGATGACTCTTCCGTAATCGAATGAAATTCAATGATCGATTCACCGCAATTCGATAGAGCCACGTATGAAAACCGGAATCCCCCTTAAAGCCGGAGAGATTGTCATGGGCCTTTATAAGTGTTTGATAAAGAACGTCTTCTGTATCTTGGTGATGACGAATAATTTGGAAAATAACACTATAAAGTCGCTTTTGATAACGAACGACTAAGAGATCAAAAGCCCTCGACTCCCCCGACTGTGCTCTTTGAACCAAGGAGAGATCACTCGGTTCATTTGAGTCAGATTGAATGGAATCCATAGCTGAGTATGAATTAACCTCCTCAGCCCTCAGGTGCAATCCTTATTTGCGGGAGAACTCCCGATTCTCTATCAATGACTCAATTTAACTTAAAATTGAATATTCTCAATCAATCGAACGAAGTGCGCCGAACAGAAGTTCAATTATTGAGAAACAAGAGGAATAATATCTGGTCTCAAAGGAGTTCCATCTGGAAGAAGAATACGAGGAGTTACGAAGATCAATAGATTTTTCTTCGTCGTCTTGACTGCCTTGGATCGAAAAGCAGCTCCAATGACAGGAAGATCTCCAAGGAACGGGATTTTATCCTCGACCTTTTGAACCTCATCGCGTGTTAATCCCCCTAAAACGAACGTATATTTGTCTTGGACTGTCACACGAGTTTGAATCTTCCGATTGTTAAACACCGGCTGATTAATCGTATTGTCACTAAATAAGAATGTATTTCCCGAACCACTGACAAGATTAACAGGCTCGCCATAGTTTACAAATCCTTCAAAGTCAACGATATCTGGGGAAAGTGCTAGCTCGATCGAGGTTTTATCGGCAGGAACTTGGGGTTGAACCTCAAGCTTAACCCCGATATCCTTCGACTCGAAGCTATTGGGAAAGGCAGGGACAAAGACTGGCGGAGGAACAATAATATTATTCCCCTGTTCGACGGATTCAACCGCAGTTGCTTTCGGTTTATCAAATCCTGTAGGATACAACATTCTTCTCGAATTATTAATTAAGGCCTTGGACCCTGCTTTTACTCGAATCGACGGAGAGGCTAAAAAATCGGAACTCTTCTTCTGAGCAATCGCGGTCAGTATGGTTTGTAACTCACTTCCTGTTAAACCAGAAACTCCCAATTTAAAGGCATTGGGTGTCGCTAATCCTGTCGATCCTCCTGTAATGATATTGTCTAATCCATTGATTCTAAAGCCTTGTGAACCTCGTAAGCCGGTATTAATCGCTGGGGTACGGCCAAAAGTCGGAAGTGTTGTGTTTTGATTTTCCCCAATGCTCGATAAAGAGGCGATCCGCTGGGCCAGCGCCACATCTTTAAGCTTGAAATTAATATTGTTGGAGATTTCATCTAAATCGGTTTGACCGATCTCAACGACTTTCACCGAGACATCAACAACGAGTGACTGTCCACTATCGGCATTGACCAGCTCTTCGATCAAATCGATCTGATCTTGAGTATTGGTAATCGTTAAGGTTCCTTGAGTCGGAGAATAAACGGCAGTCGAACCCGGAGGAAAATCAACCCCCTTCTCCCGAAGCTGATTCATCGCCTCGGCATTCCCTCCCCCTTCTGTAACCGTCGGTGTAGTCGACACACGTCTTGCGGCGCCACCTGCGCCTGACTTATCGTCAGCACCAGCAGAGGTTGTCGTATTAATAAAGGTTGGAGAGATATTGAAGATACGAGTAATTAACACCGTTTCGGGAGCTGAGAGCGGAATGATGACAATCGCAAATTCCTCGACTTTAAATTTTACGGAGGAGACCCGACAGACATATCGAAGCGCCTCTCCTAAAGGAATATTTCTCAGGGAAAGATCGACCAATTTTGCAGATCTCTTGGCATCTTCTTGAACAATAATCTGAATTCCCTTTTTATCCTTTTTATCAAGCTCTTTACTCTTCGAGGACAAGAAATTGGCGGCATCAATAATCGAAGCCCCTTTAAAATTAAGATCCGGAACGACGATCGTTTTCAGTTTTTCATTGATTCCAAATTTATTCGATTTGACAAGAACGACTTGACCTACCTCCTCTATTTTTCCTTCAATTTTCTTCTTTGGCTTAGCAGACCATTTTTCTTCGAGCTCTAATA
>CAMAQI010000201.1 GCA_945860255.1 Methylacidiphilum caldifontis
TCCCCCTCTTTTTTCTGAACCCCCATCACCACATCGCCGTACATTTGAATAAATCGTCGATAACAATCGTAAGCGAACCGTTCATTCTTACTTGAGGCAATCAACCCCAGAATCGTCTGGTCATTCAAGCCCAGATTTAAAATCGTATCCATCATTCCCGGCATCGATTCACGAGCCCCCGAACGAACCGCAACCAATAAAGGATTACGAGGATCTCCAAACTTTTTCCCCAACTCCTTCTCCATCTGGCGAAGCCCCTCGAACACCTGATTCATCATCCCCTCAGGAAAGCTCTGATGATGCGCCCCATAATAAGTGCAAACCTCCGTCGAAATCGTAAACCCTGGAGGAACCGGCAATCCAATCTTCATCATCTCCGCTAAATTCGCTCCTTTTCCCCCTAAAAGAGCCTTCATCGATCCATCCCCATCCGCTCTCCCTCCTCCAAAAATATAAACCATTTGAGCCTTTCCTTGACCGGGAGCTTTTTTTGCAATCTGTTTTTTCATAAACAATCCTAGGGATCCATTTGAGGTTAAAACCGACATAATCTGCAGGATTAAGCATTGACTATTTTATGATTGAAGTCAATCATAAAAAATCGGTCAATAAATCGAATCTATTTTTGCATCTCAAGTCAACGAGTCGATCTTCAAGATGAATTTTCCGCCAACGAAAAGGGGATTTTATTGTGAACATGAGAATCGTGAAGTATGGTGGGATATCCCACTCAAAAGGATTTATGCCCTCAAACTCTTTCGGAAATGATATTCAAAATGATAACTCCGGCGCCGCTGCGGGAAACCGTGAATTTCAAATTCCTTTCATCTGTATTTTTATCGGTAGAATAAGTTGTCTTTGCTGTCATTTTTCCCCTTGCACTCAGTCTCAACGCAAATTATCTTAAGGGCATGAGTATCGCAGAGATTAGACAACTGCCTCAAAAGGAGAAATTCCTCATCATGGAAGCTCTTTGGTCTGATTTGATTTCCCCAGAAGAAAATTTTGAAACCCCTTCTTGGCATGCCCTCGAACTCCAAAAAACGGAGCAGGAGTTAAAACAAGGTCTTATCCAATCCATGGATTGGGACCTCGCCAAAAATACCCTCTTGAAACGTTTTGAGTGAAAATTAACGCTTCTCCCAATAAAAGGGTCGACGATGTAAATGCATTACCGCAATAATCGTAGTAAATAGCCGCATGCTCCAACTCTTTTTCAGCGGAGGGATGAAGAACGACGCAATACATGAAGTTTCTTGCGGATGGAATCGACTGATTTTTGACTCTCTTTGCAATTCACTTTTCCCTGACGAATTTGAGATGTTCGACGATCGATTTCGTGAAGCCACTCCCTCTCCGCACCCTCATCGACCCTCTCCTCAAGACTATGAATCAATTGATGCGCCAAATAGGCCCGTGCAGATCCCGGTAAAGCCAAGATTTCAAATGCAAGTTTATTTTGAGTTGAGGTCATAAAATCAATTCTTTAACCACAACCTGAATTTCTCAAGGAATGTGAGACAAGGACTGTGTCTGAGTTCGCAACCTTTTTTTTGATTCCTTCGTATTTTCGGTGGAATAAAAAATCAATTATTCTCCCTGAATAATCAAAAGACTGCTTTTAGGGTCTTCAAGGAACTCTTTAATTTCGCTTATATTTTTTCGAAGAACCGCAACTAAAACCTTTGTAGAGGAATTTCCAATCATTAAGTGCACTACTTTTGGAGGAAAGCCACGCAAGAGACTTATTTGATGAAAATCGGCATCTTTCGTTAAAATCGCAAAGTCTTGAGATTGAGCGAAGATCCATATCTCTTCATCTGGAGCTTCAACAAGTCCTATTGATTTAATATGGGTTGAATTCGGAAAAAAATCAGAAATCTGTGCGACTATTTTATCTGAAAGATTTTCGTCGATTAAAAATTTCATGCACGAACTGTCATAAAGCAACTTTCACGTTCAGCGGCAAAAGCAAAACAGGCCTGAATATCTTCGTGTGTCAGCTCTGAAAAATCTTCTAAAATTTCGGATTCTGTCATTCCCGCAGCAAAATAGGAAAGAATATCGGAAACAGTAATCCTTAATCCCCGAATGCAGGGCTTGCCTGACCGTTTTCCAGGTTCAATCGTAATTCGGTTTTTATAGTCTCCCAAACTCATACTGAAACTCTATCACAGTATCCTTATTCGTAAATCGCTTTTCTTTTAGTACCCCCCCCTCTTTTTGCACTACCTCGCACTTAACCAAAGCGAAATACCTAAAAACCCTCGAAGCCTTTTTTAAAATGGAGCAAAAAGAGTGACCCTCTCGTAAACAAGGAACCTCAACATTCCGAACGATCCATTGGATATGTTGATCGACCTCTTTCCAAAAACGATTTCCTAATCCCGATTGCTCCCTTTCATAATATTCGGAGCCCTCTCTCAACTCAATCCATGCTGGAGTAAGAAATTTTACCTTCATCCAACAAAACGGCGGTTCAACTCAGATTGAACTTGTTCATAATCAATCGTCTCCAGCAATCCTTCATCAAAGGCTTTAATTCGACTGCGAATCTCTTGATCCCATTGCGCTTCAATATTCTGATTTTGTAATGGCTCCTCAAAATTTAAAACAAATCGAGCAACCTCTAAGCGCTGATGACGAGGTAGTTGCGAAATATCCGTATAAAGATCTTGGAGAGGACGAACCATAGACAAAAGAATCCAACTATTTTATCCTTGTCTAGCTGGAGTTTAACACCTCTAAATACTTTAAAACTCCTCTTTTTGCCTCACCACACACTTAACCAAAACGAAACCGCTCAAAAGCATCGAAGCCATTTTTTGAAATGGTGCAAAAAGAGAACGTGACCCTAACGGGACTCGAACCCGTGCGTCAGCCTTGAGAGGGCTGTGTCCTAACCGACTAGACGATAGGGCCTTTTTTGGAATCCACAGATATATCGAAAAACGAGATCCCTGCAATCGAAATAATTACTCACCTTTATTCCTCTACTCGATCATTGTCTGGAGTTGCCCATTGAATTTGTTTATGTCCATCAGCTGACCATGCGCATCAACCTAAGGAATTCATTCAAAGGCATTTTCTCACACGAAGGCGCGAAGAACACGAAGTGAGAAATAGAAAGAGATCGAAAGCTCGTTTTCGAGACCTTTTTAAAAATAGGGAGGAGGCTCGCAAGAGCCGTGGTCAGAACAAGGGGTAGGGAGGCATTTAACTTCGTGTCGTTGTGCCTTCGTGTGAGACAAGGTTTTTTTGAAAGTTCGCCCCATAATAAAGAGCCTTAAGTTGACGCCCATGGTCAGTGACGGATCGTGGCTTCGTGTGAAAATGGTTTTAAATCTATTTTGGACACTAGCAGTGTGATTTATCCGAACGGATAGGGTTTGCTTTTCGATTTAAATTTTGGGTTAATTCCTCTATGTCCTCCCGCAAAGAAAAGATCAACACCACGGGCTCAACTCCCTCTCTGGCCTTTCATGCTTTTGAAGCCCTCGCCTCACTCGACACCTCCGCACTTCCTCCAGGGGAGGTTCGACCGCTTCCCGCTAGTAAAACGGCTCCGGTCGATAAACCGAAAAAAGGACGACTGATTTTACGCCGTGAAAAAAAGGATCGTGGCGGAAAAACGGTCGTCGTCGTTTACGGGTTCGATCAACTCCCCGGATGGGGGTTCGATAAAATGGATACCCTCTGCCGAGAGATCCGAAAGAAGATCGGATGCGGCGGGACGGTGGAGGGCAAAGAGATCATGATCCAAGGAGATCAACCAGCAAGAGTCGCGGAATATCTCGAAGCCCAGGGCTTTCGTATCGATGGAGTCAGGTAAGCACTGATTTGTCCGCAGATAACGCAGATTTTCGCAGATCAATATAATAAATCCCAATTTCTCGTTTCTTTATAAAAACCAGTATTTCCTCCGTTGTCCTCCGTTTACCCCGCGGTGAATCATCTCTTTCTCCGCACCGCCGCAACGTTTACCCCGGACTTTTTTCGGGGCTGCGGGAGGCACTCCCCTGAATTTTAATGGATTTAAGCGATCCCCCGATTAGGCCTACCGTGAGGAACGATCCGTCAGTGGACCATAGGCGTCAACTTAAGGAATTCATTCAAAGCATTTATCTCACGCGACGTCACAACGAACGCAATGAGGGAAATGCAACGACCCACTGAGGAGATTCCCTCTGTTTCCTCCTGCGTCGGAAAACCCCTTCTGAGAAT
>CAMAQI010000202.1 GCA_945860255.1 Methylacidiphilum caldifontis
CTTCTGTATAAACCCCTCTTTTTTAAGTATTTGCGAATCGATAATGACTTAGATTGATCTAAGTCGAGTTTAGCGAGCCGGCTGTCGGATTTGAACCGACGACCAGCGGTTTACAAAACCGCTGCTCTACCACTGAGCTAAGCCGGCAAAAGCTAAAACTGAACAACCTATGGGCAGTGAGGGGATCGAACCCCCGACCCTCCCGGTGTAAGCGGGACGCTCTACCACTAAGCTAACTGCCCTAAGATACTAACCTACAGTCGCTGAAAATCTTTACAGATACGGCGACAAGGGGTCGTACTATGCATCTCTTTCTAGAAATGGCAAGCATGTTTGAAAATCTTTGGAAACAACTCACACTTCAAATGAGCCTAGGCTCCTCCAGTAATCCTTATTCCACGGTCACACTCTTCGCCAAATTCCGAGGCTTATCCACATCACGCCCAAGAAGAACTGCGGTATGATAGGAGAGCAATTGTAAAGGGATCACCGTCAAGAGGGGCATGAGCGGCTCCAATGTCGCCGGAACGTAAATGACATCGTCCGCAAATTTCGCGATCTCAAGATCCCCCTCCGTGGCGATCGCAATGACCTTCCCTTTACGCGCCTTCACCTCTTGAAGATTACTCATGTTTTTTTCGTACACAGAATCTTTAGGACAGAGAAATACCGTGGGAGTCTCTTCATCAATTAAAGCGATGACCCCATGTTTGAGTTCAGCAGAGGGATAAGCCTCGGCATGAATGTAAGAGATCTCTTTCATTTTAAGAGCCCCCTCCATCGCCACTGCCTTTTGATACTGACGCCCTAAGAAAAGCATGCTCCGATAATTTTTATATTTATCGGCAATCAATTTAATCGAATCGCTTAGTTTTAAGATCTGTTCGACTTGAGAGGGAATCTTCTCGATCGCTTGGATGATTTCCTTCCCTTGAGAGGCCGACAAAAAACGCATCCGACCTAAATTCAAGGCAAGGAGCGTAAAAATCATCACCTGAGAGGTAAAGGACTTCGTCGCGGCAACCCCGATCTCAGGGCCGGCATGCATATAGACTCCTCCATCCGACTCTCGGGCAATCGTACTTCCCACCCGATTGCAGATCCCCAATGCCCTAAATCCCTTTCGACGAGCCTCACGCAGAGCGGCAAGGGTATCCGCGGTCTCTCCCGATTGGCTCACAACAAAAACAAGGGTCCGACGATCCATCGGACAATTTCGATAACGAAACTCACTGGCGAAATCGGTCTCCACGGGGATCTGCGCAAGGGATTCAATTAAATATTCACCCACCATTGCAGAGTGCAAAGCAGTGCCACAGCCGAGAATCTTAATTCGATGAATCTCCAAAAGTTCTTGAGGAGTCATATTTAATCCCCCCAGTTTTGCGGCATACTCTTCGGTATCGAGCCGTCCTCGAAAGGCATTTAAAATGGATTGCGGTTGCTCAAAAATTTCTTTCAACATGAAATGAGGAAAGGCTCCCATTTCTGCTTTCGCATCGGCGAGATCAACCTCCGTGATTTCGTAACCAGCATGAGGCTTGGTTAAGGAAGAGATCGAAAACTGTCCATTTTGAACACTGACGACATCATAGTCATTTAAGTAGACTACCTTTTGAGTGTGCGAAATAATCGCCGAGACATCGCTCGTGAGAAAATGTTCCTTTTCTCCGATTGCCAAAACTAAAGGACTTCCCCGACGTGCCCCGACAAACAGATTGGGGTGATCCTCATGAATCACCGCAACTCCATAGGTTCCGTTGACCTCTTTCAATGCCGCCTTCAAGGCATTCTCAAGACGATTGAGATCTGACGAGGGGATCTGTTGATAGTGCTCCCCTACCAAATGAGCCAATACCTCAGTATCAGTCTCCGAAATAAAGGTATGCCCTTGGGCTAAAAAACGAGTTCTCAAAGAGTGATAATTCTCGATCACTCCATTATGAACTAATGCTAGTTTTCCCGATTGATCTCGATGCGGATGAGCATTTTCATCACTGGGACCTCCATGAGTCGCCCAACGGGTGTGACTAATCCCAATTTTTCCAGGGAGCGGAGCGCTTTGCAACGCCTCCTCAAGAAATTGGATTCGACCTTTTTTCTTAAGACTTTGAAGTCCTTTGCCGTTGATAATGGCCATCCCTGAAGAATCATATCCTCGATATTCTAATCGAAAAAGTCCCTCTAACAGAATCGGTTGTGCCTCGCGTTCCCCTAAATAAGCTACAATTCCACACATAAAGTAGGATACTATAACAAGGATCTCTCTCTCTGGAAAATAAAAAAATTACCGATTTTTTGTTGCCATCGGCATGAGCAATGCTTACTTAGGGAGGCTCAGTTGAAAGGTTGGTCATCTCTCCTGCGTGCGGGTGCTCACAGAAGTCTTAAGATTCCAGGTCTGATACGAGCAGTGTTTAAGTAATAATAAGAGGTCTTATGAATTCGAAATTGTATGTAGGGAACCTTCCGTTCTCTGCTGATGAATCCCAAATTGAATCCGCATTTGCCGAGTTTGGCGCGGTTTCTCAAGTTCAAATCGTTCGTGATCGTGAAACGCAACGCCCTCGTGGCTTTGCCTTTGTTACCATGGCAACAGCTGAAGAGGCTCAAGCAGCCATCAGTGGTTTGCATGGGAAAGACTTAGGCGGTCGCTCGATCACTGTAAATGAAGCTCGTCCTAAGGAAGATCGTCCACAACGCTCCTTTGACGGCCCTCGTGGTGGTGGCGGTGGTTATGGCGGCGGCGAACGTCGTGGTGGCGGTGGCGGCGGATATGGCGGCGGCGAACGTCGTGGTGGTGGTGGTGGCGGACATCGCGACCGTTACTAAATAGACCTCTTTCGTCTGATCATTTTTAAAAACCTTTATCCCCCCCATGAATCTTGAATTCATGGGGGGCTGTTTATAACCGTAAAGATCAGACTTTTTCAATCCCAAAAGCAACGGCTTTATTTTAGAATAAATCCTTCCCGTACTTATTCACCCACTTCTTTTCTCGTTCCATTTGCTCCACCGCTTTTTTAGCCATCATCGGCTCAATCCAATATCGCTCCCAATGTAAAAATCCCATGGTAATGGCTGTTCCGATCGTCAAAAGCCAGGTGATCCCCGCCAATAAAGTGGCAAATAAACGATCTTTAAACAGAAGATATCCCCATGAGGTGGGATAACCGACAATCCGCTCGATCACCCCATCGGGGATCCGCTGAAAACAAACCTGATCCCCTATAAAAACAAGAAAACCGACGATCAAGAGGATCAAAAGAAGAAAAAGTTTCTGTGGATCAGAAAGCCCTCCCAGCGAAGGATTGGGGATTTGGGGATTGGGAAGTTTCATATCGGATTAAAATCAAAACGAACACGACGAACCATCAAATCTCCAAAGCGAGCCGGAAACCGTAAAACTCCTTCCCCAATACGAAAAGTAACGAATTGATCAGATGAAAAACGCGCCCCCTTCTCGTAGCTTGTCGAATATCCTCT
This sequence comes from Methylacidiphilum caldifontis, assembly GCA_945860255.1. Classification (GTDB taxonomy): domain Bacteria; phylum Verrucomicrobiota; class Verrucomicrobiia; order Methylacidiphilales; family CAMAQI01; genus CAMAQI01. Next base: position 3,487 of record CAMAQI010000202.1, read on the forward strand.
CGATCCCCATTTTCTCTTCGAATCTATCCAATGCTCCATCGCTCCTTGGTTTTGATTTAACCGCACTTTAATCTCTGACCCTAAAGCTCGTGAGGCATAATCGTTTGTCTTTGGGTCATCGTTTCTTAAAAAAATCTTAAGCCCACAGTTTTGCAAGAGTGCATCGACCTCCTGTTCTGAAAACTTTCGCAATAAACTCGGAAGACCTTGCATCGCTAAAATACAGCTACAACGATACTCCCGTACTTTATCTAAAAATGAGGCCTCCCCTGTCTGATCTCCCGTGGTCGCAACAGAACCGAATTCATCACATAAATAGATCAGATTTCTGTCCTGATTCACCATCCGTTTCTCTAGTAAAATCCTTAATCGAGATCGATTTAAGGTCGTTCTAAAAAAATCGATCTTCATGACTAAAGAGGCAAGCCGCTGGGCCACCCCATATTGAGCCGAAGGCATCTCTAAAACAACAAGGAGTCCTTGATCAATGACCTGAGTAAAATTAAAGGTTGCTTGAGGGGAAAACATCCGATCAAAAGGAGGGGTCACAAAGGGCATTAAGGCATTTGAAACCACCATCGATACAGAGGCCGAGGTTTTCTCATTCGCAGGATTCAAATA
>CAMAQI010000203.1 GCA_945860255.1 Methylacidiphilum caldifontis
TTCTCGTAAAATCCTCCATTCAGCCCGGGCCTCCCCCACTTGCCGTGGAATTTCAGGAGAAAACATCACCCGCCTCTCGGTCGAGGTCTCTGTTCCTCCATCATCCTGCTCATATCGAGTCTTCGCAGGAAGAATGAGTACCGCTTCCCGGGCCGGAATCAGCATTTGGTCGTTAAAAATAATATCCTGATGCACCCGCATCGGAACATTTCTTAGAGATTTCCGAACATGCTCTGGATCCGGAAGATTCCGAAGCATGTTCCCTCCAATATTATAGAATAAATCGAGTTCACCCTTTTCACACGCTTCTACCATTTCAGTGGTCGAAAGACCCTGTTGATCGGAAATAGGAAACCCATAAATCTTTTCAAGCCATTGGGCATTTTCAGTGTTGATCGGTTTCCCTCCGGGAAACATCGTCGCATAGGCCCCCATCTCGGCTCCCCCTTGAACCGATGAATGTCCCCGAATCGGCATCAGACCATTCAGATCTTTACCGACATATCCTCGCAAAAGTCCCAGATTCAAAATCATCTGAACCGCATCTGCCCCATAGGTATGTTGGGTGATTCCCATACTCCAGACGAGAACCGCATTCTTGGCATTTCGAATCAACTCCGCCAACTCCCGGATGGAAGATTCCGGAAGACCGGACTCTCTCTCTAATTCCTTAAACGAAAGGGCTTCTGTCGCTTTTTTTAACAATTCAAAATCATTCACCCGCTCAAGGGCGAATTTTTGATCATACCACCCATTCTCCAAGAGAATTTTGATCACACCGTAGATCAGGGCGATATCCCCGCCCTGCGTCACCGGGAACCAATAGTCTGCGATCGTTGTCCCGAAAAGCGCACTCTGGGGGGTCGATGGAACCCAATATTGTTTCATTCCCGGCTCAAGATAAGGATTAATCAGCACAACCTTTGTCCCGAGCTCCTTCGCCTCATGGAGATATTTGGTGCTCAAGGGCTGGTCATTCGCCGGATTGGATCCAAAAAAAAGAATGAGATCGGTTCCGTACCAATCCTTGTAACTGCAGGTCGTCGCCGAAATCCCCAAGGCCGCCTTCATGGCGGCGGTCGAAGGGGAGTGACAGATTCTTGCCGCGTTATCGACATTATTCGTCCCCAAAAATCGAACCACTTTTTGGGCCATATAATAGATCTCATTCGTCACCCCCCGTGCGGTGACAAACCAAGCCGTTCGCTCCGGCTCCGTTTGGCGAATTTTGAGAGCAATCCGCCGGTAGGCCTCCTCCCAGGAAATTCGGCGGAATCGATTTTCATCCCCCTCCCGAATCATCGGAAAAGGAAGACGCCCCAACTCGCGCAATTCACGATTATCCATTTTCTCCAATACGGAGAGATCTTCAAACCAACGGGATTCAATCGTACCCACCGTATTGAGCCGCAGTAAATTGAGGCGCGTCATGCAAATGTGCGGCCCTTTGATCGTCCAATCGTATAGACCGGCAACCCCCAAAGCACATCCGTCACAGACCCCTTGCGTGATCACTTTCCAAGCATACGGGAGATTGTCTCGGTTCTTCCAAAGAATCGAAATCATATCCCGAAAGTGCTTCGGCTTCCGATGTCCGATCCCAAAGGGAAGGAATCGGGCCAGCTTCTCCTTCCAGCTCAAGGTTAAGCGATGGGAGATCTCAGCCATGACAAACCCTTTCTTTTATAAATCCTCAGACGTTTAATTTCGTCCAGATTTTTTCGATTTCCAATCTCAAAACCTGAGCATCTTCCCAACTGTTTGGAAGCGATGATAGATTGTATCCGCCGGGAACAGGTCCCAATTCGGGACAGACAAATATTTCACGATCCGTATTCTGATTTCCTTCCAGCCAACATTTTAAAACCGCTTCTGCAAAAGGAAGCCAATCTTTAACTTCATTCGTCAGATTTCCACGACCATCGGTCACGGGGACCTGCGCATGGTGTCCGTTAAAGGGACGAAAATGAAACTGTTGGGCCCGCTGAATCAGATCCGGACGGAGGATCAGCTTTTCGATATAATTGGTGGGATTCAGATGCTTCACGACCGATAAGTGGGAAAAGTCCCAGGTCATCGGCAACAGTTCGCCTGTCACCTTCTGATAGGCCTCGGCCAAAGCGTACGCTTTTTCAGGCGTTTCCGTACAGGTATCGCGGTGAACTTCGATGGCAGGCTCCACCCCGATCCGCTTTCCCTCTTGTAATAAAAGGATCGCCATCCCCAGAGCCTCGGGTGTGAGGGTATCTTCATCCGCCATTTGAACATTGATGTGATGGGCTCCGCAGTCCTTGTTCAATTGAAGAAGTTTCGGAAATTCTTTTACATTTCCCGATCCGATATAGCCGCAGATCTGGAGTCCATGTTTTTTTCCCAAACTCGGAAGCAAGGGATCCGGAATATAGAACGCAAAACCATCAAAGCCCGCCTTTTTAGCGGCAGCCATTTTTTCATCCAGGCTCAATTCTTTTTCAGGAGAAGGATAACCCAACATCGTCCATTGGGCGGCGATATGCCTCAAACGTGGTTTTTTCATTATTTCTTTTTTCCGGCTTTCTTTGGTTTTTGACCCCGACCTGGAAAGGTCAACTCAGCAATTCCCGATTTGTCGAGATCTCCGAATCCCTTGAGGACCATTTTGCGATACTGCTGATAAGCCGCCTTCGCCAACGGCAGATCCCGTCTCGCTTTTTTGGCTAAACCAAGCGCAATTCCACTGTCTTTGGCGGCATGTGAACCACTGAAGAAACAAGCGTGATCTCGGTTGAGCATATCCTCGCCATCCGTTTGTAAAACACGGGAATTCGCCCCTGTTTGCGAAAAAACCTCCATCAAAATCTTCAGGTCAAGTCCGAGGGCTGCACCAAGACCCAATCCTTCCGCCAGTCCCGCGGTATTGATATTCATCACCATATTCACAAGCGCTTTGACCTGAGCTGCTTTTCCGGCAGTTCCAATATATCGCAATAACTTTCCATCATCACTCATGGCATTCAAAATCGGTTTCACTTTTTCAAAAGTCGATTTCTCACCGCCGCACATCAGATAGAGGGTTCCTGCCAAGGCCTGATTAATGCTCGAGGCCATGCAGCCTTCCAACGATTGGGCTTTCGATTTTTTTGCCAATGTTTGAACTTTTACATGCACTTCCGGTGAAACGGTTGCGCAATTGATAAAAATTCGTCCATTCGCCTTCTTCAACAGATTATCTTTTTTATCCATGAAAATAGAAAGTTGAGCCTTGTCATCCGTTACAACGGTCAAAATCACCTCAGAAAGTTCGGTCACCCTCGCAAGTCGATCACATGATTCTGCTCCCAACTCTTTGGCTAACGCCACTGCATATTCCTTCTTGGAATCATAAACCGCAGTCACCACGTATCCCGCCTGTTTCAAGCGCCGTGCCATATTCGCTCCCATGCGCCCCACTCCAACCACACCAATTTTTTTCATCGTTTTTATTCCTCTGTTATTTTGCAAAAAAGGGATTATTTCTTTTTTCTTCTCCAACCGTTGTCAAGGGACCGTGTCCGGAGGCGACGATGGTCTCCTCAGGGAGAGTTAAAATTCCCTCTCGAGTCGTTCGCAGTGCCTCCTCAAAACTTACCATTCCACCCCCCATCGACCCCGCAAAGAGGGCATCACCGACGATAGCGATCGGCTTTCGAAGTCCGGTAATATAAAACGTTGTTCCGCCCTGAGCATGACCACTCGTTCTTCGCGTCTCCACTTGAAGAGATCCAATTTTAAAACATTTCCCGTCGGCAAAACTCTCGGCTCCCGAAAGTGGCTCTCTTTCACTGACCCAGGCTTTGGCTCCCGTCTTTTCCTTTAAACGATCGAGTTCCAAAATATGGTCCGTATGAATATGGGTGATGAAAATCTGTTTAATTTTCAAGCCTTGCTGCAACATTCCCGAACAATCGGTACCGGTATCAAATGCGGCGGCCTCTCCGGTAACAGGATCATGAATCAAATAGCTGTTAACCGTCATATCTTCAAACGGCGTATTGAAACAGTCAAATCCCTCCACAGGGGATTGCTCCGCAGGGAACCATTTTTGATGAGC
>CAMAQI010000204.1 GCA_945860255.1 Methylacidiphilum caldifontis
TTCAGAAAGTGTCCCGCTTGCGGTTCGAGCCTCACGGCTCTCTTCCTGGACACCTCTTACAGTCGTGAATCGTTTAATTCGACTGATGGGACTTTCACCCACAAGAACAGCGCACTCCACGGCGCGCTGTGAGAAAATGCCTTTGAATGAATTCCTTAAGTTGACGCCCATGCGCACGTGCTGAATCGCTCCCGATCATGAAATCCCCTTTTTGTGTGTTCTGTGGTTAAATCATCTGCGGTTTTAGGTTAAAGTCATAACCAATTTTTCTTTTGCAACCCCCAGTATCCGATGGCAATCGAGAAGGCCATGACGGAGGGGAAGATCATCATCGCTTTGCCCCCCTTCATAAACAGATAGGCGGCAAAAATTCCTCCGAACAAAAACCCGATCAAAAGCGAAATCAAAAGTCCAATTTTCTTCCCATTTATCGAGTGACCTCGAACAAAATGTCCAAGCAATAAACCCAAATCAGTGACAATCCCCGAAACGTGGGTCGTTCGGATATTCAATCCCAAATAAGTACTCGCCATCGCATTTTGAATTCCACAGCCGAGGGCGGCTAACGGAACACCGTATTTATTTTCGGACTGAACCATCAGATAAGCCCCGAGTAAAATGAAGGCCTCCAAAAACAGCGCTAAGGAATATCGATTTCCAGGAAAGATCGCCTCTTTTCCAATCAACACTCCAGAAATAAAGGTCCCGACAAAAAAAGCGATGACGATCCAGAGTGATACTAAGCCATTCGAAATATCGACTCCCCCTCCATATACCATGCTCAAATGGGAAAAGGCCCCGGTCATATGACTCACCGGAACATGAAAAAAGGAGAGCATCATCACATTCACATTCCCTCCTAAAAAGGAGAGCATGATCCCTCCCAAGAGGACCCATTTAAACTCCATTTTCTCAACTCGTGAAAGTATCTCTTCCGGTTTTTGATCAATCAAAGATTTCAAAAGATTCTCCTCCGCTTAGTCCCACACTGTTTGAATTCTTCGCATTATTTTTCGTTCCGACGAAAAATATTCGGAAAATCCCGAAAATAAAAAACAAATAAACTGTATTTTTAAAATTCATAAATCGGAATTCGATTCAACAGGAACACTAATTGCGAAGTAATAAAACCATATAAACAGAGTCCAGACGTATGGCGTAAGGGAATGGGGGGCGCAATGGGCAGAGAATGTTTCATTGAGAAGATGTCCTTGGTTTCGGTCTTTGACCGATCTATGAACGATACCCTAAAGTCTTCTCTCTGAGAATCCATATTCCCACTCCAGTAAAGAGCAGTGGGGTCACCATCACGCTCAAGAAGGAGGGAAGTCTTCCACTACTTCCCATGGAGAGGAAAAAATTCATCACAAAGTAATAGGCCATCAAAATAAAGATCGCATTAAAAACCCCCGCCGCCGGGTTTCGGCGAGTCTCATTTCCACAACAGCAAAAAGCAAAGAGCAGTAACACAAGCGGGATAAAGGCCGAGGCCACTTGTTGAAAAAGCTCCGTTCGATAAGGAGCCAAGGCTCTTGAGGAACGATTAGAGCTCTCTTTTAAAAATCGCATGATCTCAAAAAAACCCAACTCCTCCGGTCTTGCCTGTAAAAGAGCTAACTGTTTCGGAGGGACGGCAAAACGTCCATCCTGAATCATCGGAGCGGGGGTTTCCGACTGCAACCCTCCCTTCGGCTCAAAGCGCATCACCTTAGCATTCTTCAGAATCCAAAAATTTCCGTTCCATCGTCCAGACTCTGCGATATATTTCGCCTCATCCTGCATTACCTCATTTAAAACCGTGATCTCCACCCCTTCCGCCTCCCCTTTGATGGCATCTAAAGACTGGAGATACCAAACCTGATTTCTTAAAGAATCGTAATAGGGAACCCCCTTTTTAAAGGTTTTTGAATCCGCTGATTTCGTCCGGATCTGCTCCAAAATCTCCTTTCGCCTCCCCTCTGCATGATTCGCCGGCCCGGTACTCAGATAACCGGTCACGAAAAAAAGAACGACCCCCACCCAAATAAAGGGACGATAGATCTCCATCCAACTCACTCCCGAGGCCTGAAGCGCAATCAACTCATGATGACGACTCATCGTCAAAAGGGTAAATAATGCGGAAAAAAGAAAGGCAACGGGAATCACCAAAAGGAGCATTTTAGGGAACTGCACAAAATAAAACTCGACCACCAATCCGATGGAGGAAGATTCCTGAACAAAATCATCCAAGGAACCCAAAAGATCGGCAATCAGCCATAGCGCCCCACAGGCAATCAAGCTAAAAAGAAAGACTTTTAGAAATTCCGCTAATAGATATCTCGAATAGAGTTTATTCATTTCTCCTCTTTCGGCTTGTAACCCCTAAAACAGATCGATAGTTTGGCATTTTAAAATACATTCAAAAGGGAGATTACAAACATGCAAGCGGATATTGGATTAATCGGACTCGCCGTCATGGGTCAAAATTTAGTACTCAACATGAACGATCACGGCTACGTCGTCTGCGTTTATAATCGTACGACCTCGAAAGTGGATGCCTTCCTGAATAACGAAGCCAAGGGAACCCAAGTCATTGGCGCTCACTCGATTCAAGAACTTTGCGCCAAACTGAAACGCCCTCGTCGCGTCATGCTCATGGTCAAGGCCGGAACGGCAGTCGATGAGTTTATCGAACAGATCCTCCCTTATCTCGAACAAGGGGATATTATCATTGATGGAGGAAACTCTCTTTTCACTGACTCGGCTCGCCGCACTCATTATCTCGAAAGCAAAGGCTTTCTCTTTGTCGGCTCCGGCGTTTCCGGAGGAGAAGAGGGGGCCCGTACCGGTCCTTCAATCATGCCCGGCGGTTCCTCTGCGGCTTGGGAGCATGTCAAACCGATCTTCCAAGCGATCAGTGCTAAAGTCGAAAACAATGTCCCTTGCTGTGATTGGGTCGGCGAAACCGGCTCCGGTCACTACGTCAAAATGGTTCATAACGGAATCGAATACGGCGATATGCAACTCATCTGCGAGGCCTATCATCTCATGCGCGATCTTCTCGGAATGACTGCCGATGAAATGTCCGCTGTCTTCGCCGATTGGAATAAACGGGAACTCGACTCTTATTTGATCGAAATCACCCGCGATATTCTTGCCTTCAAAGACACCGACGGAAAACCGTTGGTTGACAAAATCCTCGATGCCGCCGGTCAAAAGGGTACTGGCAAATGGACGATCGAGTCAGCTTGTGATAACGGAATGCCGGTGACGCTGATCGCCGAAGCGGTCTTCGCCCGTTGCGTCTCCTCTCTCAAGAACGAGCGCACGAATGCCGCAAAGATTCTCAAAGGCCCTTCGACTCCTTTCACGGGGGATAAAAAGGCCTTCATCGATGATATTCGCCAAGCCCTCTACGCTTCGAAAATCGTCTCCTACGCCCAAGGCTACATGTTGTTACGTGCGGCTGCCAAAGAGCAAAGCTGGCACCTCAACTACGGCGGTATCGCCCTCATGTGGCGTGGCGGTTGCATTATCCGAAGCGGATTCCTCGGAAAAATCAAAGAGGCTTTCGACAAGGATGCGAATCTTCAAAATCTTCTCCTCGACAGTTTCTTTGTCGGTGAGATCGAAAAGGCTCAAGCCGCTTGGCGTCGCGTCATCGCTCAAGGAGTCCTCTGTGGAATCCCGATGCCGACCTTCACCACCGCTCTCTCCTTCTTCGATGGCTACCGTCGTGATTCGCTCCCCGCAAATCTTCTCCAAGCACAACGCGATTATTTCGGAGCTCATACCTACGAGAGAATCGATAAGCCGCGCGGTGAATTCTCACACACCAATTGGACCGGACGCGGAGGCAATGTCTCCTCAACGACCTATAACGTCTAACAAACCGATCAGAAAATCGTCTAAAGTCTTATCTTTATTGAAGTCTAAACTAGGAGAACGCTATGTTCGATACCAACGCCTCGGCTCTTCGAGTCCCCCCTACCGCCGCTGTCATCTTCGGTGCCACGGGAGATTTGACGCATCGTAAAATCATTCCCGCCTTCTACCATCTGGCCAAAAACGGGCACTTGCCTG
>CAMAQI010000205.1 GCA_945860255.1 Methylacidiphilum caldifontis
TGCGGGGGAGTCAACGAAGCGGAGCTCTTCTGGGGGGAGAAAAGAGGGGAATCGTTTTTCACTGTTTGAGTATCAATTTCAACTGACTCGTTTATCCGTCCATTCATCACGGACTGGCGTTGCCCCTGCGGTCTATCTTTTGAATTTAAATACCCCTGTCGTTCGGGGACCGGTTACGGAGTGGGGGGAGTTGTATCGCGGGGTATTGCCTGGGAAAATACAGCTTAATCGTTAAGAATAGTGAGGTGAAGTTGCAAACGATCATTATTGGAGCAGGAGTTTCCGGATTATTATTAGCCGACGAACTTTCAAAATCGGGAGTCGATAGTTTCATTTTAGAAAAGAGTCGTGGGGTTGGGGGACGAATGGCGACAAAGCGGATTCAAGATTTTTCTTTTGATCAAGGGGCCCCTTTTTTTACTGCTCGAGATCCACGCTTTGTTGAAAAAGTGAACGACTGGAAAAGGCAAGAAGTGGTTGAAGCCTGGAATTTTTCGAGTCTCGACTGCTGGCGCGGTTCCCCGACGATGAATGCGGTTGCAAAATATTTAGCCCAAGGAAAAACAGTTCGAAGGGAATGTAAGGTCTCCACTATTTCTCAGAATCAAGAGGGATGGGTTTTAAAAACGGATGAAGGAGAATTTATTGAATGTGGACGACTTTTAATAACCGTCCCGATTCCTCAGGCGCTCGTTTTGTTGAAATCGGAGAGAGCTCTTTTAAATTCAGAAGTTTTAGAGCGACTTGAGGAGGTTCAGTATGAACCTTGTTTAGCGGGCTGCTTTCTTTTGCGAGGGGGATCGGAAATTCCAGAAACGGGAGTGGTTGAAAAGGATGACTTTTTTTCCTGGATTTCAGATCAAACAGCCCAAGAAGGAAAAGATCGTTTGCATTCCAAGATCGTTGTTCATGCTCCTGGCGACTGGAGTTTGAAGAATTATGCAATGCCGGAAGAGGAGCTCTTGGCGATTTTTGAAAATCGATTGAAGCCTTGGATCGGCAATGGAATGATTTTAGAAAAACGACTCCATCGCTGGAAGTTTGCGAGGGTGATTAATCCTTATTCTGAGCTTTTTTATTTAAATCGGGAAGGGACTTTAGGAATGGCAGGAGATGGATTTGGGGGAGCGAAAGTGGAAGGAGCCGCTCTTTCGGGAATGGCTTTAGCTCGGGCGATTGTCGAGAATCGAGAATGAGGGGGGGCGTATTTAAGAGGTGCAAGGAAAGAGAGAGTTGTTAGGATAAAGGGAGGTTATGGCTGCATTTTTGATCCGTCGTTTTTTGACCTTGATCCCGTTGCTATTGGGGGTCACCTTCGTTGTTTTTCTGCTTATGGAGTTAGCCCCAGGGGATTTTTTGACGCCGATTCGGGCCCAGAAAGATATTCGTCCGGAGACGATTGCAGAGATGGAAAAAGATTTTGGATTGAATGAATCGTGGGGGGTTCGTTATGGGATGTGGTTAAAGAATGCGGCGCAGTTTAAGTTTGGTTATTCTTGGTCTTATAAAATGCCTGTTGCGGAGCTGATTGCGGAGCGGGTTCCTGCGACCCTTTCGATCGCATTGGCCTCGCTGCTTTTTGCTTGGGCGATTGCGATTCCCTTGGGGGTCTTGGCCGCGATTTATAAAGATTCGTGGATCGATCGATTGACGGGAATCTTAGCCTATGCCGCTCTTTCGATTCCGGAATTTTTCTTAGCGTTATTAGCCCTTTTTGTGGCGGCTCAAACGGGGTGGTTTCCGTTAGGGGGGATTACTTCGATTGAATATGACTTTATGTCGTGGCAGGAAAAAATTGTTGATTATGTACATCATCTCATTTTGCCGACGATTGTTTTAGGATTGGGAGGGATCGCCGGAACGATGCGGTTATTAAGGGCGAATCTTTTGGATTATCTTCGTGCCGGTTTTGTGACAACGGCACGTTCAAAAGGAGTTCCCGAGGGGATGATTTTATTTCGTCATGTTTTAAGAAATGCGATCAATCCGTTTTTGAGTTCGATGGGGGCTGTCTTTGCGGGGTTACTCGGGGGATCGTTGCTTGTGGAGAATGTGTTGAATTATCCAGGGCTTGGGCAGTTGCTTTATGAGGCACTTTTGAGAGAGGATCAATTTTTGGTCATGGCCTCGGTTTTGATCGGCTGTATTTTTTTAGTCGTCGGAAATTTGATTTCCGATTTGTTATTGGCCTGGTCCGATCCGCGCATTCGTTTGAGTTAACTCTAATAGATGTAATAAAATCAAAGAGATTTTAAAATAGGGAAATGAGTCGTGACATGCTTCGGGATGCGAAGCGTTGAAATAAGAAATTTAGCCGCAAAAGAACGCAGAGAACACAAAATAAAATGGGGCCTCAAAAAAGCTCCTTTTCAGGAGTAGATTTTAACCTGAATTGAATTTATTCATTTTTGAGTTCTATGCGTTCTTTTGCGGCTAAATTCACTGTTTTTAGGTTCAAATGGTATTATGTTTCGAAATTCCTACTGCCCTGTAGAGTTGTGCCCCCCTAAGCCCCTGCACCAAACAATGAGACCCTGTTCTTTAACCATTCGCTTCACGAATGGTTTTCCTTAGAGATTTCTTTATTTCCCTGAAAATGGGAGTGCGCCACGGTTATTTAAAGAATCCTAAGACCCAGCGAATGCTGAGGCAGAGGCTGAGAGCAAGCAGGGCATAGAGACCGATCCAGAGTCCGAGACCGATATGGAGGCCTGAGACGAGACGATCGATGAGTGCCTCTTGAAGATTCCAACGGACGGTGAGATAAACGCCGAGTGAGGCACTCATTCCGACAAAGGGTCCCCAACCGGAAGTGAGGGTAAAGAAGAGGGCGCCCAAGAGGGCTGCAGCGGGAACGGCAAAGATCCAGAAGGGGTTGAGATTTTTTTTAGTCGAAAAAAGAGAGGCACCGGGAAGAGGCTGTGCCGGTTTTTTCCAGCTTTTCCAGAGGGAAAATCCAGAGATCCCGGAGAACGGTTGATTGAGGAGTTGCTTGCGTTCTTCAGGAGGAATGCTGAGAAAGCGCCAGTAATCTCGATCCTCTTCCATTGCGAGGGCGCGAACCGTATATTCGCTGAGAGAGGGGACATCTTTGGGGCCTTTTTGTATCCAAGGAAGAAAGAAAGCGGCAAGTGCAAGGCCGGCGATCAACCAAACGAAAGAGAGGGCAAAGCGATTCATTCTTGATCGTCCCATGAAGCGATCGTTTTCACCGTGGGTTGTCCTGGAGCTGCCGGTTGATCGAGGTAGCCGTAGACCAGTTTTGATCCGAGAGCGGTGAGGACTCGTCGAGAGAGAGGGGCCATCGGTCCGAGTCCCATCAGGGCAAAAGATTGTTTAGGGTTGGAGATTAAAAGAGAGACGAGATCGCGCAGTTGTGTTTGAGAGTCCAGTCGAACGGCAAGTTTGGAGATCCAGACTGGATAGCAACGCATTTGTCGAACCAGGCGATGGAGTTGCGGAAGAGAAACCGGCTTTTGAATCGAATGGGAGGAGAGCACGACCTTTTTCTTGAGATGGCCGGCGGCTTGATAGACCGATTTAAGTTCCGTGAGCGAGGCGATCTCGATGTCGATTGCATCACAGACGGGGAGAAGTTCAAGGGCGAGAGCTTTGCGAACTCCCGGGGTCCAGGCATGTTGACCTCCTTCGAGAGGGGAGCGAAGCGTGAGCAGGACTTTGTTTTTTCGGGATTGGAGAGCGGCGAGAATTTTCGAGGGGAGGACGTATTGTTCGAGAAGGGCATCGACACGCACTTCGATCCAATCGGCGTGGGGCTGTTTTTTGGCAAGCGTGCGAAGTCCTTGGGCGGTGGAAATAGTTCCGACAATTTCGTAAGAGCGAGGGGCTTTCATAGCGATAGAGGGAACGTTATAAAAATTGAAGCGAGCTGTAAAGCGGGCATTCAAAGGAAGAAAAGGATTTTAAATCCTATTATTTCCCTGTCATTTTTGAATGGAGCTGAATGCCACGAACAACGTCGACGGCGCGAATGAGGGTGATATCTTGAAAAAGATCGGGCTCTGTTTTAGCGCTCTCTTTCTTTTTCTTTTTTTG
>CAMAQI010000206.1 GCA_945860255.1 Methylacidiphilum caldifontis
TATCTCCACCCTTCATCAACAAAAAATCGATCCTATCCCCGTTCTTCATTCCATCCTCATCAACGGAATCCATCATCCACACTCCAAAATCTTCCAAGAATCAGGCTGATGCCAGTGCTCTTTTAAATTTTAAAAAAAAAGAAAAAAACCGCACATTGTGCGGAAGGGCTAAACTATTACCGATTTATGATTCTATTGCTAGTGGAGTTGAATTGATTATTGAAACGGCGAGTCCAAGATGATAAAAAAAATATCTATAATTCTGTTTTTAGCATTTTCGCTCTATGGGTTGGTTGGCTCTTTATATTCTTTAGTAAAAGTTCATCCAGCCGGTATTAAGTCACTTAGAGGTGATAGAGATCTTAGTTATTTAATCGCACAAAAAAAACAAATACAATACGACGATAAATTTGAGAGATGGATTAACAGTTTAATAGATTTGAATTTTAGTAGTTTAAGGGTTATCAAGAGCCTCTCTGCGGTTCTTTTTGTTCTTAGTTTAATAAATATAATTTATTTTGGATTTAAAATAATTTCAAATTTTAGAGAGAAGAAGTCTATTTGATAAGGTCGCTCAGATAGTTAAGAAAAATACAAATTTTGCATCGATAGGGAGGATGGGGAGGATAAATTCAAAAACAATTTTCTTTGCTCTTTATCCTGAAAATCCTCCGAATCGATGCAAAAAATTCAGCATCACTCCTGAAAGGTAACGCCCTAGTGACATGACCTTAGATCTTTTCTTTTTAAAAATGAGTTAGGGGAGAACTATGAGCTTGAGATCGTGAATTCAGAAGTTAATCTAGTTTTGTGACTTTCACCGATCAGCCTAATGGCCTTTTGAATTGCGATTTATCGGGAATCTCGTTGGAGCCAGCAACGGATCGACGGTTATCAAATTTGAATTTGCTGCTTTAAATCGGAGGAGAGCATCTCCCTGATCCCTTCGTTTTCTTCTTTTCTCCTGGAATTGAATCGATTACCCTTTTTTCCTATGAGTCGCTCTTGCCTTTTACTTTGGATGGCGTTACCCACTTATCTATTTGCTCAAGCCCCAGTCTCCCCTTCTTCGAGCGCATCGGCTCCCGCCGCCGCTCCGACGAGTTCTGCTCCAGTGAAGTCCTCTGAAGGATCGGCATCGAATGTGAATATGGGAGGGGATTCGAAGTTTCTCGGGAAAGACGTTCCCTTTTATAATCCGACGAACGATACTCTGACTTGGGATGGAAAGGCGATGAACGCTAATGACAATCGACTTTTTCGAGCTCGGTTTGAAAAATATTTGAACGCCCCTGAGCAAACGGAGAAGGCTGACCTTGACTACCGACGTTCGATCGATCGGATTATGGAGCTTCTTTCACCCGATACGATTAGTGAGAAAAAAATTGATGAGGCCTATGCGCTTCTTGCAAAGGCCGCTCAATATCCCGACGATGCGCGTCTTTGCAATACCATTGGCGATGCCGTCTATTCCTCGTGGCAGGGGAAGAATGCGAATGAACGTTTAAGTCAGGCGCGGGCGGCAATGCTGAAAGAGCAAGATCAATTAGAATGGAATTATCGAGTCACGACGGATGGACTGGTTCAAAGTGAGAAATTTGATGGGCAAGTGGGAAATGCGAATGAAAAAAACGAAACCATTTCACAATCTCTCCAGCAACAGGCGACAATTCAGCCTTACGTCGAGCGTTTGGCTGAGTTGAAGTTGCGATTGGGAGCGAATGCCGTGAAGCAGGAGGCGGGGGAGATGCAGCCGAAGATTGAGTTTCAATCTCTTTTAGTCCAGCTTTTTGCCCAGCGCCGTTTTCAGCATGTGGTGATTGGAACGCGTTTTTATCGGGCTGTTTTTGGGGATGGGGATACGAAATTACAAGTTTCTGATGATATGAAAAATGTTCTTTCGAAGGGGACGGGACTTCCTGCGACTTTGGGGCTGTTGGATTCACTTTCGAATGAGGCGATGCGAGATGTTCGTGAGGGGGTTCAAGCCTATGATTTTCTCTTGGAAAAAAAAGAACTCCACAGTGCCTCACAACGATTGAGTGAGACCTTTATTGTCGGGGAGTTTATGCCTGAGATTCGGACTTTATCCCGTGAAAAAAAGCGTCAGGTTTTGGATTTCACACAAAAAACCAATCAGCTGATTTCCACCTTGGAGGTGAAGGATTATGAGTTGGCAGAAAAGATTGTCAAAGGATTGGGGGAGAGCGCGCATGACTTTGATCCCTCCAAGCCGACGGCGATGATTGAGACGGCACGAAATATTGCCGCAATGCATTTGGCGAAGGCACGAAACGCTGCGGTGAGCGGGGATCGAGTCACTTTTGAGACCGAGCTGAAATCAGCGACTGAAATCTGGCCTCGAAATCCCGATCTAAAAAAGATGGCGGCAAAGATTTTCGATCAAACTGATATTCAGCAACAGGCGATTGTCGATTTCGAGCGGCTATTGAGTCAAAAGAATTACCGGCAAATTTTCGAAGATAAGCTTCGGTTTATTGCTGCGACCGCTACCTATCCAGATAAGCAGAAGGATTTACAGAAGGTATTAGAGTCGATGCAGAAAGTGGAGACGGCGATCCAACGTTCCCAAGAGCTTTTTAAGCGAGGGGATAGTGCGGGAGCTTGGGAGAGTGTCGAAAAAACGTATCATGATTTCCCGAGTGATCCGGTACTCAATCAAGAGCGAGCCCGCTATACTACGGAGGCGTCGGACTTTGTGAAGAGTTTACGTCGAGCCTCGGAATTAGAGGAGAAGGGGCAAATGGGATCGAGTCTTTCTTGGTATTTGAAGGCTCAAAAGATCTATCCTCCTAGTGAATATGCGGGGGATGCGATCAATCGCTTAGCTAAAAAAATCGTTCCTGAGTCCGGTGGAGCTTAAATTTATGCCTCGGAAAGAACTTCGCTATCCTCGGCAGGTCCATGATTGGCTTTCTCTCTGGGGAAAGTCCTTAAGGTCGAAAAATGAAGAGGGGACGATGATCCTCATTGGTTCCGCTGCGATTCTATTACATGCTTACAAACATGGAGTTCAAGAGGGATTTCTCGATGGGAGTATGGACGTGGATCCGATTACTTCGGATGAATCACTGGCGATGCTTTGTTATGAAAGTCAGATCGGAAGTGCCTTTGAGTTGGAGAATGGATGGCATGTCAATCTGATGCCAGATCATGTTTTGCAGGAGTTTGAAAAGAGTTGGAGAGAGAGAGCGACCAAGCTTAATTATGAGGGATTAACTGTGATGATTCCTTCCGTAGAGGATTTGATCAAGCCGAAGTTAAAACGTGGGGAGCCTAGAGATTTAAGGCATCGTGATTATGTCGTTTGTCATCGACTCTTAGAGGAAGGAGAATCCAAATGATTCTTTCCGAAAAACTTCGTTATTTAAGCTATCAAGACCATGCTCGTTTGCAGTATGGGAGACTTTTATGGAAAAATCCCAAAATGAAAGAGCGACTTCTCGGTCATTGGTTGGATCTTCGTCATCCTTATCGAGATCGTTTTCAAGAAACCTATCGTCCGTGGGTGGAAAGACTTCTTTCCAGTGACTCCAGTTCAGATGAAACATTGGATCAAGAATTTATGAAGGAAGGAGAGTCTTTGAGATCGATTATCAAGGAAATTCCTCCCGTTTTCGGAGCATTTTATTAAAATCAAACGAGGTAAAATCATATGAGAGTACGTGCATTCATTCTTTTCTGGGTTCTTTTATTTCACGGGGTTCTTTTTGCAGAGATAAGATATTGGGAGGCAACGCTTCCGGGGGGAACCTATATGGTTTCGGTTAGCGAGATCGTATCGGTGAGTATGCACGACTATTTTGTCGATGGAGTGGGACAGGTTTCGGAAGTGACCATCGATACCAAAGGGAGTGCCATCGGTCGGTTCTACGTCGTTATTTCGCCACTTTCCGGGGCTGCAGCCTCAGGCGTAGAGACGGCAAAGCAGTCGTTGGAACGACTTAAAAAGACGGCAGAGGGGGTTTCTGGAGTGAAGGGGGTCGATCCGAGT
>CAMAQI010000207.1 GCA_945860255.1 Methylacidiphilum caldifontis
CAACGACGCTACTGTAGTCTTAGTCGAATCTCCGCAAGCTCCTCAATTTCCAAGCTCCGAATGCCCTTTTATCTCCGAAAGCTTAAGCCTTCCGCTTAGAGAGGAAACGCCGACTCGATGAATCTTACTTCGTTGAGAATCACTTTCTCCTAAAGGAGAAATCCTCCACTCCCATTCCTCTTCAGGATCAAACCAATGGGCTCCATACCAAGGATCTTGACGCTCGACGATCTCTCCGGCTCGATTTAACCAGATCTCTTGAATATCGGAGATCACCAGCTGAAATTTCCCCCATTCCGAGATCTTCTCTAAATGGCTTTGTTGAATCCTTTGCGCCCAACGAGTAAGCTCCTTCTCAGAGGCCGTAGGCAATCTCCTCTCCATCTGCTCCAATGGAACGATGGGGAGTTGACTTAGTAAGTTAAGACTAACGACTAAATCGAACTTCGGACTCCAATCGATCACCGGTTCTGGAAAAATCCCCCCTTTTTCGACTCCTTCGATCACCCCACTCAGGTCGACCGAATGAAGCTCCATTCGAGAGTCCTTCACCCCTTTCCAACGGATCGACCACGGATGAATGAGATCAACGAGAACAATCCGCTCAAATCTCTGAAGCTCTCGGGAGCTCCAAGGAATATCCAAGCCAGCGCCACTCCCACAAAATAAAACAGAACGGAGCTCTGGATGAGCTTGAAGAAACTGAACGATCTTCTCTTGAGTCCTCGAGAGATGCGGTTGCCACTCTTTTTGACAACGTCGATAACGGGACGAAATTCCGATCGACTCACTTAAATACCCCCACTTTCTCATCCTCCAAGAACAAGGAGTCGTCAAATAGTGAAATAACTCAGCAATCATATTTAGCCTAAAAAAAGCAGTTGGAACCACGGATAACGCGGATCACACGGATATTCAGGGATTTACATAAAAGAAGAACTTCACCCTCTGGGTGAATAAAAAAAAGAAACTCCATTTTCATAACCTCCTCAATCCGTGATATCTGTGTTATCCGTGGTTAAATCATCTGCGGTTTTTAGATTTAACGGATGCCGCTGACGGCTCTCTTTAGAAATCGTCACAATCAGAATCCCCCAAATCGTTGCGGCGATTAAATTAAAGGGCATCTGCAATAAAGCGGGCATTGAGTAAATGACGTAAACAATCGGAAGCCAAAAACAGACATTGGAAATCCAAAGAGGCAGGAAGCGATTCGTAAAAAACCGTGAGAGCGGAAAAAGTTGCTCTCTTGTTTTTTTAAGATCGAACCCTTCCTCTTTCCATAAAAACAGGAGACTGTTCATCGGCACCGTAAGGAATAGGGAATAGAAACACATATCGACAAATACCTTTAGATGAAGTGTCTTCCAGTCGGCCCCAGAGCCGAACCACTCGTTTTGAAATTGATAAAAAAAATCGGTTAAAACACTCAACCCGCCCATCAAAAATATTTTGAAGATCATATCGATAAAATGCTCCCGACGCCACTGACCGAAATCGACAAAATAGACGCGAAAAAATTCTGAAAAAACTCCAGCGGCTAAGGCCCCGACGGAAAAAGAAAAAAGAAATCCTCCCTCCGCTTTTGCCTCTGAAAGGGCTTTAAAAAAAGCGTGCGTCCAGGAAATCTCAAACGAATAACAAAAACCGAGAAGCAGCATGATCAGCTGCAAGATCAAAGCGGGCAACCAATTCAATTGAATCGATCTCCAGGCAATCGAAAATCCTCTCATCAATACGATCATGGTTTCCCTTCTAAATTATTGAGAAGACCTCTCAACGATTCAATAGTTGTCGGATGATATTTCTTGGGAACTTGAAAAAAAAACTCCGGTTCAGAGCTTTGCTCTTCGAATCGGGCAATTTTCCAATAGAAAGGATTCTTTTGGGATCCCCATTCGAGTTTGACTCCCACTTCATCACGAGAACGAAGATAAAGCAGGACTTCATCGATCATTTCCGGCCAAAGCGGCCGTACCGCCGCTTGACGAATTTGATCGTGAATAGGGCTGAATAGATTGAAAAAATCTTTTAAAAAAAGGTGTGTCACCGTTTGCGCCTGAATCCCCCCCCTTTCTCGTTGATTGAGTTCCCAAAACCGGGAATCGAGCTTTAACCAGCTCTCCACTTTCGGAGTTTTTGATCCGCTCCACGGTTCCTGTTTCTCCTTCTCTTTTGCGGGACGAGTCAGATCATAAGAGGAAAACCCTTCGATATTGAGATCGCTCAGCCGATTAAAATGATGCTTCGTTCCTTGAATCGCCTTTTGAACATCTTGCCAACGAAATTCCCAATAAGCACCATCGCGATGCTCAAGTCCCGTGTATTGTCCACGGTGGGAGTCATAAAGAATCGACCAAAACTTGGTTGTCGCATCGATCCGCCAAATCCCCGCTTGCTCGACGATTCGATACTCCTGCTCAAAATCCCCCTCCAAGGTCCGAACGATTACACGTCCACCCCAGAGCGAGGGAGTCATCAATAAACAAAAAAAACAGAGTCTCTGTAAAAAAGGAAGAACCGATTGAGAGTGTCGGTATCTGTTTTGAAAAAAGATCATTACCCTTCGATGATTTGAATCTCAACCGGATCGACCTGAACTCCATTTTCCTTCAACCAGATGATCGCTTTTTTGACAACTTCACGATCCCCTTCCACCTCTAGAGCGATAATCCCCATCTCTTTGGTCACGCTCGCATTATGGATGGTAAACAGGACCTCAAAATTTTGTGCCAATTGACAAATCAGCGGCTTGCGCTGTGCCTCCGTAGAGAAGCTCAACCAAAGTCTTTGTTTTTCTGCGGCCATAAATTACCCTCCAGCAATCGCAGGAACGATGCTGACTTCATCATTCGTTTTCACAGCTGTTGTTTGATTCTCCAAAAAACGGATGTCTTCCCCATTGAGATAAATATTCACAAAGCGACGAACCTCCCCTTTTGCATCGAGCAATCGCTCTCCGATTCCGGGAAACTGTTTCTCAAGATCGGTTAAGACCTCTCCGATCGTCGCTCCGCTAGCCTCAACGGTATCGACATTATTGGTTAAATTTCTGAGCGGGGTGGGAATACTGACTTGTACGGACATAACATTTCTCCTTCTGATTAATTAAACAGTTAAACGGGGATCTTGAGCAAGAAGTTGATCAAACTCGCGTAGACTTGGATTAATCACACGGGGCGCCCCCACATGATCCATGACCGCATCCATCGTTTTAAGTCCATTTCCGGTGATACAGATCACGATCCGTTCATCACGAGGAACTTTACCGCTCTCGATCAGTTTTTTCGCACAGCCAACGGTAACTCCACCAGCGGTCTCTGCAAAAATACCTTCGGTTTCAGCTAAAAGTTTGATCCCCTCCACGATCTCCTGATCGGTGATATCTTCGCATGAGCCTTTGGTATTCCGAACTTCATTCACCGCATAGTACCCATCAGCAGGGGTTCCAATCGCTAATGACTTCGCAATCGTATTCGGCTTCGGAACCGGCTTAATTAAATCGGTTCCACTTTTAAAGGCCTGCGAAATCGGAGAACATCCAGTCGCTTGGGCTCCATGGACGGAATATTTTGATTCCGGAATAATTCCGACTTTCATGAACTCCTGATAAGATTTCGAAATCTTTGTGAGTAAAGAGCCACTCGCCATCGGGATAATCGTATGAGCCGGCACTTCCCATCCGAGTTGTTCAACAATTTCAAAGCCCATACTCTTGGAGCCCTCGGCATAATAAGGACGAAGATTCACATTCACGAATCCCCATCCGTATTTTCCCGCAATTTCCGAGCAAAGTCGATTCACTTGATCATAAGGACCATGGATCCCAATCACATTGGTTCCATACACTAAACTATTCAGAACCTTCCCCTGCTCGAGATCGGCCGGAATTAAAACATAGCTTTCAAGTCCAGCACTTGCGGCATTCGCCGCAACACTGTTCGCTAAATTTCCGGTTGAAGCACAGGCTACAATCTTAAATCCAAGCTCGCGG
>CAMAQI010000208.1 GCA_945860255.1 Methylacidiphilum caldifontis
TCGGGGCGCAAAATCGATCTCCATACAAATCGTCGCCGCATTTAAATACCGCAAAGTTGCCATCGAACTCTTAAAAACAGGGATATTAAAAGCCTCCGCCTCTTCCAATACATGATCGGGCGGCTTGATATTTCGAGTAAAAACAATCCCTGGAATTTTTTGAGCAAATAAATCTCGAACCCGCTTCCGACTCTCTTTGGGGGACAATGAATTTAAATAAGCGGTCTCCGCCCATCCAATCACCTGGATCCGCTTCCATGCAAAATTACTGAAAAAACCGACTAACCCTAATCCAGGCCGATTGACCGATCCCTCACGAATCTTTCGTTTTAACCCGCTTGCCCCAGCCACGAGTTTCATGTGGAGGGTCTCCGCATTTTTGGAGTAATAATCCCCTACCGTCACCACGGGAATAATAGATTTGGGAACTCGATCCAATTGACTCATCTCAAGACTCTGTACTTTTGAAAGAGAGGAATCAATTCTTAAAAAATCTCAAGCTCTTCCGGGAGATTCGTCAGATTGCGAACCCCTTTGGAATGAACGACCACCACGTCCTCTAAACGCACCCCCCCAATCCCCGGATAGTAAATTCCAGGCTCAACGGTAATCACTTCTCCCGGAGTAAAATGCGTATCAGAAAACCGTGGTGCCTCATGAACCTCCATCCCCAATCCATGGCCGATCCCATTAAAAAAACCGACCCATCGTCCTTTTATTTTTTTTGTCGGATAACCGGCCTTTTTGAAGCGTTCCACTAGTTCCTGATGCATCTCGGCTCCCGACCTTCCGGGCTTCACGGAATTCATCACCCAAGCCTTCCCCTCTTTCACCGTCTGATAAAGATGTCGGAGCTGCTCTGAGGCCCTGCCTTTGACGACGGTTCGCGTTAAATCCCCGTAGTAACCGGTCCGAGGATCTCGAGGAAATATATCAAGAATGATCGCCTGATTTGCAAATAACGGCCCCGACCCTCGCTCATGGGGATCACAGGCCTGATCCCCCCCCGCGACAATCGTATTTGCCGGAAGCCCGTTTGCTCTCACGATCGCCGCATCGATCTCTCCCCGTAAACGCTCCGAAGTTAAAATCTCATTGCCCCAAAATAATTTTCGATCCTTTCGAATCGTCGCCTCTTGAAGCACCTCTTGACCGCGTAAAAGTCCGATCGTCGCCAACTCGACCCCGCGCTTAATCTTCTGAACTTCCGCCGCCGATTTAAATCTGCGTTGTTGAAAAAACGGTTCCTCAGCAACCTCTACCCGAATCCCCTCTTTGCGTATCTCCTCGACGATTCCCGCGGGAAAAAACGGCGGAACCTGAATTTTTTTAAAACGAAATTTTTTGCAGATCGCCCGAATCAAATGCCCCGCCGTCGGCTTGACTCCTTTCTCTAGAAAATGGTCAAATCCGTAGATCCGATCGACCTCCGCCTCCCGTTTCCCACGATCGATCTCAAGAGTACTTAAAACGACTGAACGCCTCCCCTGAAACTCCCACCACAAAAAGGGATCCGGGACAAAAAACTGCGTCGCATAAAGCATCTCGGCATTTTCCTCACTCGAGGCATACATGAATCGGGGAAGTAAAGTCATGTGAAAATTAAGGGGATTTAAGCAATTTCTTGCAATAGAAATATATCGGGAGCGATTGAGATGTGAATTCAAAGGCATTTTTTGCATCGATAGGGAGGATGGGGAGGATAAATTCAATTAGTGTTAGTTGACGAGTTGATACCTCTCTTCTACTTGCTTTTCATGATTCATGACGATTTGCCCGATAAAATTATTGGTTGCTCCATAGAACTTATTAATGAGCTTGGCTCTGGATTTTTAGAAACTGTCTATGAAAAATGCCTCACGATCATTCTCAGGTTCACACAACAAAGAAGCCTTTCCTTTGTCTTTATCCTGAAAATCCTCCCAATCCATGCCAAAAAACTGCCGTCGAGGTCTGGTCAGGAACCTCAAGGGAAATCATTTCACTAGCGAATCCCTTGATAATACTGCATCGCACTCGGAAGAGCCTGCTCCAGACGGGTAATTCGATGAGAGTCACTCGGATGGGTACTTAAAAATTCCGGAGGCTTTCCTCCTTTGGAACTCTTCTCCATCAACCTCCAAAATTGAATTGCCTGCTGAGGATCATAACCGGCCTTCGCCATATATTTGAGCCCAATTTCATCCGCCTGATATTCATGCTGACGACTAAAAGGCAAAACCCCAAAAACCTGCGAACCAACTCCAAAAGCCGTCATCGCAAGCTGCTGAGTCTTCCAATCCTCATGCTGCATCGCCAACCCCAACCCGGCATAGCCTAACATGATCGGAAATTGAGCCGAAAACCGTTGCCCGGAATGCCGCATCGTCACATGCGCAATTTCATGACCCATCACCGCCGCAAGCTGGGCATCATTCTCCACAAGCTTTAACATCCCCGTATGTACCCCAATCTTCCCGCCAGGAAGCGCAAAGGCGTTCGGCGTCTCATCTTCAAAAACAACCGTTTCCCATTGTGCGTCAGGAATCGCGACATGGGCAATCAATCGATCTGCGACCGCTTTCACCCGCTGTTGATCGACTTCATTCGTCGAAATCTTTTGGCTTTTCTTAAAACTTTGAAAAGCCTGAGCCCCCATCTGCGCCTCTTGACTGGGTGAGGTCATTAAAAATACTCTCTCCCCGGTCTCTGAAAGCGTCACACAAGCGACTAAAAAAAGCAGCCCCAACGAGGCCCATCGTGCGAAGGAAATCGGGTGGAAACATCGGTGAAAGAAATCGAACTTCATACCTTCAACACAACCAGATTCCCGACAAAGGACAAGAACACTCCAACATCCTTCGACGATAAGAAAATTTTGGTTCCCCTTTTCGAAAGAATTAAGAACACTCTAAACGGAAATCAACCCCACTTTAATGGCGTATCGGGTCAAACTCGCAATGTCATGGATATTCAACTTTTTCATAATATTACTCCGGTGATTATCGACGGTCTTAATACTCAAAGTTAAAATCACCGCAATCTCCTTCGTGCTATGACCTTCCGCAACCAACTGCAAAATCTCTCGCTCCCGATGCGTTAACATCCCCTCATCTGCCGTCGGGTTTGCGACCGCATTCCTTAGTAGATTCGCAACACAAGGTCCAAAATAACTTCCCCCATCCGCAACTTGAGTCACGGACTGACGTAAAAGTTCAATCGTCGCATTTTTTTCAATGAATCCGTGGGCTCCTGCCTTCAATACTCTACGAACCGCCTCCTCTGAAGGATGTCCTGAAATCACCAAAATGCGCACTTCGGGCCGCTCGCGAAGAAATTGGCGAAGTAAATCAATTCCATTCAATCCAGGAAGCATTAGATCCAATATGACTAAATCTGGCTTAAGAGTAGAAAAGCTCTCCAGCGCCTGACGCCCATCTCCGGCATTGCCGACAATTTCAAAACGGGGATCTTGAACAATCAAACGAGCCAATAGCTCACGAAACATCGTTTGATCATCAACAATAAGGACTCGAGTTTTAGTAATTTCATTCATAATTTTATCTAGGTAGTTTCGCTTTAATTAAAACTAATAAATAGTTTTAGCAAACCTATTTATTATTATAAAAATACCTATAAGTTAACTTTTTTCAAATCATCGATCTTTTTCTCAATATAGGAGAGGCGGATAGAGAGAGATAACCGCCAAATTTATGCAACCCCGACAAAGAGTACGGGGCAGGCGACGCAGAGAGTTTTAAATTGAACTTTGTGTTTTTGTATCTCTGGGTGTGAGATTCATTTTAGGCCAAGATCAGACTCTTTAAGATCCTCATCTCACCCCATCAGCGGATGAGACTCTCCGTATTGTTCTTTACTTCAAAAACCGAGAGAAAAACGCCGAGGCAAACGGTAGATTCCGGATCATCGACCTTAGATTAAAACCCTCTCCGGCAAATGGCGAGCAGCCAAAAAAGAGGAGAAGAATCAAAACACTCTGAGGGAAAATAATCGT
>CAMAQI010000209.1 GCA_945860255.1 Methylacidiphilum caldifontis
TCTGAAGGAACAAAAACCGTTGTGACATGGAGTATGTCGGGAAAAAATAATTTTATCAGTAAAGCAATGGGATTATTGATAAACTGCGATAAAATGGTTGGGGACAAATATGAGCAAGGACTTTCTAATTTGAAAAAATTGGTTGAAGCCCCCTCACCGCTCTAATCCCCTCACTTTTTTTCCTCCTTGCCTTAAAGTCCTCAGGTGGAGAGTTTCTTGAGCTTCTTAAAAACACTTTTATTTTCCAAATTTTCCACCTACTCTCTTCATATGTCACAGGTCGAAACAGCTCCCCTCAATCGTAAACCTTCATGGATTCGTGCTAAAATCCCAGGAGGAGCGGTTTATCAAGAGACGATGAATATCGTCAAGGAGCACAAACTCCACACCGTCTGTGAAAGCGCCCAATGCCCTAATTTAGGGGAATGTTGGTCCCGAAAAACGGCAACGATCATGATTCTCGGCAATATCTGCACCCGGAGCTGTGGCTTCTGTGCGGTGAATACCGGAAAACCGACCGAGCTTGATCTGGATGAACCGCGTCGCGTCGCCGAGGCAATTAAAATCATGGGATTAAAACATGCCGTAATCACCTCCGTGGCTCGTGATGATCTCAAAGATGGAGGCGCCTTGGTTTGGAAAATGACGATTGAGGAGTCCCGAAAAGCAAATCCCGGCACCCATCTCGAAGTCCTGATCCCCGATTTTAAAGGAAAATGGGAACACTTGGAGACCGTCCTCTCTGCCAAACCGGATATTCTCAATCATAATGTCGAGACCGTCCCGCGTCTGCACAAAGAGGTTCGCCCCCAAGCAAAATACGAACGCTCTCTGGAAATGCTCGATCGAGCTAAAAAGGCCGGTTTCGTCACTAAGTCTGGACTGATGCTCGGCATTGGGGAGACGGAGATTGAAAT
Source organism: Methylacidiphilum caldifontis (assembly GCA_945860255.1). Classification (GTDB taxonomy): domain Bacteria; phylum Verrucomicrobiota; class Verrucomicrobiia; order Methylacidiphilales; family CAMAQI01; genus CAMAQI01. Next base: position 918 of record CAMAQI010000209.1, read on the forward strand.
CGAATCGACACTTCGTGATTTAGCGGAGATCAAACTCGATATTTTAACCCTCGGACAATACTTACGCCCTTCTGAAAAACATCTCGCCGTCCAACGCTGGGTTCATCCGGATGAGTTCCTTCACTGGAAAACATTAGGACTGAGTGAGCTCGGTTTTGGAGTCGTAGAGTCCGGCCCACTCGTTCGAAGCTCCTATCATGCAGACGAACAATCCGCAAAATACGTCTCCTAACACTGTGATCGCTGGAGTTTTTATTTGCCTCCAGAAAATTCAAAAGAGTTCTGCTCCGTGGGTTGCCTTTGTTTTACTCTCACTGATGAGCTTTGCAGAGAATCCCCAAGAGGGGATTCGCCCCACGCTCCTGGTGATCATTCCAGACTTCGAATGCTCTGGACTCGTCGATCCGGCGATGGTTCGTAGCGAGCCAGCCCTTCTCTGGGGGGGAACCGCCAATCTCGGAGCAAAAGAGATTTTTGCCCGTCTTCATCTTCCCAACCTCCTCCTGCCTCGTGAGCCGGACCTTCCCTCGATCATTACGCCATGGCTTCCGCTGACAAAAGCACTGACTCGACCTCAAGTGATTTTTCCAGGATTCATCCCCTATCAAAAAGGAAAAGATCTTTTCGTTTTTCAATATGATTGGAGACGTAACATCGGGACCGAACTCACCCTCCAACTCCAAATTGCTCTCGATGATTTTACCGAACAACATTCCGTTGCTATGGGAAAGCCGAACAGTCCCCCCTCAATGGTGATTATTGCCCATGGAATGGGAGGGCTTTTGATTCGATCGTTAATCGGACAAAACCCCCGCATTGCCGAAAAAATTGAACAGCTCTACTTAGTGGGAGTCCCCCATCTCGGAACTCCCGAGGCACTTGCGCGATTAATCTCCGGAGTCGGATTTTACACTCGTGAAACCGCCCTCCTTTCTCCAGAAACACGGGCTCTGTCACGACTCAGCTCCAGCTCCTTTCCATCGCTCTACCAGATGCTACCTCTGGGCGAGCTTCATTGGGTTAAAAACTATCCCAAAACCCCCTCTCGACGGGTCGCTCCAGATGATCTTCTTAAAACGGGAGAATGGGAGGAGATTTGGCCTTCCGCTCAAGAGGAGAAAAAATACTATCTTGATCCGTGGCTCAAAACCTTGATGAACGGCTATCAAGAGCCGATTGACCGGAAAAACTGGGAATTTTGCCAAGACCCGAGCCTTCTCGCCCTTCAAAGCCTTCTCGCTCAAGTCAGAGACTGGCGAATCTCATTGGGAACCTTGGGCTATACACGTCAGCTCATGACACGACCGGGAGAAAAACCGCGTCTTCTCATCGTCGCAGGAAAAGGGGTCAAAACCCCGTTTGGTTACCAGTCAGAAGGAGAGGGACTCGAGACTAAAATCACGCCCCTCTATGCGCCGGATATTGATGGCGATGGAGTCGTCACTTTAGAATCCGCTTTAGAGTCCAATCCCCCCGAGTTCACCCTTCTTTTAAAAGGAACGACCCACGAGAAACTCCTCGAAGATCCCCTTTTTCTCAAAGAAATTCTGAGCAGAAAATAAATAGTCGGTTTTTAAGAGCATAAATTCACTAAATACACTCAAACGGAGCGATTCTTGCTTCAACCTTGATTAAAAAAATGACGAATCCCTCACGCCTCTTTCTCTTTGCCGGTGGAAGCCATGGAAAATGGCAAGTCCAGAGTATGAACACCATTACTGGAGCTCCCCTTCCCATCATCACCCATCTGCATGTTTATTCAGAGGGCGAAAGCGTTCCGGAAAAGGATCTTCTCTGGACTCTCCGGGGAATCACAAGCAACGAACGGTACGTCAATCAAGAAGAGAAAAAAGAACTCATCGCAAAACAGGAGGGGTTAGGTCGTCCTCATGCCGTTCAAGGGGCACTCATTCCGATTCGTAAAAAGCCCGAATGGTGGGCCCTTACCCAAGAGAAACGTCGAGAAATCTTCGAAGAGAGCTCCAAACATATTCAAATCGGAATGAAAGCTCTCCCCGCAATCGCACGACGCCTCCACCATTGCCGAGATCTCAGCTCATTCGAACCGTTTGATTTTTTGACTTGGTTTGAGTTTGCCCCAGAAGAAACCGCAACTTTCGATCAACTTGTCGCCGACTTAAGAGCGACCCCCGAGTGGGATTATGTCGATCGAGAGATCGATATTCGACTCGTACTCTCCTGATCAAGATTAAGCTCGATTTAAGATTTTCATTTTCCTAGTTGATAAATGAAAAGACTCTGCTTTTATTATCACACTATGAAACGCATTGCCCCCTTATTATTTTTAAGCATTTTCGCTCTCATCGGCTGTAACGAACAGAACTCAACCGATGCAACCACTGGAGTTCAAGAACCATCAGCAACCGCCGGAGCAATGCCTGAGCCCGCAAACTCACAAGCAACACTCATCGCCCCTGAAACTCCTGCAGCCCCCCAAGATCCGAATAAACCTTGGAGTGCTTCAACCGAAAGCAGTACTCAGGCCTCAACTCAATCGACAACCCCTGTCGTTAAAGCGACTGCTCCCACTTCAAAGTATTCAAAGGGAATTGTCATCCCCGGAAAAAAAGGATATGTTAAAAGCCCTTACGCTGAATATGCAGGATTAGTCGATGTTCAAGGATTCCCCGCAGGAACAGAAGTCAAGTGTCCTTACACAGGCAAAATCTTCATCGTTCCTTAAATCGTTCAATTTTTAAAAGAATCGTTAAATTTATGTCCTCTCTGGTTAAAGGAAAAGTGTTTGTTGTTAAAGACAACATCGACACCGACCAAATCATTCCCGCTGAATTTTTAATGCTCGTCCCCACGGTGTTGGAGGAGTACGAAAAACTCGGTTCACATGCGATGGCCGGTCTTCCTGAATCGGCCTATCAAACTCGATTTGTTCCAGAGGGTTTGATGAAAACCCCCTACAACGTCATCATCGCAGGACGTAATTTTGGCTGTGGATCTTCCCGTGAACATGCTCCTATTTCTCTGGGTGCCAGCGGATGCCAAGTCGTATTCGCTG
>CAMAQI010000210.1 GCA_945860255.1 Methylacidiphilum caldifontis
GAAGAGGTCATTTCACAGGAAGAGGGGAGAGAGGAGGGGGCTATTTTACCTGTCAAGGTCTATGAGATTTTGAGTGCTCGGTTTGGTTTTCCCTCTTTTTTAGGGGAACAGGAGCGAATTATCGCTTCGATTCTTTCCGGGAGAGATACGTTGGTGGTGATGCCGACAGGGGGTGGAAAATCGCTCTGTTATCAACTTCCGGCCTTAGTTCGTGAGGGGTTGACCTTGGTGATCTCTCCCCTTCTAGCGTTGATGAAAGATCAGGTCGATGCCTTGGAGCGAAAGGGGATCGCTTCGACCATGATTAATAGTCTGCTCTCCCCTTCGGAGCAGGTCGATCGGATTCGAAGAATGAGGGCGGGGGAGTTTCGCTTGGTTTACGTCGCCCCGGAACGATTTCGACATCAGGCTTTTCGTGAGGCGTTGCGTGCGCTTCCTCCGGTGATGATTGCGGTGGATGAGGCGCACTGTGTCTCTCAATGGGGACACGATTTTCGTCCCGATTATTTAGCGATTCCCCCTGTGTTAGAGGAATTGGGCTATCCACAGATTGTCGCCTTGACCGCAACAGCGACTCCGATGGTGCGTGAGGATATGATTCGGCATCTCGGACTTCGAGATCCTCAGGAGTGGGTGACGGGGTTTGAGCGAGAGAATCTTGGGCTTCAGATTCAATATACCGCAACCGTTGCGGAAAAGTTATTGATGCTGGAGGAGTTTGCGCGGAAGCAGGAGACCGGAATCATTTATGCCGCGACCCGCAAGAACGTGGAAAAAATCACCGAACATTTTCGCGAGAAGAAAATACGGCATGTGAAATATCATGCCGGGATGACGGAGCTCGAACGAGGGGCGGCACAGGAGAGTTTTATCTCGCGTGAGATCCCGATCGCAATTGCGACAAATGCCTTTGGAATGGGGATCGATCGAGGAGATTTACGGTTCGTCGCCCACTTTGATATCCCCGGGAGTTTAGAGGCCTATTATCAGGAGGTCGGAAGAGCAGGACGGGATGGGGAGGCGAGCGAATGTATTTTGCTTTATAATCCCGTGGATACGCGGATTCAGGAGTTTTTTATTGAGGGATCGAATCCCTCTCGCGAGACTCTTCATGCCATTTACAATTATTTACGTTCAAGACCTGGTTATGAAACCACCGTTTCGATCAGTGAGATGCATGAAACGATCGGAGAGATCGAGAATGAGATGGCGTTGGGGAATGGGCTTGGGGTTTTAGAGAAAATCGGAGCGTTGGAGCGATTTGAGATTTCGGGCCAGCGGGCGAAGGGGACACGACTTTTAAAGCCGGAGATTCCGTTTCAGAATTTAAAAATTGATTTTAAGGGGATGGAGGAGAAACGTCGTCGAGCGGAGGCCAAGTTGGAGCAGATGGTTCGTTTCGTGCAGTCGCGGAAATGTCGCCAAAAATTGATCCTCGATTATTTCGGAGAAAAGCGAGAGGAGACTTGCGGACGATGTGATCGCTGTCGGGAGTCCCATCACCGTGTCATTCGTAAAGGAACTGCGGAGGAGACCTTGATTGTTCGTAAAGCTCTCAGTGCCGTGGCGAGGACCTCGCGACGCACTGCAGAGGGATGGGTGGGGCAGTACGGCGTGGGGCGCATTGTTTTATCGCTGATCGGCAGTCGTTCAAAGGAGGTTCTTGAATCAGGGATGGATCGGCTCACGACTTACGGATTGCTTCGAGAGCACTCGGAACATTATCTTCGCTCCTTGTTTGAGGCCTTGAAGGGAGAGCACTATTTAGAGGTGAGTTCCGGAAGTTATCCGATCGTGACCCTCTCGGCTATCGGAGAGTCGGTGATGAAAGGGGAGCGGGAGCCAGAGATCGATTGGCCGGGGATTGGGGAATCTGGCTCATCCGAGGGACGAAAAAAGAAGAAGAGAATCCAAGGAAAGAGTCCCCAAACCATTGAGGAGACCTTGCGATTATTGCATCAAGGGATGAGCTTAGGAGAGATTGCGGAGAGCCGCGGACTGACGGAGATGACGGTGGAGGAGCATATTTCAAAGATTCTTCTTCGCGAATCAAGTCCTCTCAAAATTGATGAGTTAGTTTATCCCGATCGGCAACAGCAGATCTTAAGCAAGGCGCCGAGTGAAGTGACTCGATTGAGAGAGATCAAAGAGCTTCTTCCGGAGGACTATTCTTATGCCGAGATTAAATGGACCTTAGCGTCCCATGGACGATGGAAGGGATAGAGAAAAAGGGGTTCTCCGAGAAGAAGTAAAAATCTCTCCTAGTGAAGTAAACTTCCTAAAATAAATAAACATCTATCCCCGATAAAAATCGGTTTATTTTTGTATTTTATCGATGACCCATCGAGCGGATTCAAAAATCCAGAGAGCGGATTGTTGGTAGCAGTGGAGGGCATGATTTCCGAAGTTTTTAATCATCGGAAGGAATTGAATACTTGGGGAGACCGTGACGAGAGAGAGAAAGATCAGAATGAGATTCATTCCGAGAATAACCACAAGGGAGAAGAAGGTTCCTTGGCTGGTGAGATCGCTTTGTCCGTAGAGGATCATTTGGATCGTGAAGCAAACATGGAAGGCCCAGGTAAATCCGAGTCCGGCATAAAAAATCCAGGTCTAAGGATCGAGGGGGAAATAGAAGTCGATAGAGATCCAGAGCATTGTCCAGATGAAGGTGTAGAGAGGAACAAAATAGGGGGAAAGTGCGACAAACCAATTGAGGACATCGGATTTAATATGTCCCCCTTCGCTGGTCACTTTGAAGTCAAAAACCGTTCCGCCGGAGAGATAAACGGCCCAAGCATGGGTGAGTTCATGTCCGAGAACGTAGACCCATAAATTTCTGGGGAGGGTAAAAAAGAGTAACATCAGCAGTGAAAAGCCGCCGCAAAAACTTCCGAACCAGAGAGTTCTCCACTCTGAAGTAGGGGCCCAAATCAAAAAAAGATCGTTGAGCGTCCAGAGCTGAGCGACGATCAACGGCGTGAGTAAAAGAGCGATTAAAAATTTTAACCATTTCACAGCTTGACTTCCTAGAGCGAGTTCCGCACGCTGTCCAATCTCAAAATTATGCCAAATACTCGCTCAGCAGCTAAACAAGCCCGCTCCTCGGTTCGCCGACGCGGTCAGAACGCATCCGTAAAATCTAAAGTGAAGAATACCGATAAGGGAATTCGTCAGCTCGTCACCTCTGGTAAAAAAGAGGAAGCCGCCAAGAAACTCTCTGAGTTTCAATCCGTCTTGGATAAGGCCGTGAAGAGCAAGGTGATTCACGCCAACAAGGCAGCTCGTCATAAGAGCCGCATTGTAGCGCTCCTCAAAAAGTAATTCATATGGATTCTGCCCCTTCTCCCCGGAGTAATTCGGAAAGTGGGTTGCAGATTTGCGTCCGTACGATTTCTAAAGGGTCTCGTTTTCTCGGAAACGCGACCCTTCTTCGTTGCCCCGTTTGTGGGAAACATCCGCTCTTTGTCGAAATCAATCGAGTCAAAACTCTTTACGATTGGTCGACCCCCCTTGATGGCTGTCCGCAATGTGGCTTTCCCTATGATCGGGAGGCTGGCTACTTTCTTTTTGCTGTTTGGTCCTTCTCTTATATCGCCAGTGTGATGATCGGCTTTGCGGTTTATCTTTCTTTGAGCGTTTTTACCTCTTGGGCCTTTACCGGAAAATTATCCTTTACGATCGGCGTGATGTTTTTTTCGGGGGCTCTTTTACTGAGGCACGCTAAGGCCTACTTTATCGCCTTAGATCATTTTTTAGATCCGCATATTCAAGAAAAAAAGACTGGAAGTTTATGATTATTGTCATAGCTTGCCAATTATGAGTAAACCTACGATTGTTGCCTATTTGAAACCGACTTGTGGATGGAGCATGGGAGTTCGTGCCGTGATGAAGAAATATGATTTGCCGTACGAGGATAAAGATATCATCAA
>CAMAQI010000211.1 GCA_945860255.1 Methylacidiphilum caldifontis
ATTGCGATCGTCATGGATCCTCATTTAGCGCGACATTTTCACGATCAACTTCAACAGGGAATTCAAAAAATGCTTCAAGATGGCCTCACCCCCGTCCTGCTCTGCTCCCCTCTGATCCGACTGGGAGTGAAACGATTTTTTGCCGAAACCTTTCCCAACCTGAAGATTCTCGCTTACAACGAGATCTCCTCAAAAGTTCCGCTTCATGCGATTCATACGATTGGGGCTCCTAACGGAGGAACTTTATGAAATATCTTTTCATTTTCACGATTGAACTCGTGGGCAAATCCCTTAACCTCCTTAAGGAGACTTCATGACACATTCAAAAACATCCCCCCTTCCGACTTTTGTCTCAAAAACGGTGAAGATCGCCTCTCTCTTCGGCGTGCTCCTCGGAACCTCGATCAGTTATCTTAATAAAAATGATTTTCTCTCCTCAATCATCATTATGGGGGTGATGGGACTTGTTTTTGCTTGGCTCTCTCGATGGCTAGCCGTGACCTTTCTCCGTGCATGGCTCGAAACAAAGATCGAGCAATATAAGAAACGGGTCGCAGAAGAGGACAAGGTCATCGCTGCGAAAGCATTAGAAAAAAAGAACTTAAGGGAGGCTGAAGAGTTAAAAGAGGCCTCCAAAAAAAAGTAATCTATGCCTGAAATGCTCTCCGCACAACTTTATGCCGTGCCTTCAATCGAAGAGCAGCATAAACTCGTGGAGTCGATGCTCCCCTTGGTCCGTCACATCGTTTCACGAATTGCGATTTATCTCCCTCCCCATATCGCCAAAGATGATCTCATCAGCTCTGGGGTCATTGGGCTCATGGATGCGATTGTCCGTTATGATCCTTCGCGCGGGGCAAGCCTCAATAGCTACTGTCATCTTCGTATTCGGGGCTGTGTCCTCGATGAACTCCGTCGACTCGATTGGGTTCCCCGAAGTGTTCACGAAGATGCCAAACGCCTTGAACGAGCTCAGGAAAAACTAGCCGCTCAATACGGGAGGGAGCCCGAAGAGTCAGAGGTTCAAACGGAACTAGGACTCACGGCTGATGAGTTCTCCGAACTTCTCGATCGCATCAAGCCCATTAGTTTTCTCTCTCTCCAAGAACCGGCTTTTCATGACGATAACGGAGAGGCCGTCACTCATGAAGAGATCATTCCCGATACTAAAACCGAAAGCGCTCTGGGCAATCTTCTCCGAGATGAGGATCGCGAGATTCTCAAAGAACAACTTCAATCTCTCCCCAAACAACAACTCATCGTCATCAGTCTCTATTATTATGAAGGATTACGACTTCGTGAAATCGCGGAAGTCATGGATCTCACAGAGTCGCGGGTCTCTCAAATTCATGCACTTGCGGTCGCACGATTAAAAAAGTTTTTTGAACGTCAACGGAACACCAACTAAACCAAGGCTAAATTATGGTACCAGTCGGATATTTAATCACTATCGCCGCCGTCATCGGTGGGTTTATGATGTCAGGAGGAAAGCCTAGCTCGCTCTTCGTTCTTTCAGAATATGTCGTTATTCTTGGTGCTTTGGCTGGCTATGTCGTCGGAGCCGCACCCGTCCCAATCATCAAACTTCTTGTCAGTAAAATTATCCAGGCAATGAAAGGTTCCCCTTTCAAAAAACAAATGTACCTCGATATTATCAGCATGCTTTACGAGCTTCTCATGGTCGCTCGTGAACAAGGGGTCGTTGGAATTGAAGAACATGTGGTCAATCCGGAAGCCAGTTCGATTTTCACCAAATATCCAAGCTTTCTCCATGACCACCATGCGGTTGCCTTCATGCAAGATGCCATGAGACCGATCATTGATGGAAAGGTCAAAGGGGATCAAATGAAAGCCGCATTAGAGGATGAACTAAATCGAATTCACCATCATATCGGACAACCTCCTCAGATTCTCGCCAAAGCAGGTGACGCGCTTCCGGCGATCGGTATTGTCGCTGCGGTTTTAGGAATTATTATCACTATGGGAAATTTAGGAGGAGATAAACAATCCATCGGAAATAGTGTTGCTCACGCACTGACAGGAACTCTGCTCGGTATTTTTGCTGCGTATAGCTTCGTACAACCGCTCTGTATCTCCATCGAACTCGCTAATGAAGATGAGCTGGCTTACTACGAAGTCATGAGTGGAATGATCGTTGCCTATGCCACGGGATCTCCTCCGATTATGGCAGCGGAAGCTGGACGGAAATCGATTCCATCCGATCGCAAGCCAACCAGCGAAGAACTTGAAACGATGCTCAAAGAGCTCGGACGTAAATAATTCTAAAAATAGAAATCTCTACTAAAGTTTAAATATGGGAAAAAGAGCGGCACATGGAGGACATGGAGGAGCGTGGAAAGTTGCCTATGCCGACTTCGTCACTTCGATGATGTGTCTTTTCATGGTGCTCTGGCTCGTCGGCTCTGACGACCAAACCAAAGCAGCCGTTCAACGTTACTTCAAAGGGGAAATCGAACAACAAGGACGCCGAGGAACCAAAGAATACTCCCAATTCAAACCGTACATGACGGATGTCGTTGATAAAGCCAGCAAAGACTTACTGGCTCTCCAAGAACTGACCCGTGCCATGGAACGGCTCCGAGATCAACTCAAGAATAGCTCTGAAATTGGCGAAGATCAAATACGCTTTGAATTCTATGCCGATGGAATGAGAATCGTGGCGATCGATAAGTCCAAGCGCCCCTTCTTTAACCCCGGAACCTCGGAATTAACCGATTTCGGCAAATTCATTCTCTCGACCGTCGCGATTGTTCTCGAACGATACCCGTACACGATTGAGATTGAAGGGCATACCCAAAAAAATATCGGCGAAGGGGAAACCGATGAACCGATCAATCTCTGGACCCTCTCCTCCGATCGGGCTCTCGCCGCCCAGAAAATCCTTCTTGATGGAGGAATCTCCAATAATCGATTCTTTCGTGTCATCGGATACGCCGATCGTCAGCCAATGGAAAATACCCCTGCGAGTTCTGAGGACAATCGTCGAATCACCATCATCGTCAGACCTTCAGATGCCGACACGATCGAACTTATTCGGGATCAAATAGCGGCCCCTTAAGAACTCTCTATTTTATGAACATGCCAAATCCGAATAGCATCGCCGTCAAAGTCATGAAATCGACCGGAGAGGAAACCTCAACCCCCTCTCAATTTGCAAAGTTCCCCACGATTTCAACAGAAAATCGCTCCTCAAAACTCGCAAGTCTTCACCCCAAAGTAAAGATGGAGGAGGAGGCGAAACAACAGAAAGTCATCGCCCCGATTAAAGTTGAACCGAAAGCGATTTTAATCCCCAAAGAAAATGGCGAATTTGAAATTCAACTCACCTGCTCCTGCGGCGAGGTCCATCAGATCCAATGCGAAACCTTTCTCCCTACCCCTACTCCCGTCGTTAAAGAATAGAAATTCGGCAAGAAAAAGAGCTTCTTGCGCAGAGACGCAATGACGCTGAGGAAAAGACAAAATAATTGTTTGAGCCACAAGAGAACGCAAAGAACACAAAAAATAAGCGGCCACAATAATCTCCTGTTCTGCATTCGATTTAACTCAGATCTTGCAATAGAAGCGAAATTAAAGGCATTTTAAAATAGGGAAATCGTGAAAAAAGGAATTTAAAACAAAAAATGCAGAGGTTTTTTTTCGTTTTTTTAAGTTTTCTCACACCGATTTTGTCGGAGCTGATTCCCCATTCAAATGGATTGCATTAAAAAACGTTTTATTTACATCGGTGTTCCCTTGTCTTTTTCAAAGTTTTGAATAAAGAAGTGTTAATTGATTTAGGGCGTTGGTCAGAGAAGAGTTAATTTTCCAGTGGGATCTCAACCAACGGACGAGTTTGTAGCTTGTCTGGGAGAAGCGTCGTAAGAAGGA
>CAMAQI010000212.1 GCA_945860255.1 Methylacidiphilum caldifontis
GTTTTGAATTCTCTAAAGCCGTGATGTTTTGCTCCATTTGACGATACTTCTCTTGCATCAATCCGGTCTGAAGATGGACTAAGTAGGGAACGGGGATAATTCCCAAATAATTCCCCTCTGAATCGGCTAAAACAACATCTTCATAAAAGCGTTTATCCGATCTTGAGAGGACCCGAACTAAGGAATCACGAATTGAATGACCTCGAATTAAACAGACCGGAGAACCAAGAAGAAATTCTCGAATCGGTTTCTTTCCCATGACGGCAAATCCAAAGCGCGACCCAAGAACAAAGCCGATATCTGTTTTGGAACAAAGCCCCAGGAGAACCCCCTCATCAATAACGGCAATGTAATCTCGCTTGTTCTCTTTAAATAATTCGTAAACTTGATCGAGCCGAGCCTCCCCTTGCACCGAATCGTTATGAGTCACCAAATCCAATAAATCAATTTTCTCGACCCCACCAGCCACTTTTCTAAACTGTTCCACAAGTTCCATGAGTTGAGGATAGCTCATGTGTCTTGAGAAAATTTGTCAATCAGGTGACAAATCGGAAAAGAATTCAGGTTATTTCTTTTTAACTACCTTTTTCTTCTTAACCGGTTTCGCCGGTTTTGCAGTCGGCTTCGCTTTAGTGGGCTTGACTTCTTCAGCCTCCTCAGCCCCTTTAGCGACATTCATCGGGGCCTTCCCTTTGGCGACACGCGGTTCAAACTCAAAGGAGACTTTCCCCTCTTTCTGAATCGTGAGATAGGCTGAAAACTTCCGTTTGGTACGCTGGGAGACAAACCCGCGCAAGAGCTCGGTCTTCCCTTTCTCTAAGAGTGATTTCACATGCTCTCGGGAGATCTCTTGGCTCAAAATCATTTTTCCGATCCGGAATTTACAGGTCGCTTTCTCCTCAAGGGCATGCTCACAGTAATAGGAGGTCACGGTTTCAAGAACATTCCCACCATCCAGCGGGCATTTTCCGAGTGATTCTGGATTGATCACCGTCGGTTTTTCCCGATTTTCTCCCTCCCCCCCTTCAAAGACGAATTCGATTTTATTCTCGGCATTCATTTTGAGAGCGGCGGCAAAAGGTCGTCCCATCTTACTGCGAAACCCTTGCAACAACGGGAGTGACTTATTCACTAAAAGATCGGTCGCCTCCTCCGAGGAGATAAATCGACCGGCAATGACTTTATTAATCCGAAAAACACCATCTTTGGTTTGGTAATAGCGAAGACTTTCGATCATCTCAGCGCCATCGACCGGACTCCGTCCAGAGAACGGTTTTGCGTGCGAACCATCATCCTCAAAGTTTTTCGCTCGATCGACAATCAAGATCGTCTGATCCATGATCTCTTTCATGAACTGATCACGGGTCACCGTTCCACTTTCCATCTGCTTGAGCTTAAACTCCCACTCCCCTGTCATTTCCGCAGAGCGTAGGGATTCAATATGAACTGCTTTTAATAAATCAAAGAGCGAGATCGCTTTGGGAGTCGCCGAAAGCTCTCTTCCTTCGCGTAAAAGGTAGGCTTCATTGATCAAGCCCTCAATTGTTGCCGCACGAGTCGCCGGTGTTCCGAGTCCTCGTTTGCCCATCGCTTCACGAAGCTCCTCATCCTCGATTGTTTTCCCGGCTCCCTCCATTGCGGAAAGCAGGGTCGCTTCAGAAAATCGAGCCGGAGGACGGGTCTGTAATCCCTTCATCTCGATATCATTCGTCTGAACCTTCTCCCCCTCTTTCACTGGGGCGAGTTGATCGGCCTCATCAGGGTTCAATTCATCACGGCCGTAGATCGCCATCCAACCGGGATCTTTCATAACCTTCCCCTCCGTCTTAAAGGGCTCCCCTTCGACACGAGTGATTCGATTAGTCACTTCAAAAACGGCAGCAGGATAAAAGACGGCTAAAAAGCGTTTGTAAATTAAGTCGTAGATTTTACGTTCGAAATCATCCAGTTTATCGGGACTTTCTTTCGTCGGAATAATCGCAAAGTGATCACTGACTTTTTCGTTATTAAAGATTCGTTTACTTGGACGGATCCAACCCTCTTTAAGGGCCTTCTCTGAAAACTTTCCGAGAGGACCCGAGGCGTGGGTCTTCAAGATCGTTTTGACCGTCGGAATATAATCCTCTGGCAGGTAACGAGAATCGGTACGGGGATAGGTTAATACTTTATGTCGCTCGTAAAGCGTTTGAGCGATCTGAAGGGTTCTTTTCGCAGAGAGTCCAAACTTTGAATTCGCTTCCCGTTGAAGACTGGTCAGATCAAATAAGAGCGGGGAGAGTTGAGAGGCGGGCTTACGCTCTTCCGTAACAATTCCATATTTTCCAAGACAAAGAGATCGGATGCTCTCCGCTTTTTTGAGATCCCAGATCCGCTCTGCCTTACGATCTCCCTCTTCCTCTTTTTCTTTCTCTGGCTTTTGAAATCGTTCATCAAACCATCGTCCGACGTAGTTTCCCCCTTGGCATTGGAAGGTTCCGTGAAGCTCCCAATAATCTTTAGAGATAAAATTTTTGATCTTCAACTCACGATCAACCACCATCGCTAAGGTTGGCGTTTGAACCCGTCCCACAGGGGTCAGGAAGAATCCTCCCCCTTTGGAGTTCAAGGCCGTTAAGGCACGTGTCCCATTAATCCCGACAAGCCAATCGCTTTCCGAACGACAGACGGCAGCATCGGCGAGCGGAAGCATCTCTTCATTGGACTTTAGTTTTTGGAACCCCTCTCGGATTGAATCCGGGGTCATCGATTGGAGCCAAAGTCGTTGAATCGGCTTCGGGCTATTAGTAAATTGAATAATATAGCGAAAGATGAGCTCTCCTTCACGACCGGCATCACAGGCATTAATCAGTTTTGTGATATCTTTGCGCTTTAAAAGTCGTTGAACCACTTTCAATCGTGGCTCTGATCGTTCGATCGGCTTCAATTCAAACTTAGGTGGAATCACCGGAAGATTATCAAAACTCCACTTTCCTCGCTTTTTATCGAGTTCATTCGGAAGACATAATTCAAGGAGATGACCGACTGCAGAAGTAACGACATAATCATCGCTTTCAAAGTAATCTTTTTCCTTTTTAAAACCACCTAAAGCCTTCGCAATATCAGATGCGACACTCGGTTTTTCTGCGATAACTAATGTCTTACTCATTACACAATCCTTATAAAGTACTGACCGGGAAGTTGTTGCACTCTTTTTTTCATTTCCAAGCGGAGTAACGTAGAAGAGACCTTGCCGGATGGCAATGCTGTTTTTTGGATCACTCGATCAAGATGGGTCTCCTCACTCCCCAAGGTCTCCATAATGAGCCGCTCCTCCTCGGAGAGATTTTCGACAGGAAGGAGTTCTTTTTGCGTTGGGATAGCGGTCATGAGAAGGTTTAAATCTTGCAAAATATCCTCAACCCCTTCTACCAGTTTCGCTCCCTGTTTTAAAAGAGCATGACATCCTTTGGCCTCTGGCTGATCGATCCGACCGGGGATTGCATAAACCTGTCGACCCTGCTCTAAGGCCATGCGTGCGGTGATTAAAGCTCCGCTATGGACCCCAGCCTCGATCACCAAGACCCCATGACTTAATCCACTCACGATTCGATTTCGCATCGGAAAGGTCTGCCGATCTGGTTTCGTCTCCATCGGAAACTCCGAGATCACGCAATGCTCCTCAGCGATTTTATCCATCAGAGATTGATTTTCAGCCGGATAGCAGGTCAATAGCCCACAACCGACCACCGCCCAGGTCACCCCTTTCGCCGCCAAGGCTCCTTGATGAGCATAGGTATCGATCCCCCGAGCGAGCCCTGAAACGATCGGAACCCCCGCATAGGCAAGTTGAAAGGAAAATTTCTTTGCATTTTCACGACCATAAACCGTCGGTTCCCGAGTTCCGAT
>CAMAQI010000213.1 GCA_945860255.1 Methylacidiphilum caldifontis
CTTTCTTAAAAATAACCTTGCCTCTCCTTGCTAAAAGCCTTTCGGGAGGCCTCCTCCTCGTCTTTGCCTTTTCCATGCTCGAAGTCAGCTCTGGGATGATCCTTGCTCAGGAATCACGATTTTTCCCAATCTCCAAGGCCCTTTATTCGATCCTCGGACGAATTACCCCCGAAGCCTCCGCCATCGCCTCCGCTGTCTCCTTGCTTGGAGTCTCAGGAGTGGCTCTCATCTTGTGGATTGCCAACCGACGAATCAATCGCTCATAATAGAGAACCACCATTTATTGGATGACTATGAAAACATTCCTGTACGTTACTTTGTTGAGTCTATTCCTTCAATCCACCCCAGACCTCCCCCCCTCCTCTCCGCTCTCAGAGGTTCACTCAGAAGTAAAGGTTACTCCGATCGACCCCTTTCAAGATCCTTTAATCCTCTCCATCCACTCTCGTCACCAAATCGCAGTCGAAGGAGATAAAAAAGAGGTCAAAGCACTGGTGAGTGATCTGGAAAAATTGACCGCTGAGCATCCTCAAAACTCATTACTTCTCGCATACCTTGGAAGCGGTTACACGCTTCAAAGTCGTGATGCTTTTCCAGGTCCCGGAAAACTCAATCTCCTCAAAAAAGGGGGCAAGACCCTCGACCAAGCCGTCGATCAAGACCCTCACAATATCGCAACTCGTTTTATCCGTGCGGTCAACTATTACGAACTCCCCCGGATCTTCAATAAACGATATGTCTCACGAGAGGATTTCCAAATGATCGTTACCCAAATGGAAGCTCCTGGATGCCCTCAACAGTTCTCTGATGAAACCCGTCAGGCGATCTACTACTATGCCGGTCTCTCCTCCCAACAACTCAAACAGCCAGAACAAGCCAAGATCTTCTGGGAAAACGGACTTAAGCTCTCCGCCTATTCAAAGCTCGGTCAAAAAATTCAAGCGGAACTTAAAAAACTAAAAAAGTAATCCGCCTCATGACCATTTCCTCCAAAAAGTTTAAAACCGTTATTTCTCAAAAAAAAATCAAAGCTAAAAATAAAGAGCTCGCCCGCTCCATATCTAAATATTACCAAGATAAAGATTGGGTACTTCTTGGTCTGATGAGTGGTAGTCTCTACTTTTTAGGGGATCTCC
Source organism: Methylacidiphilum caldifontis (assembly GCA_945860255.1). Taxonomy (GTDB): domain Bacteria; phylum Verrucomicrobiota; class Verrucomicrobiia; order Methylacidiphilales; family CAMAQI01; genus CAMAQI01. Next base: position 1,137 of record CAMAQI010000213.1, read on the forward strand.
TCAGACATCTCCCCGAAGAAACCCGCGTGGAAACTTGGAAAATTTCAAGCTACCAAGGAAAAAAATCGACCGGAATCATTTCAGGAATTCCTTCTAGGGCCCCCTCACTAAAAAATCGACACATTCTCATCATCGACGACATTCTCGACACGGGCTGTACGCTCTCTCACGTTCGCAATGCCCTCATTCAATTCGATGTCGCCTCCGTCCAAATCTGCGTTCTCCTCTCTAACAAAGTCAAACGCACCCATCCCGTCAAAGCACGATGGATCGGTTTTACGATCCCCCCACGCTTTGTCCTTGGCTATGGATTAGACTTTGAGGGACAGTATCGAGGCCTCCCTGAGATCGTCGAACTCATTCCTTAAACCTAGTTTTTGAATTGTGTTCATATGCAAAAATCGACGTTAAAGATCCCTGCTGTTTTTAGCCCACTCGAAAAACCGCTTGACCCCTCCATGAATTTTGGCAGCCTCTGCTGACCAAGTTTTCGAATAGCGAAAAGTGGGAACTTCATTGTTTCCACTTTTTTTTATCTCGAAATCCGAACTTTGAAAAGAAAAAGGAGATCAAATCATGAACCCAGAATTTATGTCTACACTGGACTACATGGAAAAGGAAAAAGGGATCAAGCGTGACCAAATGCTTGAAGCCATCCAACTTGCCCTACTTACAGCAGCACGAAAAGCGGTAGGCCCTGCAAATGATCTCCAAGTTTCTATTGATCCTCGGACTGGAAAAATTAAAGCAACCGCCAAGCTAAAAGTCGTCGATCGCGTACGTATTCCTCACGACGAAATCCAACTTTCCAAAGCCCGCGAAATGAAGCCTTCCGCTTTACTCGGTGAACTGCTTGAAATCGAAGTCACTCCGAAAGATTTCGGACGGATCGCGGCTCAAGTCTTCAAACAGTCGATGAATCAAACGATTCGTGGGATTGAACGCACCATGATCTTCACGGAATTTAAAGACCGTGCAGACTCGATAGTCACGGGAACCGTTCGTCGCTTTGAAAAATCGGATGTCGTCGTCGACCTCGGAAAATTTGAAGCCCTCATGCCGAAATCAGAACGGGTTCCGACTGAAGAATACCAATCGGGCGAAAGAATTCGCGCCTACGTTGTCTCCGTTGAAAATACAGCGCGTGGTCCAGAAATCGTTCTCTCCCGCAGTCACCCTAATTTTGTTAAAAAACTATTCGAACTCGAGGTCGGCGAGCTGATCGATGGCACGGTTCAAGTCAAAGCGATCGCTCGCGAGCCTGGTTACCGTACAAAAATTGCGGTTTGGTCTGATAATGATAAAGTCGATCCCGTTGGTGCCTGCGTTGGAATTCGTGGATCTCGCGTCAAAAACATTGTCCGTGAGCTCAATAACGAAAAAATTGATCTCATTAAATGGTCTCCTAATCCCCGAGAATTCGTCGTCGAAGCGCTCAAACCGGCGAAACTCAAATCGGTCGACCTCAATGAAACCGAAAAAAGAATCAAGGTTCACGTCGATTCAGAAAACCTGAAGCTCGCCATTGGAATTCGTGGTCGTAACGCACGTCTTGCCTCCCGCTTAATGGGTTGGGAAATTGATATTGAAGAGGAGATTATCACCATCGAATCGATGGAAGATAAACTCACCCATGTTGCCGACACCCTTGTCGCTCGCCTCTCGATCGATATGGCATTAGCATCACAATTAGTTCACATTGGATTCACCAGTGTTGAAGTAATTGCAGAAGCTGATGAAAAAGACCTTCAAGAAGCCTTGCCAGAGCTCCCCCTTGAGATGATTCAAAAAATCCGCGCGGAGGCCCTCAAGGCTTTAATCCCCGCTTAACTGAACTCTGACACGAAAGATAAACATGCCCGCAAAATCTACCTCAAACTCCTCATCAGATAAAAAGGTCGCTCCGCGTAAAACCGCAGCGACGACGACTCCGGCGGCAAAGCCAAAGGCGGTCGCTACCCGTAAAAAGGTCGATTCTGTTGAAGGTGAAGAGAAAAAAGCGGCCGCAAAAATCTCTCGTGCGAAAACAGCGAAAGAGACCACATCTGAAGCTGCCGCTTCTGATACTGCCATTCAAACTCCTGTTGCCACACCGATACCGACCCCTGAAGTCGCTGTCTCCTCCCTCGCTGAATCAGTTGCGACTCCCGCCGATGCTTCTGCCCCTAAATTCATTAATCTAAAGCCCCCGATCGTTGTCAAAGACCTTGCGGAAAAGCTCAACTTAAAATCATTCCAACTGATTCATCGCCTCCAAGAGCTCAATGTTTTTGCAACATTAACTCAAACGATCGAAGAAGAGGTCGCTAAAAAGATTTGTATTAAACTCGGGTTTACCCTTGAAGTCGAAAAAAGGGAAAGAGGAGCAGGGGTCGTCCACGCTCCTGTAAAAGTCATTGAACCCCCAAAACCAGTCGCCCCAAAGGCCGAAGAACTCTCTCTCCGTCCCCCAGTCATTACCTTCATGGGTCACGTCGATCACGGAAAAACCTCGCTCATGGATTGCGTGCGTAAAACACGTGTCGTCGACGGAGAAGCAGGTGGAATTACTCAACACATCGGTGCCTATACCGTTATTCGCAACAACCAACCGATTACTTTCTTAGACACTCCTGGTCACCAAGCCTTTACGGCCATGCGTGCCCGCGGAGCCAGTATCACCGATATTATCGTTCTCGTCGTCGCAGCAGATGATGGTCTCA
>CAMAQI010000214.1 GCA_945860255.1 Methylacidiphilum caldifontis
GAACTGCCACCCCGTTACTCTTCTTCCCTCAAGGAAAAGAGAACGCAAAAACCCCTGATGAACTCGCGTTCATCAGGGGTCTTTCTTTATCTGAAAATATCCACCACTTAATCTGACTCAACCTCCCTCAATTATTTTGAACCGCTACAAAACTAAGACCCAGTTCAAAAACATATTCCGCTTTGATCTGAGTTCCGCTCATATCGGCGATGCGATCGAGTCTCGAATACAAATAGTCCTCTTCCTGACCTTGGACGGTCTTGCTGACTATTCGATTCAACACCGTAAGTCGCTCCTGTCATTTGGTAGAGGTTGTCTAATCGTAAAGATCTTCCTGCACATTAAGAAAGTAATGACCTACGAGCCTTCGATTCACAAGATAAATCTACGTTAAACAGGAACGGGCTCGCTCTCTTTTGGAGCCCCTGTTTTCATCGTCTTAAAGAAATTTGATCCCATCTCCCACACGGGTCCAGGGAATTTTTTAAGTCCCGCTAAAACATCATCCAGAGCGGCGATAAAGCGATCAATCTCTTTCGGCCCACAAATTAACGGAGGAAGAATTTTAACAATATCACATTTATTCGCTGCCACTTGCGTGAGAATCCGATGATGACTCAACATCGGAGTGACAATCAACTGCGGAAAAAGACTCGGATCCATGGCGTGAACCGCTTTCCATCCCATTTTCATCATCATTGAGGAGGGTTCGCCAAATTCGATCGCTCCCATGAGTCCCTTGACTCTGACCTCTTTGATCACTTCATGCTTTTGTTGTAACTCAAGAAGTCGCTTTTCGAGATACCCCCCTTGAATTGCGGCATTCTCCGGAAGTTTTTCATCCTCTAAAATGGTCAAGGCAGCAAGCCCTGCGGCACAGGCGAGATTATTACGGCCAAAGGTCGTCGAATGAACGATGCAGCGATCTAAACGGGAAAAGGTTTTTTGATAGATCGAACGTCGTGTAATAATAGCACCCACAGGAACATAGCCACAGCTCAATGCTTTCGAAAGAGTCAAGATATCCGGCTCTAAGCCCCAATGTTCAAAGGCAAACCATTTCCCGGTTCGTCCAAGCCCTGTTTGGACTTCATCACAAATGAAAAGAGTTCCGTACTTGCGACAAAGTTCTTGTGCCTTGAGATAGTAATCTCCTTTAGCAAATTTAACCCCTTTCCCTTGGACGAGCTCGAGAATAAAGGCGGCGACATCCGCTTTTTTGAGTTCATGTTCAAGCTGAGAGAGATCTCCGAGGTCGATCTTATCGCACCCTGGAAGAAAAGGGGCAAATCCCTCATGGAAAAAGGGATTTCCAGTGACCGAAAGGGCCCCGTGAGTCAAGCCGTGATAGGAGTTATTCAGCGAAAGCAGACGCGGTCGACCGGTCGCCGCCTTAGCAAATTTAAGGGCTCCTTCGACCGATTCTGTTCCACTATTGCAGAGGAAGACGGAGTCAAGATGAGGGGCTCCCTGTTTGGCGAGTCGTTTAACGAGAGCCTCAGAGAGAAGACCGCTCATCAAAGCAGAATCCATTTGAACCATGTTCGGAAGATTCATCTCGAGGACATCGCGAATCGCTTTTTGAGCAACGGGGTGATTGCGCCCCATATTATAGACCCCAAAACCAGAAAGAAAATCGAGGTAATCGTTCCCCTCTTGATCGTACAGATAACAGCCCTCAGCGCGTGCATAGACCTTATCAAAACCGATCATCCGTTGAACCTTAACAAGCGTGCGGTTCATGTATTGATCATGAAGATTGTAGTTTTCTCCCATGCGTGCAGCGACGATATCTTTAAGATCTAGAGGCATAATGACAGATAAGAATGCACGGGTTTGAAGTGGATTCAATAGTTAAACAAAACTTTTTCAGGTTTGACTGATGATTGAGGAGAGATTTAGTATCTGGATTTCATTAACAAAAGGAAATATGAAGAAAATATCGGTTTTTTTAACTGCAATCGCTTTAATCTCTGCTACGCTCTGGGGCGTGGAAAAATCAACATTAAAAAATATTAACGATCAATTTAGTTACGCCCTTGGCTACCAAATTGGAAAAGACTTTAAAACCCGCGGTGTTTCTCTTGATCCCGCTCTCGTTGCGAACGCAATGAAAGAGGCCCTTGCAGGAAAACCTTGTGCCTTAACGGAACAAGAAATTCAACAAGTCATGATGACCGTACAACAGCAAGCCGCTCAAAAACAAGGCGAGGCGGCTCAATCGGTCGGAAAAACATTTTTAGCAGAAAATGCAAAGAAAGCGGGAGTTAAAGTCACTCCTACCGGCTTACAATTTTTAGAAACCAAAAAAGGAACCGGAAAAAAACCGAAAGCCACCGATACGGTCACGGTACACTATCGCGGAACCACGATTAATGGCACTGAATTTGATAGTAGCTTCAAACGAAATGAGCCTGCGACCTTTGCTTTAAACCAGGTGATTCCCGGTTGGACCGAAGGTCTGCAATTGCTTTCCGAAGGGGGAAAAGCGACGCTTGTGATCCCCTCAGAATTGGCTTATGGAACTCGCGGAGCCCCGCCATCGATTGGACCAAACGAAGTCCTTATTTTCGAGGTTGAGCTGATTTCAATTAAAAAATAGATGTCTTACTGGGTTCTTCAATCGACATTTGAGCCTCGAACCGCTCTTCATCGCATCTCGGTTCTTTTGAACCAAAGTGCGGATGAATTATGTGTCGAATTTGGACTTTCCCATCATCATGACTGGGTTCATGAGGGATGGAATCCGGATCGATCGCCGGATCTTCTTCATAAAATGAAGGAGATCCGTCTTCGAGATGAACTAGAATCGGATTTACGCAATTTACGCGATGGAAAATCGGCGCTTCGTTTTTTAGGGGAGGAGCGTGTTGTTGCAAAACAGCAAAAAATCAAATCAGAGTTAACGGAGCTCCTCACCCGGCATGATTTAATCCGATGGTATTATCAACACCCCAGAATCTGGCTCCTCTCCTATCTCCGAGATGCGGCGTTGGATGCCTCTCGTTCCTCAGAAGCCGATTGGATTGAAGTTGAAGAGAACGATGAATCCCTCTCCCCCACGACCTCCCTACTTCTCAAAAGTGAAGAGAGTGTGGTTAAAGTTTATGCCCCTTTTTTTCAAAACGAGTGGAATAAGCTCTCTCCTGAATTTATTCTCTATCAACTCGATGGACATCGCTCCTTAACGTTTGATTCATCGAATAAAATCGTTTCTTTTTGTGAGTCCATTCCCTCACCCGTAATTGAAAAATGAAATCGTCGCGAATCAAAGCATTGGTTACGATCACGGTTGCCGTCATCTATCTTTTGAATCCTGGTTGGGGAGTATTTGAGCTGATTCCGGATAATATTCCTTTTTTCGGAAATTTAGATGAAGGAGCCGCAACAATGCTGCTCATATGGGGAATAAAAACATTAAAAAATAATTCTCAAAAATTGGGAAAGTAAAATGTCGGAACAGCCGCTTCCGCTTTCGATTCGATTTGAGAATGACGATTTTTTAATAGTCGATAAACCGGCCCCTCTTCTCGTTCATCCCACTCGACCTGACGGTGAAATAACCCTCTTAGACCTTCTGCAGCAGCAGAGACCGCTCCCCTTTTATGCATTAGTGAACCGTCTTGATCGAGAAACGAGCGGATTAGTGATTGTCGCAAAATCCTCTGAGTCCGCCTCTCAGCTCGGAAAAATGATGATGCGTCGGGAGTTGACGAAAATCTATCTCGCCATTGCCCGAGGGCATATTTGCTGGGATCGACTCAAAATTCAGAAACCGATCGGACGAATCGGTATTAATGATCAAAATCAAATTTATGCGAAACAAGGGATC
>CAMAQI010000215.1 GCA_945860255.1 Methylacidiphilum caldifontis
CCCAGAAAATCGATATTTCGGATCGATGTATTTCTCAATGACGTAAAAAGCGAAGTAGTAGGCGCGGCAAAAAGCCCAAATCATCAAACCGAGAAGAACCGCGGTTTTGAGATTCGGACTTTCCACCCATAAAAGGACAAAGCAGCAAATTCCAATGAAAACGAAGAGAATCGCCTTCAGGTACATCCATTTGGGATTTTTGAGATCCATGGAAAATGTCCTAAAGCAAATTTTAAATAAGGGAATCCGGAAATCTGGATAGTAAGTCCTTATTTTGATAGAGTCGATTTGGAGAGACGAAAACGTCTGATGGCCTATCGCCAATTGGGATACCCGTTCGATTCTCCTGAAAACCCTGATCAAACCTTTCTGATTAGGTCAGGGGGTAGTTGACAATTATACTAATACCAGTATATTGGTTTATAAATGAAGCCTATCATCTTTATAGGAGATTCACTGAAGCGCTTGCGGGAGTTTCCAGAGGATGCCAAACAAGACGCAGGTTATCAGCTATATCGGGTGCAACAAGGACTTATCCCTAATGACTCAAAACCGATGCCGACAATCGGAATTGGAGTTGAGGAGTTAAGAATATGGGAAAATGCTGGAACTTATCGGGTTATTTATACTGTCCGTTTGAAAGAAGCTCTTTATGTCCTCCATTCATTTCAGAAAAAATCGCAAGCAACTTCTAAGCAAGATTTAGATATCGCCAAGAAACGTTACATGGAAATTAGGAGAACGAAATCATGAAAAAGAGAAGTGTTGAAAAATTTGAATGTGTATGGGCTGCGCTTGCGGATACTCCATTTGAAGCGGCGAGTCTTAGAACACGTGCTGAACTCATGCAAAAAATTTGTGCCATCATCCAAATGAATAAATGGACACAGGTTGAAGCCGCCACACGCTGTGGTGTCACTCAACCCCGTATCAATGAACTGATCAGAGGGCGTGTATCCCATTTTTCATTGGATGCATTGGTCAATATTGCAACTGCACTTGGACAACGTGTAGAGCTTGAATTACAAGCAGCGTGAGAAAAGATACCTTAACTTCGCCGCCAAAATGATGGAAACATTTGCCTCTGATAAGCTTTAATCAAAAAATTCTTACAAAAGCTGATTGGATGGTGATTTTTACTCATTAGTTCGAAGTTCAGATATCCCTTTTTTCATTATCCTGAATATCGATGCAAAAAATAATTTTTTCTTGCTCCCGCGTCCTTTAAATCCACCCCTCATCCATGCCGCCCGGCGGTCGGCGCTCCAAAATGGTTCGAGTAGCACATCGAGATCCAGAATGGGTCGAGTTCCCGCATCGAGATCCATTAGACACAAAGTTTAAAAATTGTATTTCCTCTTCTCAAACCCCTAACTCTCGCCGAATCACTTCCATAATCTGTTCGGACCAAACCTCTATTTTTCCCTCTTCACGAGCTTCCAAAAGGAGTCGAATTTTCGACTCTGTCCCGGAATAACGGAGCAAGACCCGTCCTTTTCCGGCCATCTCTTTTTCCACCGCTGAAATTCTTTCGCTCAAACCTGCGATCGATTCCAAAGGTCGTTTTTCCTTCACCTTCAAATTGATCAGTTTTTGCGGATATTTTTTTAAACAACGCTTGAGCTCGCTCAACGGCTTTCCGGTCTCACGCATAATCCGTAAAATCTGAAGCGCTGTAATGAGTCCATCTCCCGTGGTCACGTAATCTCGGACGATCACATGCCCCGACTGCTCTCCCCCTAAATTCAAATTCTTCTCGATCATCGCCTCCATGACGTAGCGATCTCCCACCGCCGTTCGAATCACATGCCCCCCCGCCTGTTCAAGCGTTTCATCGAGTCCAAAATTACTCATGACCGTCGCGACGAGGGTCTTCTCCGCCAGCTTCCCTTGCGACAAGAGGTTCAAGGCAAGAATCGCTAAAACCTCATCCCCATCAACCAGTTCCCCCTTTTCATCGCACAAAATCACACGATCCGCATCGCCATCATGCGAGATTCCGACATGGGCCCCGATCTCTTTGACTGCGGCGCAAACCACTTCAGGATAAGTACTCCCGCATTTTTCGTTAATATTTAATCCGTTCGGTTGGTGATTTAACAACGTCACCGTTGCCCCCAACTCCGTGAGAACCTCCGGAGAGGTTTTATAGGCCGCCCCGTTGGCACAATCCAAGGCGATCTTCATCCCAAAAAGATTAAGCTCCTCTGGGAAAGAGGCCTTCGCCATCTCCGAATAACGGGCATCGGCTTTATCGATCCGAACTGCGCGCCCAATTTTATCTCCGGCAGGAGTCGCTTTTTCTAGAATTTCCGAAAATAGAAGTGCCTCAATTTTTGCCTCCAGGGCATCTTCGCACTTATATCCATTTCCCTGAAAAATCTTAATTCCATTATCCTCAAAGGGATTATGGGATGCACTGATCACCACCCCTGCGGCAGCACGCAAGGTCCGAGTTAAGTGAGCGACCGCCGGAGTTGGAATCGGTCCTAATAAAGCGATGTTTACTCCCATCGAGGTAATCCCCGCCGCCAACGCACTCTCCAGCATATACCCCGAGAGACGGGTATCCTTGCCGATAACGATTTGCGGTTGAGGATGATTTTGTTTAAAAACGTAAGCCACCGCTTTCCCGATTTGTAATGCCACCTCGGCAGTCACAGGATAACGATTGGCAGTTCCACGGACCCCATCGGTCCCGAAAATAGAGGGTTTCATTCTGATTTCACTTTCTGAAGTAAATTTTATTTTTCTAAGCTCTGAGAGGGTTTAACTCGAGTCCCCGTAAGAATCTGATCCAACGTTCCAGGCTCAAAAGCCTCCTTCAAAACGATCCACAAGAGACAGGCTGCAAAAAAAGACCCCACCTTCGCTCTCCAATGAACAAAAAAACGCTGCTTGAAATTCATCTCTCTATCATTAGAGCGAAACGCTACAGAATTCAACCCCCAAGATATATTCTTTAATTCACTGGCAGAGAGCTTTTTACAAATTAAAAATAGCTGAATAGCTCGTAAGCAAAATAGCCTATCCATTTCAGTTCGATTGGAGTGGAGATGACGGGGCAATCCAAACAAAACGCTCGGCATTCATCGACTGACTTCTCCTCTCTAAAAGCAAGGGCATGACTGTTGGGAGCATCATTGCAGCATGTGCCAATCCGAGTCGATTCGCCTCTTCGCTTGAAACTTCTGGAAATGCGTGTTGAGGAATTTCAGGAAATTTTAAATCGAGATCCAACCGAATTCCTGTTTTTTCAGACATTTTGATCTCCATATTAAAGAGCGACTTAAAAATTTAGTCTCCGAAGCTAATCCCCGTCGCTCGTGCCGCAGCGATGATCTGACTCTGAGGAGAGATTGTTTTTAAGACCCCGACAGCATCGGCAATCGAGACCTCTCCGACTTCATAATTCAAATAACTGACCATCTGCCCAAACTTCTTTTCACGAATCATCTCGACCGCATGCACTCCAAATCGTGTCCCTAAAAGCCGATCGGTCGTTGTTGGATCTCCCCCACGTTGTAGATGTCCGAGCACAACAGATCGGCTCTCTTGCCCCGTTCGTTTCTGAATCTCATCACTCACCCGCTGTCCGATCCCTCCCAACTTTTTCTCTCCCATTAGATCAGGTGTCTTGAGAGTCGTAAAATCCTCACCGACTGGACAGGCCCCCTCTGCCACAACGGCAATCGAACTGCGCGCCCCCATCGCTCGGCGCTGCTGTATAAATTTTTCCACCGAAGCGTAGTTAAAAGGAATCTCCGGAACGAGAATCAAATCAGCCCCCCCTGCCATCCCCCCA
>CAMAQI010000216.1 GCA_945860255.1 Methylacidiphilum caldifontis
TACGGACACTACGACGTTCAACCCCCCGATCCCCTCGATCTCTGGAACTCTCCTCCCTTTGAGCCGACGATTCAAAATGGAGTGATCACGGCACGGGGGGCCTCGGATAATAAGGGACAAATCTTCGCCCATCTTCTCGGGCTTCGTGAAACGCTTCAAAAAACAGGGGATCTCCCGGTCAATGTCATTCTCCTGATCGAAGGAGAGGAGGAGATCGGAAGTAAACATCTCGAAAAATTTCTCCTCGAAAATAAATCCTCACTCGCCTGCGACACGGTCATTGTCTCCGATACGATGATGGTCGGCTCCGGGGAGCCAAGTCTGACCTATGCGATGCGTGGGATTCTGGGGATTGAATTTTCAATTCAAGGCCCGACGAGGGATCTTCACTCCGGTCTCTTTGGCGGTATTATCGCCAATCCTCTCAAGATCATCAGCCAACTTATCGCCTCTCTTTATCTTACCAATCAACGGATCGCGGTCGAAGGATTCTATGACGGAATTCTTCCGCCGAAACCATGGGAGCTTGAGGAATGGAAATCACTCCCCCTCAATGAGTCTTACTTTCAACAACTCACGGGGGTTCCCCAAATGGAGGCTCACGGTCAAGAGGTTCTCGAACGACTCTGGCTCCTCCCGACCTTAGAGTTGAATGGCCTCTACGGCGGCTATCAAGGCCCTGGAAGTAAAACCGTCATTCCTTCCGAGGCCCATGCAAAAATAACCTGTCGTCTTCTTCCTGGACAAGAGCCAGAAAAGGTCGGAGCGGCGATTGAACGCCATCTTCGTCAGCACACGCCAAGTACTGTAAATATCTCCGTTAAACGTGGCCATGGCGGCGGAGCTTACTCACTCGATCCCGACTCCCCGATGGCTCTCGCTGCCGTTGAGGCGATGAAAGAGGCCTTTCCGGGAGCGAAAGGCTATCGCGTTCGAGACGGAGCAACAATCCCGATTCTTGCCACCTTTAAAAAGATCCTCGACGCCGATAGCCTCCTGATTGGACTGGCTCTTCCTGACTCACGGATTCACTCCCCAAACGAAACCTTTCCCGTCGCTCACTTAGAATTTGGCATGAGACTCAATCAGGCCCTGCTGAGAAAATTGAGCTAAAATAGGCAAAAAAAGGATTCGCTGGAAACGGGAAGGAGCCTTATTTCCCTTCAAACAAGCGGGAGGACAAAATGTTGATCGTTTTGCGAAGAATTTCAAGAGCGAGGAACTAACCCTGATATTCGTAAAGGACCGCTCCCAATGAAAATAGGGCCGCTGTTTCCGAACGTAAAATCACCGGACCAAGAGAGACTGGTAAAAATCCGTTATTCCGAGCCTCATTGATCTCCGCAGGGGTAAAGTCCCCCTCGGGCCCAATCATCAAAACAACTCCTTTGGTGAGCGCCGGATTCTCACTGTTCTCTTTCAAAACATCCCGCAACGGTCGCGCCTCCGCTTGTAACGAGGCGATCAGCTTCAACCCAAATCGCTTGGAGTCGCCGAGAAAATCACGCACTTTTGTCGGAGCCCCAACAACCGGAAGCCAATTTTGTCCGCATTGCTTACAAGACTCAACAACCGTTTGACGCCATTTCTCAACTTTCGCCTCCGCTTTTTCCTCTTCAATCTGCGCCACACTCCGATCGGACTGTAACGGAACAAGCTCCGCAACCCCAAGCTCGGTCGCTTTTTGAATAATCAAATCCATCGATTTTTGCTTCGTTAACGCCTGCGCCAAAATCACAGGAACCTTCGACTTAGGAGTTTTGCTCTCCGCCAATTTTTTAAATTGAACACTCTTCTTGCCCGTCGATTCAATGACGCTCTTCCATTCTCGACCCTTTCCATCAAATACGGTAATCGTCTCTCCCTCCTGCTGACGCATGACATCTAAACAGTGATGGGCTTCGTTTTCAGAAAGGGCTTTGCTCTCAAGATCAGGACAATAATAACGCTTCATTTTTCTTTTTTAATGAAAAATTTTCGGAGAACAATCAAATATGGAATAATCTCTGCTTTATGAAAACAGAAGACTTAATATGCACATAAGTCCATCTTGCATTTCTCGAGGAGTTCGCTAGCAAAAAAACGTTATGAAAAAAATCGCAATTCTGACCTCCGGCGGAGACTCTCCCGGTATGAACCCTGTCATTCGCTCTGTAACGCGTACCGCCGTCAACAAAGGAATGGAGGTTTGGGGAATTCAAAACGGCTATCAAGGATTACTCGATAACGATTTCATTCAGCTCGATGTCCTTAAGGTCAGCGGAAAGGGACGGGAACCGGGAACCTTTCTTCAGACCAGCCGTTGTCTCGAGTTCATCAAGGAAGAGGGACAAAACAAAGCGATGAAAATTCTCGAAGCCCATGGAATCGAAGGACTCGTCGTTGTCGGAGGAGATGGATCACTTACCGGAGCCTTAGCCCTCCAGAAAAAAGGACTTCAAGTCGTCGGGATTCCCGGAACGATTGACAACGATCTCTACGGCACAGAGATGTCGGTCGGAGTCGACACCTGCCTTAATACGATCATGCATTTAGTCGATATGATCCGCGCCACCGCCGCCTCTCACCGCCGTTGCTTCGTCGTTGAAGTCATGGGTCGCGCTAGTGGCTACCTCGCCTTAATGACCGCGATCTCGACGGGGGCTCAAGTCGCTGTCATTCCTGAGTTTAAACTGAATATGGACAACATCACCCGAGTCCTTGAACGCCGTTTTGCCCGCAAGCACAATAATAGCGTCATCATCATTGCCGAAGGGGTCTGTTCCGGAGCGGAGTTTCTCAATCGTATCAATGACTTTCCAAAAGGAACGATCCAGCAAGATACCCGATTGACTGTTTTAGGACACGTCCAACGCGGCGGAGTTCCAACCCATTTCGATCGTCTGCTGGGAGCCCGAATGGGGGAAATGGCCGTTCTTGCACTTGAAAGTAAAGAGACGGGAACCATGGTCGCTCAAGTCGGAAGCAAGATGCAACTCATTCCGATTGAATCGGTCATCGGCAAAAAACGCGCCCTTTCCGGAGAATCAATCCGTACCGCACGCAACCTCGGAATCGAAATCGGCGATGCCGTTGAGATGTAAAACATTTCTTGAATTAGGAATCATCGGGGGCGATCCCGCATGGGCGCATTGGCCTCAACTTAAGCGAAGAGAAATGCAATATTAACCGCAGAGCGCACCGAGGAACGCAGAGGAAAGGCAATTTTTGCATCGATCGGGAGGATGGGGAGGATAAATTCAAAAACAATTTTCTTTGGTCTTTATCCTGAACATCCTCCGAATCGATGCAAAAAATCCGCTTCACAACTGTGCCCCGAACTGTCGCATGAGCGTCAACCTAACAAACGAAAAGACAGTTTTTCACACGAAGCCGCGAAGTTGCCCAAGGTTCCGCCCGAAAGGTAAATGATTTTTTTCTAAATTCCTACGGGGAGAACCTTGGGAAGCTTTGCGCCTCTACGGAACTGCTGTTCCTAGTTGCCGACCCTTGGCTCTCCATTGAGTTGCCCGATATGTTTTGCGTTATCACGCAGGGAGTGCGTGAGGCAATGTCTTTATCTCTGTTTGAATGTTTTTAAGTTGCTTGACTCCTGTGTCATTCCCGATTCCATCGGGACAGTTGCTTCGGTAGAGTAGAGAGAATGAACCCGAAGGGTTCTTCTCCCCCTCATCGAACCGGACAGGCGGGTTTCCCGCATCCGGCTCTCGGAGGCGATTTTATCTTCAGGCATTTTGACTTCTCCATGGTGCATTGAGCGGAAAGTAAGTGAG
>CAMAQI010000217.1 GCA_945860255.1 Methylacidiphilum caldifontis
TCTCCTTGCCTCCTCTCGGGAGGCGATTCTCAATCTTTATCAATCCCCTACCATTGAGTCTTGGGAGAAATTAAGTATTGAGGAGCTTGTAGGTGAACAGAAGTGGACGGAGTTGAACGATCGTTTTTATACGAATCTTAAATTTGGCACGGGAGGGATTCGAGGACGGACGATATGTAAGACGGTGACTGAGGCGGAGAAGGGAACGCCAACTCCGTTGGGGGCTCCTGAACATGCGGGGGTAGGGACGAATGTCATGAATGATGCGAATATTCGTTTTGCCGCACTCGGACTGGGCGAATATCTTTTGAAGAATTTCCCGAATCAGAAATCGAAAGTGGTGATCGCTCATGATACCCGTCATTTCTCCCGTCATTTTGCCGAACTTTTAGCGGAATGTGTTCAATCCCAAGGTCATGAGGCTTATCTTTTTTCCGATTCTCGGTCGACTCCGCAACTTTCTTTCTCGGTTCGTTGGTTGAAAGCGCAAGCGGGGGTGGTGATCTCAGCGAGCCATAATCCGTGGCACGATAATGGATTTAAATGTTATTTCGATGATGGGGCTCAAGTCGTCGAACCACAAGCGAGTGGAATCATTGCGGAGGTGAACCGTCTGAAAGAGGGGGCGGCACCGACACACTCCCCAGAGAAAGGGCGATTGCATTTACTGGGAGAAGAGGCGGACCAAGCTTACCTTCAGGCGCTCGAAACGCTTGTTTTGGAGCCAGAAACGATTCAGAAGGCAAAGTCATCGTTAAAGATCGTTTTCACTTCGTTGCATGGGACAGGCATTCAGATCATTCCGCGACTTCTTACAAACTTTGGTTTCCAACTTCATATTGTTCCTGAGCAAGAAAAAGGAGATGGTCGATTCCCCACGGTTCAATCGCCAAACCCTGAGAATGCCGAGGCGCTCGCAATCGCTATTGCCCAAGCAAAGGAGTTAAAGGCCGACATCGTCATTGCGACCGATCCTGATTGTGATCGAATGGGGGTGGCGATTCGGAATGACCAAGGGGAATATGAGATCGTCTCCGGAAATATTATCGGAACCTTGATGGCCGATTATCGGATTCGACGATTTTTCGCTCAAGGGATCTTAAATGAGAAAAATAGATCCCATGGGGTCTTGATCAAGACCTTTGTGACCACCGATCTTCAGAAATCGATCGCCGAAAAGCAGGGGTTGAAATGTATCGAGACCTTGACCGGATTTAAGTACATCGGCGAAAAACTTCGGAACTACGAGCAAGAGGCCGGTTTAGCTGGAAAGGATTCACTTTCAGCAGCCGAACGCCGGGGAATTCTTTTGGAGAAAAGCTCCTTCTTTATCTTTGGGGGAGAGGAGAGCTACGGCTACTCCGGAGGGGATTATGTACGGGATAAGGATGCCAATGCGGCGGCCCTGATGTTTGCTGAAGCGGCTGCAGAGGCAAAGATTCAAGGGAAAACCTTATTGGATTGCCTCAATCAGATTTATCAAGAGTACGGCTTCTATACGGAGAAGTTAGGAGCCCTCACCTTTGAAGGGGCGCTTGGGGCGGCACAAATTAAGAAGCTTTTGGAGTCTTATCGAACGAATCCTCCGCAGTCCTATCAAGGGAAGAAAGTCGTTCAGATTCAAGATTTTGAAAAAGAGGTTTACAAAGATTTGGATGGGAAAGTCATCCCTAAGGAGATGATGCTCATTTTCCACATGGAGGATGGTTGTCGTATGGCAGTACGGGGATCAGGAACAGAGCCGAAGATTAAATTCTACTTTTTTGCAAAAGCGGTAGTCAAAGGGGATCTCCAAGCGGTGAAGGAGAGCTGTAAGCTCTCCTTGGATTCATGGTGGAATGAGGTTCAGGAAGATGTCAAAAAACGAGTCGGCAGTTCTTAGAGCGCTTGATTTAAACCCATTCTCACACCAAGTCACAAAATCCCAAAAAAAGAAACAGTATTTTAAAAGTTCATAAATCGGAATTCAATGCGATGTAAATGGAAGCAGAAAATGTTTTCATCCAAGATAAATTCTTGGTTTCGGTCTTTGACCGATTTATGATAATTGAGTTTTCAAATGAGAACAGTTCTGCCACAACGATAGAGATGAATTTAGAGCAATTAAAATCGTGGGGAATCCAACCGTTGCGAAGTGGAAAAGTAAGGGATTTGTATACGTACCAAGAGGAACTTTGGATTGTGGCTTCAGATCGTATTTCGGCCTTTGATGTGATACTTCCGAATCTGATTCCAAACAAAGGGGTTCTCCTCACCCAAATTGCACGACAATGGTTTGACCGAACGTCGCATCTGATCCCTAATCATGTCATTAGTTATGATCTTCCTGAAGGGATAGAGATTCCCGAGTGGAAAGGGAGACTGGTTCGGGCGAAGAAAACCGAGGTGATTCCTGTCGAGTGTGTCGCCCGTGGCTATTTAGCAGGATCGGGATGGAAGGAGTATCAGGAGTCGGGGACTTGTGGTGGTTTCCTGCTTCCGAAAGGGCTTTTGGAGTCCTCCGAACTTCCTCAGATCTTGTTTACCCCTGCGACAAAGGCAGAGACCGGTCATGATGAGAATTTAACCGAAGCTCAGGCAAGGGGTCGAATTGGAGATCTTTTGTATGAAACCTTACAGAATTTGACCCTCACGTTATATCGATCGGCAAAGGAGATTGCGAGTAAACGGGGGATTATCATTGCCGATACGAAATTTGAATTCGGATGGCTTGAGGGAAAGATTATTTTAATTGATGAGATCTTAACTCCCGATAGCTCCCGATTTTGGCCGGCGGAGCTGTATCAACCAGGAAAATCACAACCGAGTTTTGACAAACAGATTTTGCGAAACTATTTAGAAACACTCGATTGGGATAAGCAATCTCCGGGGCCAGTGCTTCCCGAAGAGATCATTCAAAAAATTCAAGCCAAGTATCAAGAGGCTTTTGACTTGTTAAAAAGCTAAAGAAAAAAGGGATTCATCTTTTGAAGCATCCAAAAACCGCTCAACAAGTGAAAACTCTTTTTTCGAGAGTTGCGAAAAGGTATGATTTTTTAAATCATCTTCTGAGCGGAGGAGTCGATTACTATTGGAGAGGTTTTCTGACTCAACGAGTCAAAGAGCAGTTTCCCCGAGATTTGCTCGATTTAGCGACAGGAAGTGGAGATCTCTTGATCTCGCTGAGGAAAAGAAAAGCCTATCAGGGGATTGGGGTCGGGGGTGACTTCTGTTTTCCGATGTTAACGGTCGCCCAACAGAAAGGGGTTCGAGAGCTCTCCACTGCTGATGCGATGCATTTACCGTTTCACGATCATTCCTTTGATGCGGTAACGATCTCTTTTGGATATCGGAACGTCGTCGATCGTCCGATGGCTTTAAAGGAAATTCTCCGCGTGTTACGTCCCGGCGGTTTTTTATATCTTTTGGAGTTTTCCCATCCAGTCGTTTGGTGGAAAAAAATTTATTGGAAATATCTTGTTGAGATTTTACCGGTCATGGCACAGCTCTGGGGAGCTGAGGTTTCAGACTATGACTATTTAGCGGAGACGATTCGTCGATTTCCGAATCAAAAGCAATTGGTTCAGGAGTTAAAACAAAGTGGTTTTGATGCGATATGTTATTGGAATTTAACCGGTGGAATTGTTGCGTTGCATATGGCGCATAAAGGATCAACTTGACAGTAAATGAGACTACTACCAAGAATTTTTACCAGAAGATCGTATAAAGCGCTGCAAGGATTCC
>CAMAQI010000218.1 GCA_945860255.1 Methylacidiphilum caldifontis
AACTAACAGGCTAATAGGCTATTGGGTTTCCTTGAATTAGTGAAGATGAGTGAAGATGAGCAGTTTAAAATTCTTGTCGAATCTGGGATTAATTTTTACACAAAAAAGGGGACCGGTAGATCCCCTTTTCTGTTTTTGAAATCGAATCAAATTTATGCGTATGGATTTTCGGTTTCGAGGAATCCGTTGAGGTGACGGAGACGGGTGGGGTGACGCATCTTACGAAGGGCTTTGGCTTCGATTTGTCGAATCCGCTCACGAGTCACTTTGAATTGGCGACCGACCTCTTCAAGCGTACGGGAGTAGCCATCGACAAGTCCGAATCGTTGTTCCAGAACAAGACGCTCACGATCGGTTAAGGTGTCGAGGACATCTTTGATCTTCTCGCGGAGCATCGAGTAACTGGCCATCTCAGAAGGATTCTCAGCCGATTTATCTTCGATGAAATCGCCGAAGGTGGTGTCGTCACTGTCGCCGACTTGGGCTTGGAGGGAGATTGGCTGTTGAGCCATCTTTAAAATACCGCGAACCTTTTCGACGGAGATCTGAATTTCGTCAGCGATCTCTTCTGGAGTTGGCTCACGTCCGAACTCTTGAACGAGCTGTTTTTGAACCCGCATCAATTTATTGATCGTCTCGATCATGTGTACCGGAATACGGATGGTTCGAGCTTGATCGGCGATACTCCGAGTGATTGCCTGACGAATCCACCAAGTGGCATAGGTTGAAAATTTGTAACCGCGACGGTATTCGAATTTTTCGACCGCTTTCATCAATCCCATGTTTCCTTCTTGAATGAGATCGAGGAAGGAGAGGCCGCGATTGGTATATTTTTTAGCGATCGAGATCACGAGACGAAGATTAGCTTCGACCATCTCGGTTTTGGCTTTCAATGATTTTTTCAACCAAGTCTTGAGTTGGCCGTGGTGAGTTTTGAAATTTGCCAACGGCATCCGGATCTGAGTTTCCAGATCTTGAAGATTGGTTTTGGCCTCCTCGATTTGAGAAAGGGTTTCGCGGCTACGGCTTTTGCTTTTCGTGAGCTTCTCGATTTTATGCTCGTTATCGGCAATCCGTTGGATGAAGGTCTCGGAGACGGCGACAAAATCTTCACCGACTTTTTGTTTATAAAAGAACTTGGGATAAAGCCGTTTGAGGGCATTCATCTGTTTTTGATAGTCGGTCAAAAGGGCTTTAAAACTCGGTGACTTGGGACTTGTTTTCAGGAGTTTTTCGTAAATCTTCTTGGCCTTTTCATCGGCTTTTTCGACATCGCGCATGAGTCGTTTGAGCGACTTCATGTATTTTTCACGTCCCTCAATCTTTTTATCTTGGACGACACGGTCAAAGCGTTCGCGTCCTTGTTCGAGCTTGTTGGCGATACCGATATATTCTTTGGCGATGAAGCCGAGTTGATCGACGAGTCCTTGAACCGAGGATTCGGCCTCTTCAATACGTTTGGAGATTTCGACCTCTTGTTCGCGGGTCAGCAAGGGGACTTGTCCCATTTGCTTCAGATACATCCGGACAGGATCATCGAGGATATCGAGGCGAGCCTCTTTTTCCTCTTCAGCGGTCGGTTCCTCTTGGCTGTTGCTTTGTTTAAAGCGATCGACCTCGGAGGCTTCGATGATATCGATTTCCAAGGTACGAAGGAAGGTCATCACCCCTTCGATCTCCTCGGGATTGTTCGTACTGTCGGGAAGAGATTCGTTTAAATCATCAAAAGTGAGGTAGCCTTGCTCTTTGGCGAGGCGGATCAGTTCTTTAAGGCGATCTTTGCGCTCTGGATTACCGCTAAAAATGGCTGCAATCTGCTTTTCATCAATTTTTGAGGAAAGAGAGAGATTGTTTGCCGCAGGAATTACGGAGATCGGCTCAGGTGTTTTTGCAGTTGGTTTTGCTGATTTCGACTTCGGATCCTTCAGTGATGGGGGAGGAAGAGGGGTCACTTTTTTAGCGATCGGTGCGCTTTTTTTGATCGGTGCGGGTGAGGCTTTTTTCTTTGAGGGTGCTGATTTCTTGGGCATAGTTATGGCTTTTTTAAAGAACTGGTGAAACTATCTTAGGCTCGTTTTAAATCAAGTAATTCTTTTGACTTCGAAAGAAGCTGGTCAATAGCGAGCATTCCGGACTTAATTTCTTGCTCTAAAATCAAGACCCTTCGTTGTCTCCATTGCTTTTGAAGATTGAGGATCATGCTCCCCGCAATGGTCTCTAAAGTGGTCGATTCCGGGACGGGGGTTGGATTCAAAATGATTCCTGCAAGGTAGTTTTTCTCGTTTTCCTGACATTGAACGAGGAATTCGGCTGGTTCTTGCCATGTTTCATCGGTGTAGGATTCGATCATCCGCATGAGAAGATCGCCTCCGGCAGAGACCTCGAGCCACTCCTTCTTGAGGTGTCGTTGGAGGTGGGGAATCAGCGGTGGATGCGAGAGCGTGAGCGAAAAAAGCCCTTCGACGGCGGAAGAGACCTCGAGTATAGGAAGGGTTTCTTCGGTGATATTCACCTCTGGAGAGCGTTCTGAAGAGGCCAGATTGGGGAGGCGCTGTTTTTTTTCAATCTCAAGAAGAAGGAGCGACAACGGGACTTGAAGGCGCGCCGCCACCTCATGGGCGATGAGGCGTTGTTGAATCGGGTTGGTGAGTTTGAGTAGGACATCGGACATTCGATCGGAGGCAAGGGCACGCCCTTGGGGGGAGTTCATGTCGAACTGTTGACAGGTTAAATTGAGGAGATGTCTCGAATAGTCGAGAGCATGGGATAAAATCTCCGTCATTTTACTCCCGTCCTCCTCCTCCCGAAGCAGGGTATCGGGATCTTGACCGGCTGGCATAGTTGCTATTTTAATTGCAAGTCCCTCTTGAAGAAGGAGTTCCACGCTTCTGACTGCAGCCTCTTGGCCGGCCGAGTCGGCATCAAAACAGATCGTGACCTCTTGCGTGTAGCGTCTGAGGAGTCGGGCATGATGTTCGGTAAAGGCCGTTCCTTGGGAGGCAACGGCATTTCGAATTCCTTTTTCGTAGAGGCGCATCAGATCGATTTGACCCTCGCAAAGGATCGCATGCTGGTGATTTAAAATTTCCCGTTTATTTTTATCGAGTCCAAAGAGAATCCGACTTTTGGAGAAGATTGAGGTCTCGGGAGAGTTGACATATTTAGCGGCCTTGGCCTCGGGATCGAGAAGACGACCGGAGAAGGCGACGACATTGCCGGAGTCATTGGAAATCGGGAACATCAATCGTCCTCGAAAGCGATCGTAAACACGACCCCCTTCATTGCGGGTGAGGATACCGGCTTTTTCCATCGCCTCGGCAGAGAATCCTTGGGTTAAGCCCCACTTCATGGTTGCGTCCCATTCGGGAGGGGAGTAGCCGAGATTGAATTCACGGGCGAGATCGATTCCAATTTTGCGTTTCTTTAAATAGTCACGGGCCGGTTCCGCCATCGGTTGCGTGCGAAGGATTTGAGACCACCAAGCGGTGACCGCACTATGAATTTGGAGGAGCTGCTCTTTTTCCTGTTTTTGTTCATTTTGCTGAGGGGACATCGGTTTCTCTGGAATCGTGATTCCGGAGCGTTGAGCGACCTGGCGGACAGCGGCAGGGAACTCGAGGTTTTCGTAAACCATGACAAATTTGAAGACATCTCCCCCGTGACCGGAGCTAAAGCATTTGAAGATTTGACGA
>CAMAQI010000219.1 GCA_945860255.1 Methylacidiphilum caldifontis
CTGTTCTCCCAAAGAGGCGGGAATCTCCTGCGATGTGATTCGACGATTTGGTTCCAAGATTCCACTCTTCGGGGTTTGTTTAGGACATCAATGTATTGGTGAGGTCTTCGGGGGAGAGGTGGTTCGTGCCGATCGTTTGATGCACGGAAAAACCTCGATGATTCAACATCACAATCAAGGGGTTTTTGCCAATGTCCCTAATCCCTTTGAGGCGACTCGATATCATTCCTTAATCGTCAAGCGAGAGACATTGCCTGATTGCCTCGAGATCACAGCGGAGACAGCGGAGAAGGAGATCATGGGGTTACGCCATAAGAGCTATCCGATTCAAGGGGTGCAATTTCATCCGGAATCGATACTGACTCGCGAGGGGAAATCGCTGCTTAAAAACTTTCTGAATCAATCGAAATAAATCATAACAAGGGAGTGGTGGTATGGAATTTCTTCTTCAAAGTCCGGTTTTTAAAATGGCCTGTCAGCAGTTTGACGAAACGGCCGACTTTCTGACCTTAGACTCCTCTCTTCGTGAGCGCACCAAGTGGCCGAAGCGTCTGATGTGCGTCTCCGTTCCGGTTCGTATGGATAGTGGTGAGACCAAAGTTTTTTCCGGCTATCGGGTTCAACATCATTTGGCACTCGGACCGACCAAAGGGGGGCTTCGATTTAGTCCCCACGTCGATTTAGGTGAGGTGGCTGCCTTGGCGATGTGGATGAGTTGGAAGTGCGCCCTTGCCGGTCTCCCTTATGGAGGAGGAAAAGGGGGCGTCACCTGTAATCCCGCCCAGTTGAGTTTAAGAGAGCTAGAGGGTCTCACTCGTCGTTATACCGTTGAAATGCTTCCTTTTATTGGGCCTCATACCGATGTCATGGCGCCGGATATGGGAACCAACGAACAGACGATGGCTTGGATGATGGATACCTACTCGATGCATGTCGGACATACCGATTCCAGCATTGTTACTGGAAAACCGGTGAGCATTGGCGGTTCCTTAGGACGACGAGAGGCGACGGGACGAGGGGTGGCCTTCTTGGCAAATCGTGCTGTTGAGATTTTAAAATTACCGGCAAATTCACGTGTGATCATTCAAGGGTTTGGAAATGTTGGCAGTTATGCCGCCTTTCAAATGGCGAAATTTGGCTATCGGATTGTTGGGGTCTCTGATGCCTTTGGGGGATTGTATAATCCCAATGGAATCGATGCGCAAAAGCTTTGGGATTATCATCAGATCAATGGACGGGTCACCGGATTTCCCGATGCGGAAAAGATCACCAACGAGGATCTTTTGATTCAAGAGTGTGAAGTTCTGATTCCTGCTGCCACGGAGCAGGTGATTCATGCACAGAATGCGAAGCTTCTCAAATGTCGTATCTTAGCAGAGGGAGCGAATGGCCCGACGAACTTAGAGGCTGATACGATCCTTGAGGCGAGGGGAGATGTTTTTGTGATTCCCGATATTCTCTGTAATGCGGGGGGGGTCATCACCAGTTATTTTGAGTGGGTTCAAGATCTTCAGAATTTCTTTTGGAATGAGGCGGAGATCTACGATCGGCTTTATCGTACCCTAGAGATGACCTTCATGGAGGTTCTCAAGTTTTCTAAGGAGAAAAAAGTGAGCCATCGACGTGCTACGTTAGCCCTAGGGATTCAAAAGGTCGTGAATGCTAAAAAAATTCGTGGAGTCTATCCGTAAGCAAAGAGAGGCGAATCGGCTGATGGACTGTCGAATGATTCGGGAGGCGTTGATGATGTCGTATGACGTGACCTCGACCCCTCCTTCATCCCGCAATTGCGCATAAGCGTCAACTTAAGGAATCAACTAAGCGACGGCGCTAAAAATTGAGCCTGTCGCCGCAGAAGATTCTGAGGTCAGTTTTCCGATGAAATTATAAGATTGAGTCGAGGGAGAGAGCTCTAAGGAGAATTTATCTGAGGGAAAATTCTCTTTTGGGGGAGCTACCGTGAGGTTTTCACCTGGTTTCGATACTTTTTCTAAATCAGAAATTCTTTCAGCCGCTAACCCGCTTTTAAAAGAGCCCACCTCTGAATCTCCTCCAATTTTAGGAGGGGTAGGGGTGTAAAGAGGGGGTTGTTTTCCAAAATCGAGGGGCTTGATTTGTTGATTTGCAATTCCTGTGTTATTAAGCGATTTTGTGTCGAATACAAGGGTACCGACTAAAGAGGAATTGGAAAGTACTTGTCCAACAGGCATAAAGGAACAATAAATCTACTGAGAGCAATTGTCAATAGGGAGCTTAACCCTTCCCGGGAACAATTGCGGGTCGAGGATATTCGTTTAAATAAAATGTTAAAATCAATTCGTCATTGGCACGAAGATTGGTTACAGTTTTAGGACTGATTTGTATGAATATCGTTTTTATTGCCTCCGAAATGGCTCCTTATGCAAAAACAGGGGGATTGGCGGACGTTTTACAGGCCCTTCCGCCTGCAATCAAAGCTCGGGAACATGCCGTCTCGATCATTCTTCCTTTTTATCGAAGCGTTGCAGAACATTTAAAAGAAAGAACCCTGACCGATTTACAAATTAGCGTGACTCTTGGAAATCAAACGCTGTTGGCGCGAATATGGGAGGGGACAACAGAAAATGGAGTCAGGCTTTTTTTAGTTCAGCGAGATGAGTTTTTTGACCGTTCCTATCTTTATGGAAATCTTTATGGAGAATATGAGGATTCGGCCGCTCGTTTTCTCTTCTTTTCTAAGGTTTGTGTCGAACTGTTACGCTATATCGAGCCTCACCCTGAAATCGTGCATCTGCATGATTGGCAGACGGGATTGATTCCCGGACTGATTCGAGCTCAGGGACTTCCGATTAAAACGGTTTTCACGATCCATAATCTTGCTTACCAAGGAAATTTTTGGGCGCATGACTTTGCGCTTTCGAATTTAGATTCCTCCTATTTTACGCCAAGAAGCTACGAGTTTCATCACCGTTTTAATTGGATGAAAGGGGCGATCTTGATGGCGCATCAAGTGACGACGGTAAGTCCGCAGTATGCTTTAGAGATTCAAACTCAAGAGTTGGGCTGTGGATTAGAGGGGGTTTTGCAGGAACATTCCTTCAAGTTGTCGGGGATTTTGAATGGGATCGACAGTGAACGATGGAATCCAGAAAAGGATAGGGATCTTGCAGAGCCTTTTTCGGTGCGTCGTCTGGCGGGAAAGGGACTTTGTAAATCATGGCT
This sequence comes from Methylacidiphilum caldifontis, assembly GCA_945860255.1. Classification (GTDB taxonomy): domain Bacteria; phylum Verrucomicrobiota; class Verrucomicrobiia; order Methylacidiphilales; family CAMAQI01; genus CAMAQI01. The sequence continues at coordinate 3,202 of CAMAQI010000219.1, forward strand.
TCAGAAAAAAATGAAGCTTGAGGAGAAAGCGGTTCCTCTTTATGCCTGTATCGCTCGGCTCACGAGTCAAAAAGGGTTTGATCTGCTTGCGAAAGTCGTTGATTTGTTTCTCGCTACTCATGACGTTCAGATGGTTTTTATGGGGGAGGGAGATACTCATTATCAAAAATATTTAGAAACACTGCAAAAGAAGTTCCCCAAGAAAGTCAAAGTTTTGATTGAGTTTAATGAACCTCTATCACATCAAATTATTGCCGCAGCCGATTTCTTTTTAGTTCCTTCTCGCTATGAGCCGTGTGGATTGACACAAATGTACAGTCAACGCTACGGCACGGTTCCGATTGTTCATGCCGTCGGAGGACTTAAAGATACCGTTCAACAGTGGGATCCGAAATTAAAACGAGGTACTGGCTTAACTTTTGAATCTTATGAATCTGAGGCATTATCGAACTCTTTTGAGGAGTCGCTTCGACTTTATGC
>CAMAQI010000220.1 GCA_945860255.1 Methylacidiphilum caldifontis
TCCATTCCTGTCGTTGTAGGATCTCCTCAGAGGAAAAAACACGATCAATAAATTTTTGAACTTGGTCCACCCTCTCAATCATAAATACAAAATGAGATTAGATCGCCGATTCAACAGGAAGCGCTTCAAGATGAATCTCTGAAAACCCGCGAATAATTCCGAGATAGTTTCGAAAATGATGCCTTGCAGAGCCAACACTGTAAGGATCAGAATCAATCACTCTAACAGAATATTGTATCCGTTGAACAAGATCAAGTAACTATCACATTTAATCATCAGATGAAAAAAATATTCATTTGGAGATCTTGATGATTTTGATTATAATCATCCTCAATATGAAATATCGCTCGCTTCCCAATACTCCTGTTAAAGTTTCTGAAATCGGCTTTGGAATGTGGACCGTTTCAACCGGTTGGTGGGGGAAATATACCGAAAGTGAGGCGATCCTTCTGATGGAAGAGGGACTCAACCTAGGAATCACCACTTTTGATGCGGCCGACACCTACGGAAACGGATATAGTGAGGAGTTGATCGGAAAAGCCTTTGCAAAAAAACGGGATCAAATCCAAATTGCAACGAAAGTTGGGTACGATTTTTATAGTCACGGTGAGGAACGACGGGGGCAAAGCGAGATCCCTCACAACTTTTCGATCCCCTTTATTCGTGAAGCGGTTGAAAAGGCCCTTCAGCGCTTGAAAACCGATCGCATCGATGTACTTCAACTCCATAATATTCGCATGGAACAGGTGGAGGATGATGCCCTCTGGAAATTAATGGAGGATTTAAAAACGGAGGGGAAGATTCTCGCTCATGGAGCCGCTCTGGGACCTGCGATTGGCTGGCTTTATGAGGGGGCAGACTGTGTCTCTAAGCGTAAACCGAATGTCCTTCAACATATTTATAATATGCTCGAACAACACCCTGGTCGTGCGATCATCGAAACGGAGCCTGAGGCTCAAACCCGTTACTTTATTCGAGTCACTCATTCCAGTGGAATGCTGGAAGGAAAATATACCAAAGATACCGTTTTCCCTCCAGGAGATCACCGTCTCCACCGTCCTAAATCATGGCTCACGAATGGACTCCAAAAAATAGAGACCCTCAATCCGCTTATTTTAGGAAATCGAACCTTGAGCCAAACGGCCCTTCAATGGCTTTTAGCCGATCCACGAGTGGTTACCTGTTTGCCCAATATATACGACGCCGTGCAACTTAAAGAATTCGCTCTGGCAACAGAGACCCCTCCCCTTCAAGAGGAGGAGCTCAAGCTCGCTCATGATCTCTGGGAAAATAACTTTGGTGTTCAAGAGGAACCGGGAAAATACAAAGGCACCATGACTCGGGAGCCCCAGCCAGAAATGGTTTAAACAGAAAAAAGGCGACAGAGGATTCTGTCGCCTTTTTTATTGTGCAAAAAGAAATCAATCTAGATTGCGGGAGAAGAGGCCTCTTTATCACGGCGCTCATTTTTAGCACCCATCACTAGAATTTGACGTCCCATGAACTCTGTACGGTTCAACTTTTGAGCCGTAGCAATCGCTACTTCTAAACTGTCCAATTCAACAAAACCAAACCCTTTACAACGGTTGGTTCGTTTATCCATGATGATTTCAACATTGCGAACCACTCCTGCTTTGGAGAAGAGGTCAAACAAGTCGCTTTCAACAGCATCATAAGAGAGATTTCCCACATAAAGTCGGGCCGAAGTGACTTCTGTCGGGATAATCTCTGGACGAGGGGTTGTTGACGCAGCACGGGGAGTGCTACTGTTCGTTCCTGCGCTCGATGAGGAGCGGGCGGGCGAATTACTGTACTTACTGGGAGCGCTTTTCTTCTTAAAGAGTTTAGAAAACCACCCTTTAATGGTGGCAATCATTCCTTTAGGAGTTTTTTGGGTTGCTCGGGACTCGGAATTAGGGCGACGGAAACGTCCACGACGGTTGCCTGTCGGACGACGACGATATTCACTCATAGTTACTTACCTTTCAATTTGGGAATGAAGTCTTTTTAGTCTTAGATGTAGCGGGAATAGATAAAACCCGCTGACGATCCGCCGAGGCAGGATCCAATCCAATAGACGATGTGTTCGGTGAATGTAATAGAGATCACCGGTCACAAGCGCTGGAGCAAAAACACGGGCGGGGTTCACACCGCTCCCGTGAGAGGATCTCCTGAAATCACACCTGTCGCTAAGAGCTTCACCGCAATAGTGAGACCGTAAGCGAATGCGACTAACAAAAGACCTGAGCTGGAGCTGTGGATTGCGCAAATTCCAACAAAGATGTGCGCAAATGTTCCGATTGCTTCTGCAAGATAAGACTTCATTCAGTTATGTTATTTATAGTTGAGGGGCTCTTTATGGGGAAATGAACTCAAATTGGCAATCTTTAAAACGAGCTCTAACTCTAGGCTTGGATTAATCGGAAGAGCGGTTATGACTGAAGTATGCCTACAAGAATCGATGGTCGTTGTGCGGATCAATTGCGTCCCTATATTTTCCAAAATCATATTGCCCCGAATGCCTTGGGATCGGTTTTAGCAAAGTGCGGTCAAACGGAGGTAATCTGTGCCGTCAGCGTCGAGGAATCGGTCCCCCGCTGGATGAAGGAACAACAGGTTCCGGGGGGATGGATTACGGCTGAATATTCGATGCTTCCCTACTCCACTTTAGATCGAAAACCTCGGGATATCACGAAAGGCCGTCTCGATGGACGCAGTGTCGAAATTCAACGATTGATCGGACGATCGATCCGCGCGGTGGTCGATTTGACACTTCTTGGACAACGGACTCTTTATATTGATTGCGATGTCCTTCGAGCTGATGGGGGCACGCGAACAACGGCGATCACCGGAGCTTATGTTGCCTTGGAACTGGCAATGGCAAAGCTTCTCCAAACTGGAAAAATCAAAAAAAACCCATTAAGCGCCCAACTCGGTGCCGTGAGTGTCGGTATTTTTAAAGGGGAGGCACTCTTAGATCTCAACTACCATGAGGACAAAGATGCCGAGGTGGATATGAATGTCGTGATGACCTCAAAAGGGGAATTTGTAGAACTACAAGCGACCGGTGAAGAGAGCACCTACTCCGAAGAGGATCTTTTGAAAATGATGACTTTGGCAAAAAAGGGAATGAAAGAGATTTTTGAGCTCCAAAAAAATTGCTTAACATAAACCGGGCGAGCCGGAAGCAAGAATCGTTTGGTTAATGTCTAATTGGTTGCGTCAAATTTACTTCTTCCGACTCCGGTTTATGGAATTTGCTCCGCACAAAATATGAATTTTTGTTTTTTATAGGAAAACCGCCAACCTCTCTTGCACCTCATTTATCCTCGATTTTGCATTAGAACTCGCTTTTTACAGAAAGCACGTGTAATCTCCTCCCCTTATGTTTGTGGATCGAGTTCGAATTGTAGCACGTGCGGGAAAAGGCGGCCGAGGAATGGTGAGTTTCTTAAGGGAACTTCATCGTCCTAATGGGGGTCCGAATGGCGGCGACGGAGGCCGAGGGGGAGATGTGATCTTAAAAGTAGATCAACATCTGAACAATCTCTATCATCTCAATCTCTCCCCTCACCAATTTGCAAAAAGCGGTCAATTAGGGGGATCGAAAGATTGTACCGGCAAAAATGCCGAGGCTTATATCATTAAAGTTCCTCAAGGGACTCTCGTTCATCGACTT
>CAMAQI010000221.1 GCA_945860255.1 Methylacidiphilum caldifontis
CGGTCGATTTGATCTTTCAAAGTGAAGGTGTCGGGGATCCGGAATTTAAAAAATCGATTCTGAAACACTCCGACAAAGTCATTCTGGGACTCAATATTCAAACCGAGTCCCTCAATAGTTCAATGCAAACCACTTTAAAAGAACAAGCCATTACCTTTGATTACCCCAGTCGATCCATTATTGGAATCCCTGAGGAGAAACCGTTCAACCCGATCTGGAATCAGATCGGTTTTGTTAATTTCTTCCCTGATCCTGTCGATCATACCATCCGTCGTGTTCACTACACGACCCTCGGAAGTACTGGGGAACCGATTCACTCATTTGCCTTCAAAATCTTAGAAAAACTTGAGGGGGTCGAATCTGTTAAAAACCTTCCGGAAGAGACTCTTTTCCGGCTCAGCTATAACCCCGTCCTTCAAAAAGAAAGTGACTCCTATCACGAGGAGGTCTTTCTCCCGATTCCCTTTTTTCAAATTTTTGATGAAAAAATTTGGGAGCGTAACTTTCAATCGGGGGCTTTCTTTAAAGATAAAGTCATCCTCATTGGGGTGCTAGGGGATTGGTTTCAAGATTATCACAAAACCTCTTATCCCACCGTGATGCCAGGACCGAAAATTCATCTTTACTCCCTCAACGCAGCGATTCAAAAAAAATTCCTTCACGAGACCTCTCGTCTTGTGGACTATTTAACGATCATCCTCTCCGGACTGATCGCCTTCGCACTTCTTTCCAAGAGCAAAGAACCCCAAACGCGTATTCTCGCACTCATCGGCGTTAATATTGCCTTTGCGGGAGTTGCCTATTATTTCTTTAACGATCAAAACCTCGTGATTCTTTGTTTTCTCCCTTTTCTCACCTTCAATAGCTCCTTCGTCCTTTGTAATATTTACGAAATTTTTGCGGAAACAAAAGAACGAGCTCGTGTCCGCTCCCACCTCGAGCGTTACGTCTCGAAAAATGTCGTTCGAATGCTTCTTGAAAATCCTGAAAAACTCCAGGGACGTAAAGCGGTGACGATCCTCTTTTCGGATTTACGTGGCTTCACCACGTTAACCGAAAGTGCCGATGCCGAAGCCCTCGTCAAACAGCTCAATGAGTATCTGACTCAAATGGTCAAATGCGTTTTCCAAAACAACGGAACCCTCGATAAGTTCATTGGCGACGCCGTCATGGCAATCTGGGGAAATGCGGAAACCGAAGGCTCGGAGATTGATGCTCAACGTGCCGTCCAATGCTCTCTTGATATGATCGAGGCGCTCAAAAAATTAAATCTGAAATGGAAATTAGAGGGCAAACCAGCACTCCAAGTCGGTATCGGAATCAATCATGGCCAAGCGATCGTCGGAAACATGGGCTCTGATGACAAAGCCTACGAGCGCATGGAGTTCACCGCGATCGGTGACTCCGTCAATACCGCCTCACGAATCGAAGGTCTCACCAAAGATTATCACACCGAACTCCTTCTGGGTGAATCGATAATCCCTTTCGTAGAGAAAAAATTCCAGCTCCGTTCGATCGCTCTTGTTCAAATGAAAGGAAAAACCAAGCCAACGGAGATTTTTGGGGTTCTTGGAAAAATCAACCCTCTTGCTCCTCAACCCAAAGAGGAATGGCTCCTCAACTACGAAAAAGCTCTCTCGCTCTATCGTCAGCGAACCTTTGAGGAGGCACTCAAAGGATTTAAAATGGCTGAAGAACTAAATCCAGAAGATTATCTGATTGGAGAATACATCCACTCCTGTGAGCAGTTGATTCAAACTCCCCCCGATGAAAACTGGACTGGGGTCATTATCATGAAAACGAAGTAAAATAAACCGGACTAGCCGAAACCATGACTCATTTGTGGGGCGAGTTGTTTTTAGATCGAATCAACTCTTCCGACTCCGATTTATGAAATTTGTTTACCCCAATTTTTTCGGGGCTCCGCAGAAAACAGATAGAAAATTATATCGTTAATTAATGCAATTAAGCATTAGTTGCGCTGATACCAAGCCCCTTCTGACTTATCAACACTCACTGCCATGATCAGATCTGAGGAATAGGACTCTACTTTTTTACTCTTCTTGATCGTTGATTCTGAAGCGGGGGATGAGGTCACCGCTTGATGACTCGATATCTTATAAATCGCCAGACCAGTTGATAAAAGGACAATAAGACCAACAAGAAGGCAAGTTGAACCGAACATAAAAGGGAGCTCTGTCGCAAAGGTATCGACGACTCTCCAAATTAAATAAGTCGCAACCACTGAGGCGGTTCCCGTTAAAATACAGCGAGCAATCGCACGACTTGTCTTTGTTTCTTGAGAAATTCTTTTTCCAGATCCCATCGTAAACCTCCAGAGTTAATCACGTTGCCGTGAGATTAGCGCTACCCCGGGGTGGAATCTGGAAGTGACTTATTTATCTTTTTGGAGAATAGGCGGGTCGACATCCTTGCCCCTATTCAGAAATCACTTCTCTCTATAAACTAGTATGGCTTTAAAGTTTCACAAGCAAAGAATTCTCAATTCACTCTCTTTTAAATTCTTGGGTAGTAAATATTACATTGACTCCTTTTCAAAACACTCTACTTATCTTCCCCCCTATGAAAAAGTCATTTCATTTCCATAAGATGCTTATGATCAGCCTCTTATTGATTATTTCAGCTCTTTTCTCCTCTCTCGAGGCGAAATCAAAGCAGCTCTCTACCCCTGCATCGAAGAGCTTTAAGGCTCGGATTACCTTTTACTATCCCAATGAGGCTCGCAGTGGATTTACCTCTGCCAAGGGGGATAAACTGGTACCTTGGAAATCAGCGGCTGTTTGCTTTCGAACCATTCCTTACGGATCTAAAATTAAGGTTCCAGGGATTGGAACCTTAATCGCCCAAGATACTGGCTCCGCAGTGATCTCTCGAAAAGCGGCTCGTCTCCAAGGCCAGAATGTCCCCGTCATCGATGTTTGTGTTAAAAATCGAAGTGATATGATGCGAATGCAGCATGAATTCCCGATGTTTGTCGATGTCCTCGTCGATAAAGCGACTTAATCTGACTCCTCATTTCAAACCATTTCTTACATTAGGAATTGAGCCGCAAAAGAACGCACAGAACACAAAATAGAATCGGACCTCAAAAAATCTTATTTCTGGGGGGGAAATTTTATCCTGAATTTATTTTTTCATTTTTGAGTTCTTTGCGTTCTCTGCGGCTAAACTCACTGTTTTTAGGTTCAAATGAAACTAGAAACGATCTCTAATGACGAATCTGGTTTAAGGCTGGAACAGATCTATCGCCACTCGTGGCGGGGATACTTTCTCGCGAGCTCTAGTTTTAAGGTCGGATAGGTCTCTTTCCAGAAGGTTTTCAGCGATTTAGTCGTTTGAACCGGTCTCTGATTGGGAGCCAAAACCTCAATCAAGAGCGGAACTCTCCCCCTCGCAATCATCAGATCCTCTTCAACCCCAAAAAGAGCCTGAATCGTCGCCGAGAGCACGGGATCTCGATCGGCAAAATAGGTAATTTTAGCCTTCTTGCCTCCTGGCAACTCTTTGCGCTCAGGGATCTCTTTTTCAAATTGTCTCCGCTGCTCGTAAGAAAGCCAGCTATCCAAAGCAGGCCAAATCTCTCGATCTTTCACCTCTTTATAACTGAGGGCCCCCTCACAAATCTGATGGACGATGAGATCTCGATCCTCCGACTCA
>CAMAQI010000222.1 GCA_945860255.1 Methylacidiphilum caldifontis
AAATGAAATTATTTTCGCCTGCTCAACATCCCCTTCATCGTTTCCGGTTATAGAGGGGACTGTTTTACTTAATCTCGTTTTTCTTTGCCTCTTTTCCACATCAAGCTAAGAATTTCGTTTCCTCATGAATACCATTCCTGCGCTTAAACTAAAACCTTCTGGTCGTCATCGCATTTTAAGAGGTCATCCATGGGTCTTCGGCAATGAAGTAGAGGAGGTCATTGCGTCCGACTCCGATCTCGCTCATCTCTATACCTCTAAAGGAACTCTCCTCGGAACAGGGGTTTATAACCCTCAATCACAAATTGTTTTTCGTCGTCTCTCCCGTCAAATGATCACTCTCGATGAGCGGTTTATCTCTGAAAAAATCGATCAAGCGATTCAACACCGCCGCTCTCTCCCTCTCCTTTCTGAATCGAAACGGATGATCTGGTCGGAGGCCGATGGACTTCCCGGCCTGATCGTCGATTCTTTCCCCCCTTACATTGTCGTTCAGACCTTAACCAAAGCAATGAGTAATCGAGAGGAGCTCATCTGTCGAATCCTTCAGGAACGATTTCTGCCTCAAGGAATCCTCCTTCGAAACGATGCTCAAGTCCGAACTCTCGAAGGCCTTCCGATCGGAAAAACGATTTTCTCAGGAATAGAGCCCTTTCAAACCGAAGTTCAATTTGGAAATATTAAATTTCCGGTCGATCTCATGCAGGGCCATAAAACCGGCTTTTATCTCGATCAAATCGAAAACTATACGGAGATCGCAAAAGTTGCCGCAAACCGCCGTGTTCTCGATATCTTTTCTTACCAAGGAGGATTTTCACTCTCCGCATTAAAGGCAGGAGCGACCTCCTGTCTCGCAATTGATCAAGATGCAACTGCTTTAGAAAGAGCGAAAGCGGCAGCGGTACTCAATGGAGTGAAGTTAGAGACTCAACAAGGGAACGCCTTTGACCTCTTGAGACAATACGAACAAGAGGGACGGAATTTTGACCTCATCATCCTTGATCCTCCCTCATTTACGAAGAATAAAGCAAATATCGAGTCAGCCATGAGAGGTTATCATGACCTTCACGTTCGAGCCGTGAAACTCCTCACCCCCGGCGGACTCCTCGCCACCTTCTGCTGTTCACATAATATCACGGCCGCAGAATGGGAAGAAATGGTATCCTTTGCGGCTTCGGATGTGAATACCTTACTCCGCTTCCGCAAGAGTTTCCGACAGAATCCGGATCATCCGATCATTTTACAGATTCCCGAATCCTCCTATCTCTATGGAAGTCTCTACGAAAAAATTGGATAACGAGCAAACAAGAGGAACGCTCTCGTTATCGATACCGCTTCTTTTCATTATTCTAAAAAATCCCTTGAGAAACCGATTTTTCGATACACTTTTTAATTTATGATCTCATCGGCTCATTTAAATAATCGATTGATCAATTTTATTTCATTGAGAGTTGTCATCACTCTTCTCACACTCTCAACATTGCTTCATGCGAATCTTTCTCTTCCGAAAGATCTATTCTACTTTAATGAACTTGAAGTCGCACACAAACAGGCAATAAAACGAGATCGCCCTCTCGTTTTTATCATCGCACTCTCCTCCCATCTTCAAGGGACGGATGACCAGTTAGATCCGATCTCTACCCATCCCGCAGGAGCGATTCAATATGCCTTGCAAAGTTTTCAAGAGCGTGGAGTTCTCATTTGGGTTGATGCTGAAACAGAGCAGAAAAATCTCCCTCCTCTTGTGGAAAAAGCGCTCTACGATGAAGGGATTAGTTTTTTCTACCCGCCAAAGGTTGTTATCACCACTCCTCAAATCGACCGAATCATCGCAACCGTAAACATGACCGATCAAATCGAGGAGAGACAACGATGGACGTTAACCGCCATTGAAAAAATTGAGGATAAAGAGAGCTGGAAAACACCTCTAAAAACCACTGAAAACTCTCTCGAAAAAAATCTCCTTCCTCATTCTAATCAAGAAAAAAAACCGTGGATCTTTTTTGTCCTCGGTTTTATTTTAGGGGGCATCACCATTTTTATCTTATCCAAAATAAATAAATAAAATCGTTGTCTCTGTGTACCGTTCGCTTCACCCCCCCCTTTAGATTTAATCCCCTCCTATCCGTTAACTCTTTCTTTCGCAAACAGAAGAAACGATTTAAGAAATCGTCTCATGAAGATAATTGCGGTTTTACATTTCAAAACTCCTCTCCATTGTTTCCACCATGAACGATTCATTTCATTTTGGAGCGATTTTTGATTGGGATGGAGTCATTGTTGACTCTTCCTCGAGCCACGAGGAGAGCTGGAATTTGCTCGCCCAAGAGAGGAATCAGGCTCTCTTTGAAGGATTTTTTTTAAAAAGCTTTGGAATGAAAAATACTCGAATCATTCCTGAACTTCTTGGCTGGAGCCAAGACCCTATTGAAATTGACCAGATTTCCGAAAGAAAAGAGGAACTCTATCGCAAAATTGTCAAAACTAAAGGAATTACAGCTCTTCCCGGAGCTGTTCGCTGGGTTAAAGAGCTCAAAGCCCGAGGAATTCCATGTGTTGTTGCCTCCTCTGGTCACCGTAAAAATATCGATCTGGGACTGACCGCCATTGGACTCTTAGGAGTATTCGACGAAATTGTCTCTGCCCAAGATGTCACCCTCGGAAAACCACATCCCGAGGTTTTTTTGAAAGCTGCGAAAAAAATTAAAGTCGATCCCAGTCGTTGTATAGTCTTTGAAGATGCTCATGTTGGAATAGAGGCGGCTCAAAGAGCCCAAATCAAGGTCATCGCTCTCGAAACCACTCATTCTCGGGATAGCCTCGATCATGCTGATCATGTCATCTCCAACCTCAGCGGAATGACTCTGGAGATCGCTCAAGAGGTCCTGAATTCGTAGTCTCCTTTTTCTTTAATTATTTTATTCTTTTCATGAATACTCTCGCTAAGGTGAACCCGTGACCCACAACACATCAGATTCGAAGCAGTCGACACAAACCTTAATGATGGGAGCCTTGGGCATTGTCTTCGGGGATATTGGAACAAGTCCTCTTTACACGATGAAAGAGTGCCTCCGACAACTCAACCACAGCGACCCTCGTGCCGAAATCCTCGGAGTGCTTTCCTTGATTTTCTGGTCACTCATCTTGGTCGTTAGTATTAAATATATCCTTTTTGTCAGTAAGGCGAATAATCAAGGAGAGGGAGGAATCTTCGCTCTCCTCGCTCTTCTTAAGAAAAATTCTCCACGGGAGACAGGTACCCGAGTCACAGGGGCAGTTCTCGTTATTCTGATGGGAAGCGCTCTTCTTTATGGCGACGGTTTGATCACCCCTGCGATTTCCGTTTTGAGTGCGACGGAGGGATTGGTGACAATTAATAAAAACCTTCATTTTCTCGTGGTCCCCCTTGCCTGTCTCATCTTAGCGGTTCTTTTTTGGTTTCAACATAAGGGGAGTGCTCGAATTGGAGCGATCTTTGGTCCTGTGATGCTCCTCTGGTTTGCCACTCTCGCTTTGATGGGGGCGTGGCAAGTGATCCAATCTCCCTCGGTTCTTGTTGCGATGAATCCTTACTACGGAATCCAACTTCTGATCAACCACCCCATGAGTATCTTTGCCGTCTTAGGCGCCGTGGTTTTGGCCATTACAGGAGGAGAAGCTCTGTATGCC
>CAMAQI010000223.1 GCA_945860255.1 Methylacidiphilum caldifontis
TCTCAATATTTTTATGCTTTATTATGGATTATTCCTGGTGTCCAAAATAAGACGTTGCTCCGCAAATCGATTGATGTTCGGTTCCCGAACCTTTTCTGCGATCAACAGTTCCCTGTTTTGAATGTCCCGAACGTTTGGCTAATCTGAAACTTCAACTTTCCAAGAATCGAGATCGAGAAAATGTCGCCAGCTCTCTTCAGGGATCCGCTGATGGTAGATATGAAGCAATGGCTTCCACTTTGGCTTGGTCGGCTTTTTTAAGAGTCGCATCCCTGCTTGGATCGGGGTCTTATTTCCCTTTTTACTGTTGCAGGTAATACAGGAGCAAACGATATTTTCCCAAGTGGTGAGCCCTCCCTTATCGCGAGGGAGAACGTGATCGAGATTGAGATCTTTCCGGTCAAATTTTTTATTACAATATTGGCAGGTTAAATTATCCCGTTCAAAGATACTTTGCCGTGAAAGTTTCACCTCTTTGCGTGGTAAGCGGTCGAACATTAAAAGCAGAATGACTTTGGGAACGCGAAACTTAAGTGATACGGTTTTGAGGCAATCTTTGCCCTCGTAGTCTTGAGAGAAATTGAGCCATTGATTGAAATTGAGCGTATTAAAGGCGCCGTCGTTATTATCGATCGCAGCAGCATGTCCTTGATAAAGGAGAGAAACAGCGCGTTCAGGGGTGCAGATATTGACCGCCTGCCAAAGGCGATTGAGAACGAGTACCTGTTGTGGAAATAGTGTCTCCATACCCTCTCCGAATCCTTCGTCCCTTATTCAAACCGTAATATTCAAAATGTCAATGTTTCGTAAGTGACAAGATGATGTCAAAATCCTGGCAAAAGATAAAACGACCGCTCTCAAGCAATGAAAGAGTGTCTCGCACAGAGTCGCGGAGAAAGACGGCTTGAACCGCCACTCCCTGCGTGATAACGCAATTAAAATGGGAAACCATTTGGAGAGCCGAGGGTAGGCAACTAGAAGCGGGGGTGAGAAGGGGCTTCGTAGGTTCGACAGAAATCGCCAAGGTTATAAAATTCAATTTAAACCGCTTATCTTCGCTCATCCACGCTGATCTAGGAAAGCCAAATAGCTTAAATCCGTGTTCATCTGTGGTTGAAAGCCTTTTTTCCTTTTCTTTAGAGATCACCGTATTTTTTATTATTTCCCTAAGTTCTTCTTGGATTATTAAGGAAAGGCTCTATTTCTCTAAATTCACGATTACCTATGAAAGATTCCTCTAAGACATTTCTGAAGACGCTCCTCAATACTGCCAGTCCCTCTAGCGGTGAGGCTCCTGGGCAGCGTGTCTGGTTAAATTATGTGAAGTCCTTTGCTGATCTTACGGAAACGGACAACTATGGGAACGCCGTGGCGATTCTCAATCCGGAGGCGAAGGTCAAAATTCTTGTCGCAGGTCATGCCGATGAGATTGCTTTTCAATTGCAATACATTGATGATAAAGGATTTGTCTATTTTTCTCCTGTCGGTGGTCAAGATCCAAGCCTAGCACGAGGTCAACGGGTAACGATTCACTCAGCAAAAGGGCCGATTTTTGGAGTGATCGGCGGTTTGGCGATTCATTTGCAAGATCGCTCGAAGAAACAGGAGGCTCCTGCTTGGCATGAGGTCTTTGTCGATATCGGAGCCTCCTCGAAAAAAGAGGCTCAAAAAATTGTTCAAGTCGGTGATTTAATGACTTATGCCGTTGGCTGTGAGCCGTTACGCGGAGAGATCTGGGCGGCGAGAGCCTGTGATAATCGGATCGGGACCTTTATCGCTGCGGAGGTGATGCGTCTTTGTTCAGAAAAGAAAAATAAGCTGAAAGTTGGATTGGTCAGTGCTTCCACGATTCAAGAGGAGAATGGACTCTATGGTGCGGCAATGGTTGGCTATTCGGTGAAACCGACGGCGGCGATCATTGTCGATGTGGGACATGCGACCGATATTCCTTTAGTGAATCAAAAGCAATTTGGAGATATCCAGCTCGGAAAGGGACCTGTTTTAAGTAAAGGGAGTGTCAATCATCCTGTCCTCGTCGAACGGCTTGAACAAGTCGCCCAAAAATCAAAGATTAAGATTCAGTATGGGATCGATGCCCGTTTTTCCGGAACCGATGCCGATGCGATTTTTACGCAACGCGGCGGAATTCCGACCGTTTCGTTGGCTGTTCCGAATCGTTACATGCATACTCCGGTTGAACTCGTTCATCTCAATGACTTGGAAAAAATGGCGGAATGGATTTCGGCTTTTGTTCTTGGATTAGATGGAAAAGAATCGTTTAAGGTGAAGATATAAAGGTGGAGCCCTCAATGAATCAACGTGTTGGAAAGCTATTACATACTCGCTATCGCGTGAGTGATCTGGATCGGACGACTTTTTTTTATAAGGAGGTTCTTGGATTAGAAGAACTAAGTCGAAAGACCTCCCCCCGCGGCTCTACATTAGTTTTTTTTAAAGCCCCTGGAAGTGAGTCGTTGATTGAGATCTGTCACTATCCTTCGAGTGGAGAGGTGAAGGTTCAGCCGGATCTAACCCATCTTGCCTTTGAAGTGGCAAACATTGAGGCCTTTGCGCTTCATTCCGCTTCTAAAGGATATCCGCTGAGCGATGGGCCGACAGTGAGCAGTTCGGGAGGCCGTTTTGCCTTTATTGATGGTCCTGAGGGCTATGAAATTGAACTGATTGAGAGATCAACGGTATGAAAGCATTAAAAATTGCCCCCTCGATTCTTGCTTGTAACTACGCCCGTGTCGAAGAGGAGATTCGGCGTGTCGAGGCGGCGGGGGTGGAGATGCTTCATGTCGATATCATGGATGGCCACTTTGTCCCCAATATTACCTTTGGGCCGGAGTTCGTGGCCATGCTCCGAAGAACGACGACCTTGCCCTTGGATGTTCATTTGATGATTGAGCAGCCGGATCGTTATGTCCGTAATTTTATTGAGGCTGGTGCTGATATTCTAACGATCCATCTTGAAGCCTATCATGATGTCGAACGGACCTTAGGAACGATTAAAGATATGGGATGTAAGTCCGGATTGGCGATTAATCCGATGACGATGTTTCAACATGCGACGAAACATCTGAAAAACATCGATTTATTTCTTTGTATGACTGTGAATCCTGGCTTTGGGGGTCAATCGTTTATGATCGATGTTCTCGATAAAGTGCGTCAAGCGAAGGCGTATCGGGAAGAGAAAAATCTTTCCTACGATATTGAAGTCGATGGAGGACTTGGAGAGGGAACCATCGGTCCCGCCTTTGCGGCTGGGGCTAATGTGATCGTTGCGGGAACTGCCATTTTTGGTAGGCCAGATGCCACAGCGGCTGTGGCCACTCTGAGAAGTAAGGCCGCAGAAATCTCAGCTGCAGGATAAACCTGAGAGGCGAATGTAATTGAAAGTAGAATAGACCATGTCCATAGAATTAACTCGAAATTTTTGTATTATTGCTCACGTCGATCACGGAAAGACCACTCTTTCCGATCGAATTCTCCAAAGAACCGGAACGATTGCGGATCGCGATATGCAGAATCAGCTTTTGGATTCGATGGATTTAGAGCGCGAACGGGGAATCACGATCAAGGCACATCCCGTGACGATGGCCTTTAAATCGAAAGATGGAAAAACCTACCGTTTTAATTTGATTGATACCCCGGGTCACGTCGAT
>CAMAQI010000224.1 GCA_945860255.1 Methylacidiphilum caldifontis
TTTCTTTTCTCCTGGACGGTAGTCTTCTTCGGTAAGTTTACCAAAGGCCTCTTCCATCGAGGTGAGATCTTCACCAGAACGAATCGCTTCGAATTTCTCTTTTTCGCGTTCGAGTTGTTCGGGAGTATAGTCAACGGCCTTCACTGAGAGACCAATACGGCGCTCTGTTTTGTCGATCTTGATGATCCGTGCGGTAACATCTTGACCGATCTTGAGGACATCTTTGACTTTTTCCACGCGATCATTGCTGATTTGTGAAATATGAACCAAGCCATCGATTTCGTCTTCGAGTTGGATAAAGGCCCCAAAGCTTGCGACCTTGCTGACTTTCCCACTGACGACATCACCGATTTTGTATTTGTTTTCGATGACTTTCCAAGGATCTTCTGCGAGTTGTTTGATTCCCAAGGAGATCCGTTGGTTGGCTTTGTCGATTTCCAATACTTTGGCTTCGAGATCTTGACCTTTTTTGAGGAGTTCTGAAGGATGGTTGATTTTGCGTGTCCAGGAAAGATCCGAGACGTGGACCATTCCATCGATTCCTTCTTCGAGTTCCACGAAAGCTCCGTACGCGGTAAGATTGCGTACTTTGCCTTTGACGTTGGTTCCGATCGGGAATTTGAGAGAGACCTCTTCCCAAGGATTCGCTTCGAGTTGTCGGACAGAGAGAGAGACCTTTTGGTCCTCTTTGCTGACGTCGATAACGATCGCATCGATTTCTTGGTTGGCTTGGAGAACGTCTGCAGGTTTTGCAACGCGTTTGGTCCAGCTGAGTTCAGAAACGTGGATGAGTCCTTCGATTCCGGCTTCAAGTTCAACGAAGGCACCGTAAGGGGCGAGGTTCGTGACTTTTCCGCGGACTTTCGTTCCGGCAGGATATTTTTCAGCGATCTTTTCCCAAGGATTTTCGTTCTTTTGTTTGAGTCCGAAAGAAACACGCTCTTTTTCGCGGTCGATTTCAGTCACGAGAACTTCGATTTCTTGGCCGACCTTCAACATTTCGGAAGGATGGTTGATGCGGCTCCAGCTCATATCGGTGATATGAAGGAGACCATCGAGACCGTCTAAGTCGATAAAGGCACCGAAATCGGTGATATTCTTGACAACGCCTTTGACCTTATCCCCCTTCTTGAGGTTACCGAGAAGTTCAGCACGTTTTTCAGCACGTTGAGCTTCGACGATTTCGCGACGGGAGAGAACGACGTTTTTGCGTTCTTCGTTGATCTTAACGATCTTACACTCGAGCGTTTTGCCTTCGAATTCACGAAGGTTGCGAGGAGGAACGATATCGATTTGTGAGGAGGGAAGAAAGGCCTCAACGCCGACATGAAGCATCAAGCCACCTTTAACGATGCTCTTAACGCGACCGGAGATGACTCCGCCATCTTTATGAATTTGAACAATCTTTTCCCAATTTTGTTTGAGAGTTGCCTTTTCGCGTGAGAGAACGACGATTCCGTCATCATCTTCGAGGCTTTCGAGGAGAACTTCGACTTCATCTCCGATTTGGAGTAAGCTGGGGTCTTCGAATTCGCTGAGGTTGATAATCCCTTCGGATTTGTAACCGATGTCGATAACGACTTCTTTGGAGCGTTTTTGAATCACGCGTCCCTTGACGATGCTTCCTTCGGAGAAGTTTAACATCGATTTTTGGAGCAATTCCATCATTGCCATAATTGTAATCTCTTTTTCTTTGAATTAACCTCAAAGGTAAGTTTGAGGGGTTTGCCTTATCCGTGATTGCCGAAGGGGAGTGCGGAGATTTCGAAAAACAGGCTGAGGACTTAAAGGTCCAGACCCGAAGAGGAAAAACCCGCCGGTAACCCTGGCGGAAACGGGGTTAAGGTTTTCTGTCGCCATCCCACATTTGCGGGACTATGAAGCGCAGGCGGTGATTCATAGAGGATTTTTATCGATTAGCAAGCTCTCTCTTTATTATTCTCTTAGTCCCCCACTGTTTGAATTCTTCGTAAAATGGTCAACATTTTGTGTGAGAGGGACTAAGAGTTTCAAAATTAAATTCAAAATAGGGTTGTACATTACTTGTCTTTCGATTTATTGTCATTTTAGGTTAATAAAACTTAAAAAAATGCCCCTCTTGGACTTGCATTCGAAAAATGGAGTGCTAGGGTCACCGCCGGAAACGATTTAAAGGAATAAAAAAATGAGTTTAATCATCAAAGATCTGCACGCCTCCATTGGCGAACGACAAATTTTAAAGGGTCTCAATTTTGAGATGAAGCCTGGAAGGGTTCAAGCAATCATGGGGCCTAACGGCTCTGGGAAAAGCACCCTTTCAAAAGTGATTGCAGGTCATCCGGATTACACCGTCACCGCTGGAGAGATCTTACTCAACGGCGAAAACATTCTGGAAATGGAACCGGATGCCCGCGCTCGTGCTGGGATCTTTATGGCCTTTCAATATCCGAGTGAGATCCCTGGAGTGACGATCGCTAATTTTCTTCGTGCTGCGGTACAGGCACGTCTTCCTGAAGGAGAGTTGATTGATGCCGTTGAATTCTACGAAACGCTTTACGCTAAAATGGATATGCTTGAAATGAAACGTGAGTTCACGACTCGTTTTGTGAACGAGGGATTTTCAGGGGGAGAAAAAAAACGAAACGAAATTCTCCAAATGGCGATGCTTGAACCAAAATTTGCCATTCTTGATGAAACCGATTCTGGTCTCGATATCGATGCGCTTCGCATTGTCTCTCACGGAGTGAATAAACTCAAAGGGCCTCATATGGGAGTGCTGGTGATTACTCACTACCAACGTCTTTTAAACTATATTGTTCCTGATGAAGTTCACGTTTTGATGAACGGCCGGATTGTTCAGTCAGGGGGTAAAGAGCTTGCCTTGGAACTCGAAGAAAAAGGGTACGATTGGATCAAAGAGGATTCACTCGTCGCGGCTTAATCGCATAATCAAAGGAAATCTATGAGCCAAACAGCCACTCCTGATATAAATATTGACCGTAGCGTTGGAGACTTTCATTACGATACGAGTTATGAGTTTGATGCTGGAGTTGGACTCTCAGCAAAAACCATCGATTATATTTGCGACGTTAAAGGGGATCCTCAATGGATTCGTGATTTTCGTCAAAAGGCACTCAAAATATTTGAATCGAAACCGATGCCTACACATTGGGCGACCGAAGATCTCGAAAATATTGTTTTTGAAAATATCCGCTATTATCTTTCCAAAGGTCAGGTTCCGAAACGGACTTGGGAAGAGGTTCCTGAGGATGTTAAAAGAACCTTTGAACGTTTAGGGATTCCTGAAGCAGAACGTAAATTCCTTTCTGGAGTCGAAGCACAATTTGATTCTGAAGCCGCTTATTCGAATATCAAAGCGGTCGTTGCGGAGCAAGGCGTGATCTTTGTCGGTAGCACCGAAGGTCTTCAAAAACATCCGGAGATTTTTAAGAAATGGTTCGGAAAAGTAATTCCGACGACCGACAATAAATTCTCCGCTTTAAACAGTGCCGTTTTCAGTGGGGGAAGTTTTATTTATATTCCTCCGGGAGTAAAAGTGAAGCATCCTCTCCAAGCCTATTTCCGAATTAACGCACAAAACTTTGGCCAATTTGAACGAACCCTCATCATCGCTGATGAAGGGTCTGAAGTCACTTATATGGAGGGATGTACTGCTCCTAAGTTC
>CAMAQI010000225.1 GCA_945860255.1 Methylacidiphilum caldifontis
AGCAGATTATAACCTGAATTGATTTTTTTCATTTTTGAGCTCTTTGCGTTCTCTGCGGCTAAATTCATTGTTTATTAGGTTCAAATGTATGGCATTAGAAACGAAGTCTAATGACGAATCTGGGTTTATGAGCTCTCTCTTCCCCTACCTCGCAACTTATTCTCAGCAACGGGGTTTAATCCTCCATGCTCGAACCTCTCTCGAACTCCCAGTGGACTGAGCAAACAGCGCGACATCTCATCGCCCGAGCCGGGTTTGATGCCCCTCCTCAATTCGTTCAAAAACTTCATGCCATGGGACTCGATCAAGCGGTCAACTCCTTAGTTCAATTTCAAGAACGTTCCCGAACGGTTCCCCAATGTGCGGAGCCTCACAGCAAGGAGCGGATCGAAATATTTAAAAAAGCCAAAGCGGCCTCTCCGGAGGAACGGGAAAAAATGCAGAAAGAGGTCCGCCGACAGATGATCCTCGAGCTCCAGGAATTTCAAGGCTGGTGGCTTAAACAGATGGTGGAAACCACCAATCCTTTACAGGAAAAACTGGCTCTTTTTTGGCACGGTCATTTTGCGACCTCCTTTGATAAAGTGAAGGCCCCTCACCTTCTCTGGACTCAAAATGAACTTTTTCGCAATCAAGGGATCGGAAAATTCGGAGATCTCCTCGTCGCTGTCTCCCTTGATCCGGCAATGCTTCTTTATCTGGATGGAAACGAGAATCGGGCCAGTCACCCCAACGAAAACTTTGCCCGTGAGGTCATGGAGCTTTTTTGCCTTGGGGAAGGGCATTACAGCGAAAAGGACGTTCAAGAGGCGGCCCGTGCCTTTACGGGTTGGAAAACGCGGAGGCTGCTCGGAAAGGCCGAATTTTCAAAACAAGACTTTGATTCCGGATCGAAAACGATTCTCGGAAAAACCGCCCCCTTTGATGCGGCACAAGCCCTTCAGCATATTGCGGCTCAACCCTCTTGTGCGGAATGGATCTGTGGTAAGCTTTGGAACTACTTTGCCTCTACCCCGAACCCGGAGGCCATTGCCTCCCTTTCCGCACTTTTTCAAAAAACGGAGGGCGATCTCAAAGCGGTTCTTCTCTCTTTGTTTAAATCGGAGGCTTTCTACTCTTCCAAGGTTCTCGGACAACAAATCAAAAGCCCGATTCAATGGCTCATCGCCTCAATCCGACTTCTGGAACGAGAGCTTCCTCCCCCCTTGGTTTGCGTGAATCTTCTCACGCAACTCGGACAAACGCCCCTTCGCCCTCCCAATGTCAAAGGATGGGATGGCGGAATCGCTTGGGTAACGACTTCGAATCTCTTAAATCGATATAATTTCGCCGCACTCCTCGTCGAAGGAGTGAATATCTTTAAACCGCAAGCCGATAAACCGATGAATGAAATGACCGATGACTCCGCTCTCGGTCGACAATCTAAACTCGATAAAATCTCGAATCGTCTCGCTCAAAACTTAAGCCCCGTTTCGATCGATGCTCTTTTCACTGCGGAGGAGAGGAAAAATCCAAAATTTCTTTTAGAGGCCCTTCAAAAAAGATTCCTCTTCTCTCCTTTAAAAAACAAAGATCAAGTGACCCTCGAATCCTATCTCTCCTCACAAAAGGAGCTTACCCCCACAACGATTCTTCACACGATTCGCCTTCTCATGAGCACGACTCAATATCAGCTGACTTAATCCCCAAACCTAAGGAATCAACGTATGCCTCTCTCCTTTAATACCCGCCGCGAATTCCTCCAAACAAGCCTTCTCGGAGGGGCTCTCAGTTGGACGGTTCCGGCCTTTGTTCTCGAAACGATGAACAATCTCCAAGCAGAGGCCTTGAACGCCTCGACCGCTATTTCAACCGGCAAAGACAATCCGATCCTCATCGTCATCCAATTGGCTGGGGGAAATGATGGATTGAATACGATTGTTCCTTATACCAACGACTTCTACTTCAACGCCCGTCCGACACTCAAACAGGATCCGAAACAGATTCTCGCCATCAACGAATCGATTGGATTTCACCCGAATCTCACTGGCTTTCAAAAGCTTTATGGCGCTGGAAATTTCGCTCTTGTTCAAGGGGTCGGCTATCCGAACCCGAACCGCTCCCACTTTCGCTCGACCGAGATCTGGCACACCGGCTCGGATTCGAATCGCAACGAAAAATATGGATGGATCGGTAAATATTTTGATCACGACTGCGAGGGAAGCGATCCGACGGTCGGAATCAATATCGGCCAACAGGCCCCCCAAGCCTTTACCTCTGTAAAGCCGACCGGAGTGACTCTGACCAACCCTGAGACCTATCGCTTTTTAAACTCCGATCGCAATGAAAGTTCCGGAAACTCCACCGAAAAGGTCTTTCGGGAACTCAATCAAATGAGCGATCTCTCCGAGAATAGCGACTCCAACTCCGGACAAACGATCCAAATGATCGGAGGTCATTCTCATCGCGAAGATAGTCCCGTCGATTTCTTAGAGCGAACCTCCCTCGATGCTCAAGTCAGCTCCGATCAAATTTTAAACGTGGCAAAGAAATCGAAAAACCTCGTCGACTACCCCAAAAATAGTTTTGCCAACGAACTGAAACTGATCTCCCGCCTGATCGCCGGCGGACTCCCGACCCGAGTGTACTACACCTCTCAAGGGGGTTACGATACGCACACCAACCAGATCAATTCCCACAACCGTTTAATGCAGGAGCTTGGCGATTCTCTTTTTGCTTTCTGTGAAGACCTCAAACAACAGGGGAACTTTAATCGCGTCACGATCTTGACCTTTAGCGAGTTCGGACGTCGAGTCTCTCAAAATGCCAATGGCGGAACCGACCACGGTGCCGCCGCTCCGCTTTATGTCATGGGCGGAGGGGTTAAAGGGGGACTTTACGGGAAATATCCGAGCCTCAATCCGAAAGATCTCCATGATGGAGATCTGATCCATCAGGTCGATTTTCGCGAAGTCTACGCCGGCATTCTTGAGAAATGCTTAAAAGTTAAATCGCAAACGATCCTCGGCCGCGAGTTTACCCCTTTGAATCTCTTTTCATAAATCGGTCAAAGACCGAAGCCAAAGATTTATCTCTAATGAAATCATTTTCCCTATTAAAGATCCGCTGTAGTTTTGAAAGAAAAGGTAGGTGGACCCCAACACATTGAGCCTATCTCCAAATCGATGTTGACTCCTTGGCTCGCCAAAGCGTAGCAACGGCGACATTCGAACCCCGTCTCATTCGGATTGCGTCCTGCAATCTCTTCTCCCGCTGCTGCGCATAGGCGTCAACTTAAGCTCCTTCTCATGGAGCGTACAAAAAACCTTATCTCACGCAAAGGCGCAACGTACGCAACGTTTAAATCTCCACCTTCCTCTCGTTCTGACCACGGCTCTGTCGAGCCTCTTCCCTATTTTTAAAAAGTTCTCGAAAACGAGCTTTCGATCTCTTTTTAAAAACAGGGATCTATCGCTTACGCTCTTGGAGTCAGAACTCCTCCCCCCTTTTTTATGAATGAGACAAGGAGACTCCGAGGTTGATTCCGGGAGAGGCGAAGACGAGCCCCTGAGGAGAAGGTCGATCGTTTTTTGCTCCGAAAACTTTCGGAGTTCAAAGAAACGGGAGAGATTCTCT
>CAMAQI010000226.1 GCA_945860255.1 Methylacidiphilum caldifontis
TTGCACCACATGGCATTATAAAAAATCTGACTTTAATTTAAGGGTTAGGAATACGGGGAAGGGTAAATTGGCGTTGTTGATTATCTCGGAGAACTGAGACTAGGGCTTCGTCATTTGGTTTTGCATGCATTGATTTTTCCGCCAATTGAGGGTCATCGAGTCGAAGGGAATCAATGAGGATGACTTCGTCCCCAATTTTTAGTCCTGCACGGATGGCGCGGCTATTGCTATCAAAAGCACGGATGACATAACGAGGGAGATAACTTTCATCGTAGAGGAATCCGAGTTTTGTGGGACAAAATCGACCGGCTTTGGCGAGAATAGCACTGACCTGCATTTCGTTCATCGAGAGGCGAGGATTGATCGTAACGTACATTTCAGGAACAGTGGTTCCTGGGGTTGTCGGGACAGGGTTTTGAATGAGAGTCGAGTCATCGGTTTTTTGAATTTCAACAAAATCAGCACCGATGGAGGCCGCTTTTTTTTGTGCCTCTTTGATAAATTGAGAAAGAGAAAGTGGCTTGGAGTGAGGGGAATCGATACGGATTTGTCCCAGATAAACGACAGAGCGGAACGGTTTTTGATGAAGCACCTGAATCTCTTCCGGTTTTTTTTCAGGAGCCACCAGAGAGGGAAAGGTAGACTCAAAAGAGCTTTGAAATTCAGGGGAGGCGCAAGAAACAAGGAAGAGAACAAGAGTCCATAAGGGGAATAGTTGACTCAAAGATTTCATTAGAAATCAGAGTAGAGTAGAGGCATGAGCAAAGTCGAATTAAAAAAAGATTGTCACATTTTTTTAAATATGCACAATTTCGCCTCCTTTCAAATAAGGGAAGATAGCTCAATGGTAGAGCAGGTGCCTTTTAAGCACTTGGTTCCGGGTTCGAGCCCCGGTCTTCCCAGTTTTTGCTTCGCAAAAACGTCCGTCGCAAAGCGACTTCATTCCCCGGGCTCGAACGCAGTTTGAATACCGATCCGAAGGATCTTCATCACCCGCACGGAGTGCCTGTGCTGTAAGACGTAGGGAAAATACAGTGATCTCTTAGGAATGCTGGAAACCAGGAATTTAAAATTCAATTTATTTTTTTTCATACATTCTTGCGTTCCTAAGAGGCATTGATTTCTCTTCAGTTGGATCTCCTGGCATTTCCCGATTGACCTTTGTTCGGAGAATCCCTCATTTTGAGTAAATGTTGATATATCCAGCGATTGATCTTTTGGGAGGTAAGGTGGTGAGACTTGAACAGGGAAAAAAAGAGGCCTGTACCGTTTACAGTTCCGATCCCGTGGCCTTTGCTAAGCAATGGAAAGCAGAAGGAGCAGAGATTTTGCATGTGGTTGATCTCGATGGGGCCTTTGAGGGGAAGCCGGGAAATCTTGATTCCATTCGTTTGATTGTTCAGTCGATTCAGATTCCCGTGCAACTCGGAGGCGGAATGCGAACCGAGGAGAATGTCGAGAATGCCTTTAATGCCGGCGTTCGTCGTGTCGTGATCGGAACTCGCGCGGTTGAGTCTTTGGAGTTTTTAGAGGCTCTTGTGAAGCGATGGGGAGGGGAGAAAATTGCTGTGGGGATAGATGCAAAAGAGGGGAAGGTCGCGGTGAAGGGATGGACTGAGGCCTCGACGGTTGACGTCTTAGATTTAGCTCAAAAAGTGCAAGACTTGGGAGTGAAGACCGTGATTTATACCGATATTGCTACCGATGGAATGTTTACCGGGCCAAACTATCCGGCTTTACAAAAGTTACAGTCCGTTTTTGTTCATAACATCATCGCTTCCGGTGGAGTTGCGACAGGAGCTCATATACAAAAACTCCGTCAGATGGGAAATCTCCATGGAGCGATCGTCGGAAAAGCGCTTTATGATAAGAAAGTGACCTTGGCAGAGATCCTCTGAATTTTTTCTGAGTGGACGGGATTAAAGGGAATCGAGAAATCGGTATCCGACGCCACGAATCGTTTCGATGTACTCGTCGTATTTTCCCAGTTTTGCCCTTAAACGACGAACGTGAGTGTCGACAGTCCGTGTATCGATCGCGGTTTCATAACCCCATACATCATTGAGCAGGCGATCGCGACTTTGGACTCGTCCTCGACGTTGCATGAGCAAGGCGAGAAGATTAAATTCGGTGGCTGTTAGTTCAAGCGGTTTCCCTTGTAGCAGCACCTCATGACGTCCCGGATCGAGGGAGATCGGACCAATGAGAAGTTTTTCGTTAGGCGAGATCTTTTCCGTTCCGCGCCGAAGAACCGATTGAACGCGAAGCGAGAGTTCACGGGGACTAAACGGTTTCGTGACATAGTCATCGGCTCCGATTTCGAGACCAACAATCCGATCGACTTCTTCGGTTTTCGCGGTGAGAATGATAATCGGAATCGTCGCCGTATCGGCATTTTTTTTCAAGATTTTGCAAACCTCAAGTCCCGAGATTTTGGGGATCATCAGATCGAGAATAATCAGATCCGGACGTTGATGTTGGACCTTTAATAAGGCATCCGCTCCGTTATCGACTGAGGAGATTTGATAATCGAACGATTTAAGGTTGATTTCGATCATATCAACCACATCCGGCTCATCTTCGACAATCAAAATTCTTTTGCTAATCATGGAATTAGGTACTAGCAGAGAGTTTGAGGAACAAAAGGAGGAGTTTGTTACAAATCAGCGTCAGAAATAGATGATTTATGTATGAAGACTCTGATAGAAAATAATCCCGACACGATCGATATGTTCCCGCAACTCGGCATGATTAAGTTCTGCATAGATCGAGAGGTCGATCATGTACGGCAACAATAAATCATCCAACGCTTCAGCGATCGTTCCGTTTAAAGAGGAATTCAGTTTTTCACCAAAAAGAGTCAGATCAATATCGGAACCGGTCTTAAAATTTCCTTTGGCGCGTGACCCGTAGAGAACCGCTTTTTCGATCTCTGAAAACTTTGCGAAAACGGCACAAATCTTATCGATCGCACTGAGGGGAAGACCGTATTTAAGAATTTCTGCCTTCATTCGGCATTCAAAATGGTAAACTTTTGTAGCATCAGCTCAAAGGCTGGACTATATCGCTTTAAAATATTCTCCACAACGACTCTGGCGACCGCAAGATCATAGGTATGGGAAGTTTTGTTGCGATCTTCGATCATTTTCATCCAGCTCTCGCCATCGTCAATCAATCCGTTCTTAAAGGCAGATCGGGTCGCATCTTTTGATCCAATGAGACCTACGATCCCTTTCTCTTCCAGATAATCTTTCAACACATTCCAAGCAAGTTCATGGGTAAACTCGAAACTTTGGATCAATCCCTGTTGTTCTAAGTCAGATAACTCACGGAGTTGCGACAGTTCAACCGCATCGGCAAGTCGCTGAAAAGCCTTGTTGAAATTATTAAAACGCTGCTTCCATCGAATGTCAGGCATGATGAGATTCTCCTTTAACTCTTTTTACCTCACAGAATCGCTTTGGCAAGAACTCGAACTTTTATAAATTATTCATCTCTCTACAGCAGTTCCTAAAACCTAAACCTTCGCACGATTTTACGATGGTTTGATCGGACATCGACCTCTCAAAAGCCCCGAAAGAGACATTTAGTCTCTTTTT
>CAMAQI010000227.1 GCA_945860255.1 Methylacidiphilum caldifontis
TTCCATATCCAAAACATCCGTTCCGAATCGATCAATGTCGCGACCGCAAATGGTCGAATCAAAGATCTCAATATCGCTGCGGAAAGTACCGAACTTTCGAAAAATAATATTTTGTTGCAGGCCAGCACCTCGATGCTTGCCCAAGCCAACTCGGCTCAACAATCCATCTTGGCCTTACTCCGGTAAACCAAGTCGTAATTAGGGTTGCGAAATAACGACGGAGGCCTCCAGCCTCCGTCGTTTTTCGAGGAAAATCGCACATCCCCTGCTTGCGAAAGTAAAACAACCTCAAATGGGGCTTCGTAATTTGAAAAAACGGAGTTTTTAGCTCAAATTTATTTTATTTTTATCATTATCTCCATAGGTAAATAAAGAAAAGATCACTTTTTACTTAAAAAATATTAAAGTATTTTTTTTAGATACCGAATACGTCATTAAGGAAAGAAAGTTTCCCCGATGAAGCCCCCCTAAAGGTTTCATGAGATCAGAAACAACCCTAATACAAACTGGAGAAATTATATGGCATCAATCGGAACCAATGTCGGTGCGGTCAACGCGACTTTTTACTTAACAGTCAATAACGATAATCTCACAAAATCCATTCGCAAACTCGCTTCTGGATCCCGCTTAGCTGATCCTGTTGACGATGCGGCTGGTGTCGCCGTCAGCGCTAACTTAACAGCACGCGTCAAACGCCTCATGGCGGCAGCAGAAGGATCGCAGAACGTCATCTCCTACGCCCAAACTGCGGATGGGTTCTTGCAAACAGTCCAAGATCAGCTCACCCGGATGAGTGAATTGGCACAACGAGCCACCAACGGTGCTTTCAGTGATACGGATCGTGCCAATTACAATATCGAATTTGAGCGTCTCAAAACTCAGATTCTTGCGATCTCTACCAACGCCACTTATAACGGAACGACGATCTTTACCACAGGAACCATTTCCGTATCGATCTCTGCCGATGGAACCACGGATATCCTGATCTCCAGCTCTCTAGGGAATTTAACCACCCTCGGTCTCGCAGGAGCAACGATCGGTTCAACGAGCGCCTCACAACAATCGATCACCACTCTCGCTCTTGCGATCCAATCGATCGCTCGTCGCCGAGCTGAAGTCAATGCTGATGTCTCCAAGTTTCAATTCCATATTCAAAACATCCGCGCTGAAAAAATTAATGTTGAAACGGCTAATGGACGAATTAAGGATCTCGACATCGCTGCCGAAAGTACGGAACTTTCGAAGAATAATATCTTACTCCAGGCGAGCACCTCGATGCTCGCTCAAGCCAACTCGGCTCAACAGTCGATCTTAGCCCTTCTCCGATAAGAAGAGTTTATTGATGGGTCATTAGGGTTTCTGGAAAACGGTGGAGTTCAATGACTCCACCGTTTTTTTATTATCAAGGATTCATTTGTGTTTCTTGCTTTTTCAGATCGAAAACCCATCTTCTTGAAATGTCGTCATCGAATTCTAAACTTATTCACCCGCTCCCGCTATTTTGGGGGACTCTTTTTTTAGGGATTCTCTTAGATCAACTGTCGAAATTCTGGGCCTTAGAATCCCTTCGTCCCATTCATACTCAAATAGTCCTCGAAGGGTTTTGGAATTGGACTTATGTCGAAAACACCGGAGTTGCCTTCGGTTTTCTTCAAGGTCATAACAACCTTCTTGCCGTTGTAATCATTCTGATCTTGGTTCTCAGCTACTGGGTTGCTCGAGATTTTGACTGGAGACGAAAAGAGGTCAATCTGATCGGCGCGTTTATTCTCTCAGGGGCCATTGGCAACGGAATCGATCGTTTCCGTCACGGATTCGTCATCGATTTCGTTGATTGGCACTACAAAGGGTGGCATTGGCCTGCTTTTAATATCGCAGATAGTCTCATTTGCCTGAGCGTCAGCTGGATTCTCCTTCGGCAGATTTTCCCACCAAAAAGTTCACTCCTGATAAGTCCTTCTGAAAAAGAGTCATTCGAATCTCGATAAACCATGAATCTTGGGCTCTCCTACCTCTCTTATCCGATCAGCAGGGCGGTTTACGTAGAAAAAGCATTTCGAGGATTGAACGAACTGTTTTACAAATCGATCATGCCACCGTCGTCGGAGATCAAGGTCGATCTTAGAGCAATTTGACTGGTGCTTTCAGTTAAATCACAGGCAAAAACGAAGATTCATCAACCTCCCCTTGAGGAAGTGGATCCAACCAATCAATTGTATACACATTGACCTTCAAATCCCCTTCGTAGGGACGCTGATGGATTCGGGTCCAAAGGACCTCGAACCCCTCAAAACTCATCGATTGCCAATCGGAGACGTAACGCTTTCGACAGATCTCTAAATTCATTTTCTGAATCGATACGCATTTGAATCGATAGGGCAATGCGTGACAGTTGACATGAATTTTAAACTCATCCCCTCTCCCCGGATAGTACTCCCGTTTATCGATTCTCCAGGTTACAAAACGTGTTGCCTTGAAAATGGTCGGAGCCATCAAAGAATGAAAGGGAATAAAATAGGTCGACGCTCTCTTGGGCGTCGTAAATCCAGATTTTTCCGTTTTTCGATTTCCAAAAGACTGTTTTCCACCCCAAGAGCCAAACGTTGATTTCTCCTTGGGTTGATCAGAACTTTTCATGAAAGATTTGAATTAACACTACGGTTTAAAAGGAACCTTACTGGTTTCCCAAGCAGGGTTCTGATCCTCAAAGTATTTAATCGACCAGGGACTCGTAAAAAGAACCGCTTTCGCCCCATAGGCATCGATCGCCTCTACCGATTGACTTGGTAAATCTAACTTCGCATTCACTTTATCCGCAGGATGGTCTTTCTTCACTCGGATCCACCGGACATGCTGCCAGCTCTCCATCTCCACACGACATTCCGCACCGTATTCGCTCTCTAAACGAAACTTGAGAACATCGTATTGAAGAGATCCCACGGCCCCTAAAAGCGGAACCCGTTGGAGATTTCCTGCGATATCGAAAGCTTGGGCGACCCCCTCTTTTAAAAGTTGTTCAAGCCCTTCCCGGAAACGTTTATATTTTGCGGTACTAGTATTATGCAAAGAGGCAAAACATTCTGGAGCAAAGCGAGGAATCTCTTGAAACTCTAATCCTGGCTCGATGCTCAAGGTATCTCCGATCTGAAAATCGTGATTTCCAATAATTCCCACAATATCGCCGGCCCAGGCCTCATTGACCGTTTCACGCTCTTGGGCGAATAATCGTTGTGAGTTGGAAAGTCGAATCAGTTTACCACTCCGTTGATTGGTGACATTCATATCACGCTCAAAGAGCCCGGATACGATCCGGATAAACGTAATGCGATCCCGATGCTTCGGATTCATATTCGCCTGGATTTTAAAAACAAATCCGGAAAAACCGGGGGCTGTCGGTTCCACCATTCCTTCGATCGATCGACGAGCCGCCGGGGGGGGGGCGAGCTCCAAAAAGCGATCGAGTAAAAATTGGATTCCAAAATTATTCGCCGCACTTCCAAAAAATACGGGAGAGATTTTTCCAAGTCGAATCTGTTCAACATCAAACTCTGCGCCGGCTCCATCGAGAAGCTCTAACTCATGTCGAACCCGCTG
>CAMAQI010000228.1 GCA_945860255.1 Methylacidiphilum caldifontis
TCGACTTCGATCGGTCGAAGCGCAATGATTTGATCTTGATAAAGAATCGCTACAGATTCCCCCGCCGCCGCTCTTTTAAGCCATGAGGAGAGGTTTGCACGTGCTTTAGTTGGAGAAAGAGTGATCATGCACTCAATATCGTCTATTATAAGACTTTATCAAGTAAGTTTTTAACCATGAAAGGAGACGAATTGGCGTGAATATAAAGACGTTCAATGCCATTTTTAGCCGCAAAAGGTTTGGCAACCAAAAAGTTGTTCTTCGCTTGAAGCGGAAATAATTTTGGCTCGCTGGAAGGAGGGGAAGTAAATGGACCTGAATCTCTACTGTTTTTTAAACGCTGCGCCTCTGCGTCGCAGCTGGAGACAATCCACTGCCTTTCCTTGGCGTTTTTTGGCGCCCTTGTCGGTTAATCCCTCTTTTTATTTTATCCTTGCGGATGAAACTCTTGAAGGCATTTGACCTGAAGCTTCTTATTGAGAAGCGAGGAGATTCCTTCAACGGTTGTTAACCCTGCCGCAGCGGTCGTCATCACCGGTACCTTTTGATAAAGGGCGGTCGTTCGGATTTTCACTTCGTCGGCACGAGCACTTTTTCCGGAAGGGGTATTGATCACCAAAGCGATCTCTCCGTTTTTGAGCATGTCGAGAATGTTTGGACGCCCTTCCTGAACCTTGAGGAGACTTTCGCAGGGAATTCCATAGGCTTTAAAGGCCTCAGAGGTTCCTGTCGTCGCGTAGATTTTAAATCCGAGTTCAACCAGTTTCTTCGCAGCAGGAACCAGATTTAATTTATCCTCATCACGGACACTGATAAAGACGTTGCCTTTGAGCGGAAGAGCAGGGGAGGCGGCCATTTGTGATTTGGCATAAGCCATTCCAAAATCATCATCGATTCCCATCACCTCACCGGTTGACTTCATCTCAGGCCCGAGAAGAATATCGACCCCTTGAAATTTGGAGAACGGAAGGACTGCTTCTTTGACGGAGTAATGCTTTGGAATAATCTCCTTTGTAAATCCGAGATCTTTGAGTTTCTCCCCAGCCATGACTTTGGTCGCTAATTTCGGGAGTGAGGTTCCGATCGCTTTGCTGACAAAGGGAACAGTCCGTGAAGCTCGTGGATTCACCTCAAGGACGTAAACAGTCTCCCCTTTGACGGCGAACTGAACATTCATCAATCCTTTGACTTGAAGTTCCTTGGCCATCGCGATGGTCGCGGAGCGAATCTCCTCTTGAACTTTTTGATTCAAATTCGGAGGAGGGATGACACAAGCGCTATCGCCGGAGTGAACCCCCGCTTGTTCGATGTGTTGCATAATCGCACCAATGACAACGGTCTCTCCATCGGAGATACAATCGACATCGACTTCCGTGGCATCATCGAGAAAACGATCGACTAAAACAGGACGTTCCGGAGAGGCTTCGACGGCGGTGCGCATATAATGGCGGAGATCCTCATCGTTATAAACGATCTGCATCGCACGTCCTCCAAGAACAAAGGAGGGACGAACGATCACCGGGTATCCGACTTTATGGGCGGCGAGGATCGCCTCCTCTTCGTTGGTCGCTGTTCCGTTCGGTGGTTGAAGGAGCCCAAGTTTATGGAGCATCTCTTGGAAAAGTTTACGATCCTCGGCACGATCGATCGATTCAACAGAGGTTCCAATGATATTGACCCCATGGGCTTTCAGCCCCGCTGCGAGGTTGAGGGGGGTTTGTCCTCCGAATTGGACGATGACTCCCCAAACATTTTCACGTTCGTAGATATTGAGAACATCTTCAAGCGTCAGGGGTTCAAAGTAGAGTTTATCCGAAGTGTCGTAATCGGTGGAAACCGTCTCCGGATTGGAGTTCACCATGATTGATTCGATTCCCATCGCTTTCAGCGCAAAAGCGGCATGGACGCAACAGTAATCAAATTCGATCCCTTGACCGATTCGATTGGGTCCTCCACCAAGAATCATCACTTTTTTGCGATCATTCTTACGGACCTCATCATCGTCACGATCGTAAGTGGAGTAGTAATATGGGGTATAGGCTTCGAATTCAGCGGCGCAGGTATCGACAAGGCGATAGGAGGGGATCAGGCCAAGTGTTTGACGACGGGCGCGGATTTCATTTTCTGTTTTTTTCCAGAGAAAGGCCAGCTGTCGGTCAGAAAATCCATAGCTCTTCGCCTTTTCAAGGGCTTGATCTGAGGAGTCGAGAAGAAGGGCTTTTTCCTCAATGACAATTTCTTGCAGTTGTTCGAGGAACCAAGGATCGATCTTTGTTTTTTGATGAATTTGATCGAGAGTCATCCCGACATTAAAGGCATAGCGCAGATAGTGAATACGTTCTGGGTTTGGAGTGACGATTTTTTGAGTAATCTCCTCAAGACTTGGAGGGGTCAGTGTTCCATATTTTCCACCGGCTCCAAAACCCCAAGCTCCGGTTTCGAGTCCGCGGAGAGCCTTTTGCATCGATTCTTTGAAGGTTCGTCCGATCGCCATCACTTCGCCAACGCTCTTCATTTGAGTCGTCAGGGTGGTATCGGCTCCAGGGAATTTTTCAAAAGCAAAACGGGGAATCTTGGTGACCACGTAATCGATCGTCGGCTCAAAGCTGGCAGGGGTTTCGCGAGTGATATCATTGCGAATTTCATCCAAGGTATAACCGACGGCAAGCTTTGCAGCGATTTTAGCAATCGGGAATCCAGTCGCCTTTGAGGCGAGGGCAGAGGAACGAGAGACTCGAGGGTTCATCTCGATGACGATCATTCGGCCTGTTTCCGGATCGACGGAGAACTGAATGTTTGAACCGCCTGTCTCGACGCCGATTTCACGAATAATCGCAAAAGAGGCATCGCGCATGATTTGATACTCTTTATCGGTCAGCGTTTGAATCGGAGCGACCGTGATACTGTCTCCGGTGTGAACTCCCATCGGATCAAAGTTTTCGATGGAGCAAACGATCACGCAGTTATCGGCACGGTCACGCATGACCTCCATTTCATATTCTTTCCATCCGATTAATGACTCTTCGACAAGCACTTCACTGGTCGGCGAGAGGGCAAGGCCTCGGGACAGGATCTCTTCAAACTCCTCTTTATTATAGGCGACCCCCCCGCCTGAGCCGCCCATGGTAAAAGCGGGTCGAAGAATGAGTGGAAATTTACCGATTCGCTGAGCGACGGAACGTCCCTCTTCCATCGAGTGAGCGGTGCCAGAGATCGGGATATCGATCCCGATCTTGACCATCGCTTCCTTAAAGAGTTGGCGATCCTCCCCTTTTTTGATCGCTTCTGAGTTAGCCCCGATCATTTCGACCTTATATTTTGTGAGGACGCCACTTTCCCAGAGAGCCATCGCCGCATTAAGAGCGGTTTGACCTCCCAAAGTCGGGAGAAGGGCATCGGGACGTTCGCGTTCGATGATCTTTTCGATGATCGCAGGGGTAATTGGCTCGATATAAGTTCGGTCAGAGAACTCCGGATCGGTCATAATCGTCGCCGGATTGCTATTGATGAGAATGACCTTATAACCCTCCTCGCGAAGTGCTTTACAGGCTTGAACGCCAGAGTAGTCGAATTCGCAGGCCTGTCCGA
>CAMAQI010000229.1 GCA_945860255.1 Methylacidiphilum caldifontis
GCTTCGGAAGATCCCATGGAGGGCGCCCCCCCGACCAATACTTGAGTGATTTCTCTATCTCCTTTCGCTTTTCCTCAGGCAGATAGGCCTCCGACGGGGAGCCCTGCGGTCGAAACCCCTGTTCTTGAGAACGCTCTTGAACGTAACGAAGATACTCCTCGGTCAATCCTCCGGTCCCTCGATAGGCCTCTCTCTTTTTTTCAGGACGTTTCGGAAGTGGCGGTCGATCTTTCGTCGGATCCTCCTGATAGGTCCACGGATACTCCGAGGCCTTCACCCAAGGAATCGAATCGATCGGCAGTCGAAATCCAATCGGAGAATCCCCGGGAATCAAAAAGAGTGTCTCCGGCCTGAAGAACCAAGCCCCTCCCATCCACTGCCCCCCCGCTTTACGAATCGGAAGCACATGCCCTTTTACCTGATCTAACCCCTCTTCAAAAACTTTAGCCAGTCGCTCTCGCTCCGCTTTATCTTTTAAATTCGATTGAAGCGGATCGACATTCATTGGAAGACGACGCTCTTTCCATAAATAATAAAAGGCATCCTCATAGGCCGGAAGGATTCGCCGTGGATCAACCTCAAGCCGATGTGAAAGCGCCTCTAAAAAGCGCATCGATTCGACATCAGTATAACCGTAGTTCTTACTCTCATCAGCGATCAACTCCGGATTCTCCCACATCGGAGTCCCATCCTTACGCCAAAAACAGCCAAAGGCCCATCGGGGAAGCTGCTCCCCCGGATACCATTTCCCTTGTCCAAAATGAAGCAGGGCCCCGGGAGCAAAACGTTCTTCAAGACGACGGAGTAAATTATATCCCAATCCCCGTTTCATCGGTCCCATCGCTTCAAAATTCCACTCCGCGCCATCCGGATCATCAATCGAGACAAAGGTCGGCTCTCCCCCCATCGTCAACCGAATATCGTGACGTTTCAAATGGCGATCGACCTCCTCCCCAAGCGCATTAATCTCCTTCCATTGCAGCTCCGAATAGGGCTTCGTGACCCGAGGAGATTCATAAATTCGCTGGATCGACATCTCAAAGTCAAATTCAACCTCACACTTATCGGTTCCCCCCTCAATCGCCGCAGCCGTCGAGGGCTCTGGCGTACAGGCAAGCGGGAGATGTCCCTCGCCGGCGAGTAACCCGGAAGTCGGATCAAATCCGATCCATCCGGCCCCAGGCAAGTAGACCTCCGTCCAGGCATGTAAATCAGTAAAATCGACCTCAGTCCCTGAGGGTCCATCTAACGAACGAAGATCTGATTTAAGTTGAATCAGATACCCAGAAACAAAACGAGTCGCCAACCCACAGCGACGCAAAAGATTACAGAGCAACCAAGCCGAATCGCGACAAGATCCGGTCCGCAATCGAAGCGTTTCGTTGGGAGTCTGAACCCCCGGCTCCATTCGAATCAAATAACCGATCGATTTAAAGACCTGTTGATTTACTTCCACTAAGAAATCGATCGTTCGCTGCTTCCGGAGCGAGATCGTTTTAAGAAAATCTTCAAAATATTTTCCTTTATGGGCACACTTCAAATAAAGTTTTAAATTCTTTTGCGTTTTATCATCATATTTGAAGGGGAAATTCTCCGCCTTCGGCTCTAAGAAAAAATCAAAGGGATTATAAACCGCCATCTGAGTCACCAACTCGACATTGACCGAAAACATCTCCGTTTTTTCCGGAACGACAACTCGTGCGAGATAATTGTTAAAAGAATCTTGTTGCCAGTTAATGAATTTATTTTCCGGAGCAATATGGAGCGAATAACTCAGAATCGGAGTCCGACAATGAGGCGCCGGTCTGAGGCGAACCACTTGAGGGCCCATCTTGACGAAGCGATCGTAACGATAAGTGGTCTTGTGCTTAAGAAGAACGTGTATCGACATATAAGGAGGAGTTTTTTTACCCCTTCAAAAGCAATAATTAGTCCAAAATAAAGAAAATACTTTAAAAAATATAAAAAATATCGGCTTGAAAACTCAATTTCAAGGAGCATGATCTGATTCTTCAAAAAAAGCATCCATAGCTCAATTGGATAGAGCATCGGTCTTCGGAACCGAGGGTTAGAGGTTCAAATCCTCTTGGGTGCAGATAGCTGAATAGCGTAAATTCATTTCAAATTCAGAAGAGTTTCTCGCGCAGAGACGCTGAGACGCAGCGAAATCAAAATACAAATTCCTTTCTCAATGAAAACTAGAGTCAGGATGTGAGAAGTTCTGGAAAATCAACCCCTCTTCGTTCAATCCGTAATGCTGGAATTCTTTCTTTCCAATGATTTATTAAAACATCGAAAGACTCTTTTGCTCCATCTGTAACTTTTAAAAATTGTTGGCGAGATTCTTTAGCAATTTCCTTTCGTTTCTCTAATGGAACAGTTCTTAAAACTTCAAATAGCTTTTCAAATAACGAATTCTTTTTAGGAATAAGGTCAATTTTGAGGAGTCAAGAAGGTGTTCGTGTCAAATGTGATTTGATACATTATTTGACGACATTAGGTGGAGACTTCTACTGGAGGGAAATAGGTTGGTAAAAAGTAATGTCCTATCGATTTCACATCACCAAACACGAAGCGGAACGTCTTGATCTGAGAAATATCTCTTGGGAGGAAGTCAAAAGTGTTGTATGTTCTCACGATAGAAAGCAAGATGAAGGCAGAGGTCGGAATGGCGGACGTGTTTGGAAGTTCTTTAAAATGAGAAAAAGCTTGGCTTTAGTCGTGGTAGCCGAAATAAAAAAGAGTGAACGTTGGGTAGTGACATCCTATGAAACAAATTGAGATGATCCGAATAGAATCCAGTGCTGATCCCATTATCGAATGGGATGAACAATGTGGTGCGGTTTACATTCGATTCAAACCACGGGCAACAAAGGTGGTAAAGACTCTTGACCGCTCTACTCGAGGTCAAACAATCACCATTGACTTAGACAAAAATGATGAGGTGATTGGTATTGAAGCGATTCCCGCAACAGAAGTTCGTATTACGAATGTTTTGAAAATTGCTCGGGTCGAAGCCCCTCAAGTTGACTGGTCAAGAGCGACATCCAAAAGCCTTATTCACACTTAAAATAAAAACGGATAAGATTATGATCTCGCTTCGTTTTTTGATCCTCTTAATACTCATGATTACATCCGTTCATGCGGAACTCGTACTCGAAATTATCTTTCCCGATGAAAAGCCCGAAATTGTGAGTCTTCCCCTAAAAGCAAATGGAACCGCAAAAAAAGCATTCGAAACTGAGATTGAATATACGGCACTTCCGGCATCAAAAGAGGCTTCACCCAAACGAGAGAAAAAGAAAATTGGAAAAATGGTCGAAGTACACTCCTGTACTCTTATGAATCAGATCGCTTCGATCGAGATCTCGGCTCATCAAACGAAAATCGATCAGTGGATTGAATACAAAACCACCAGTCAAACTTTGAAAATTCCAGATTTAATCGAACAGAATCTCGCTCCACTTAAATTAGATCTCACTCTTGGAGTATGGCAAACGATCGGAGGAACAACTTTTGCGGA
>CAMAQI010000230.1 GCA_945860255.1 Methylacidiphilum caldifontis
CTCACGTTCAAGACGACAAGTCATTAAGGATCGGCATGTTTCTTGCTTTTCCTCTATTTCCCAAAAACAGGAGATAAAAATGACAAAGATTGAGATGACGGAGTTGATTTTAGTCGCAAAGAACAAAAAGAAGAAGAGTTGGACTCAAATTTCAGAGGCGGTGGGGCTATCAGAGGTTTTCATTACCTCCGCCTGTTTGGGGCAAAATAGCGTCGATCCTGAGACCGCAAAAAAACTTTGTAAGTTTTTATCTCTTTCTCCGGCGGTTGAAACGGCACTCCGCGATTATCCGACCAAGGGGCAGACGGAGTATGCCATGAAAGATCCGCTTATTTATCGATTTTTAGAGATGATTTATGTCTATGGGCCGACCTTTAAGGAATTGATTCAGGAGAAATTCGGTGATGGGATCATGAGTGCCATCGATTACACGGCCTACCTTGAGAAGGTGGAAGATCCGAAGGGGGATCGAGTTAAAATCACGATGTGTGGAAAGTTTTTGCCCTATAAGAAGTGGTAAGGAGTCTGCCAAATTCTCGGGAGTAGGACGAAGAGAAGT
The DNA here is from genome assembly GCA_945860255.1 of Methylacidiphilum caldifontis. Lineage (GTDB taxonomy): Bacteria > Verrucomicrobiota > Verrucomicrobiia > Methylacidiphilales > CAMAQI01 > CAMAQI01. Next base: position 560 of record CAMAQI010000230.1, read on the forward strand.
GGATAGACGGTGAGGCTATTTAGACTGTGAGGAGTGCCGTTAAGCCAGAAGTGTCTCGCTATAAGAATTAGCCTTTCTTTCCTCCTTGCTCTTGGCGTTATCTTGTTCTGTACTCTTTGTCAGGGGAGTGATTCCTTGCGTGAACATAGTCTTTAACTTAAGGGCAAAGAAAATACAATTTTACCCCGTGGTGAAAAAACTGTCTTTTTTGTGTTAGGTTGACGCAGAGGCGACTTCGTCAGGGGTCCTGATAAGTTTCCAATACATGTATTGCGTTTAATGCAATCGGTTATCGAAAATAGCGCTTTTGATTTCATCAATCCATTGTATGATGAGTTCTTTAATGGTCTCTCAAAGTTCATTCGTTCCTTCAAAAGGGGTTTTACGGTCGCTCCTTATATCTCAGAAATATAACGGGTTTTTTGCGGCTTTCTTTTTTGTCATTAAGAGTCTTCCGGTTTGGGTTCTTCCCTTTTTTGTAGGAGTGATGATCGATACATCGATTCAACCGACTCCTGAAAATAAAAAGATCGGGATTTGGTGCGGATTGATTCTGACGCTCTTGATTGCGCAAAATCTTCTTACGCATTCGCTCTTTTCGCGTTATTTAAGTCGAGGCTGTCGGTCGATCCAGTTGGAGCTTCGCTCTCAGCTCATCGAAAAGATTCAACAACTCTCTCTCTCTTTTCATGAGTCTAAAACAACGGGAAGACTGCACTCGAAAATTTTACGGGATGTAGATCAGGTCGAAACGCTGATCCGTGTTTGTTTTAATCAGGGATTAGGAGGGATCTGCGGTGTTGTGATTTCGGTGGGCATTTGTGCCTTCAAGCAGCCGATGATTTTGCTCTATTTTTTGGTGACCATTCCGTTGATCATTTTTTTGATGCGTTTTTTTAATTCTCGCATTTCTCACTATCAACATCTGTATCGCCAAGAAACCGAGAACATCTCGAGTTCGGTAGGAGAGATGTTGACCTTAATTCCCGTAACAAAAGCTCATGGGTTGGGGGAGAAAGAGGTTGATCAAATGCGCCATCGACTGGAGCATATTCGGGAGAAGGGAGGACAACTGGATCGGATTACAGAACTGTTTTCCTCCTCTTCATGGGTAAGTTTCTCCTTATTTCAAATCTGGACCCTTATATTTTCTTTATGGTTGGCATGGAAGGGAGTGCTTACTCCAGGGGAGGTCGTTATTTTTCACGGCTATTTTGCAATGATCGTGAATCATGTGAATGCCTGTTTGGGAGTTTTTCCTCAGTTTTCACTTGGGAGAGAATCCTTGGACTCGATCTACGAACTTCTTGATTCACAGGAGGTCGAGAATAATACAAATAAAAAAGGGCTTACGGCCATTGACGGTTCCTTCGAATTTGATCAGGTCTATTTTGAGTATCCGGGACAAACAAAATATCCCTCTCTGCGTGCCTTTTCTTTATCGATTCCCTCAGGACAATGTGTTGCCGTGATTGGAGCTTCCGGGGCTGGAAAAACGACCCTTATGAATTTGATTGTTGGATTTATTCATCCGACCTCCGGGAAAATACGAATCGACGGAGAGGATCTTTCCACTTTGGATCTTAAAAGTTATCGTCAATTTATCTCGGTGATTCCCCAGCAAACCGTTCTCTTTTCTGGAACAATCCGGGATAATATTACCTACGGTCTTGATCGAATTAATGAGTCGGAGTTGAATCAGGTATTATTTAAATCTCGGGTCTCCGATTTTCTTCCGAAGCTTACCGAGGGAATTCATACTTTAGTCGGCGAGCGTGGAGCGAAGCTTTCGGGGGGGCAGCGACAGAGAATCGCGATCGCACGGGCGATGATTCGTAATCCTCGAATATTAATTATGGATGAAGCGACCTCGGCGCTTGATTCGGAAACAGAGCAGAAAATTCAAGAGGCAATGAAGGAATTAGTGAAGGGAAGAACGACCTTTATCGTTGCGCATCGATTAAGCACCATTCGAGAAGTGGATCAAATTATCGTCCTTCATGAGGGTCAGATCGTGGAAGTGGGGACTCCCGAAGTTCTTCTTCAAAAAGAGGAGGGATGGTACCGGAAGCTTTTGGAGATACAGAGCTAAGCTAAAAGTCGCATTTAGCTTCTCAAATTCCACAAACTCTTCTTTCTGTGTATTTTGTGTGTTCTGTGGTTCAATTCGTCTTCTGTTTTTAGGTTTATTTTGGTGTTTTACTCGTTGAACTCTGCTAACGTATTTTATGGCCTCCTCATTTGATGCGCTTCAGACCCTTCGTTTACCCGATGAATGGCAGAGGCAGGCGATTCAGTTTTTGAAAGAGGGAAAGGATGTGATCGTTCAGGCGCCGACAGGGGCTGGAAAGACCTATGTTTTTGAGCAGTTTTTTCGGCAATCGAATCTCTCTCGACAGGCAATTTATACAGTTCCGACACGTGCCCTTGCGAATGATAAGTATGCGGAGTGGAAGAAGTTAGGATGGAAAGTGGGGGTGACTACGGGAGATCTCGTGGTCGATCCTGAGGCCCCTGTCGTTGTGGCGACTTTAGAGGCGCAACAGGCACAGAAAAACGCCGCTATTTTTGTCATTGATGAATATCAGATGTTGGGGGATTCCTCTCGCGGGCATCATTATGAGGGAGTGATTTTAGGGCTTCCGTTGACGACGCAGCTTTTGTTGTTGAGCGGAAGTGTCGCCAATCCTCAAGCGGTTCAGAAATGGCTTCAACGCCAAGGCCGGACGGTGGAGATTGTGAAGACCGAGATTCGCCCTGTTCCGTTAGAGGAGATGGAGGTTGATCGGTTGTCACGATCGATCCCTGATTCGATCACCGGCTTTTGGATCCGCCGATTAGCGGCTGCGATTCAGGATCAGTTGAGTCCTGTTCTCGCCTTTGCTCCGCATCGACGGGATGCGATGAAGCTTGCTCGTCAGGCAGCGACGATTCCGTGCGATCAACCGCTGGA
>CAMAQI010000231.1 GCA_945860255.1 Methylacidiphilum caldifontis
GTAAAGCGGGGGGGGCGACTGTTCAGGAGTCGTTTGCGGCTCATTGTCCGATGATTTTAACGAAAGTGGTTCCTGGGCAAGAGGAGGGGAATTATGAACTCCTTCGAAAGAACGAAGCTGGGATTTGTATCGAGAAATGGAAGGAGATTCCCGGACAACTCGAGCTCCTTTTTAAAGAGGAGGGAACGGTTTGGAATGAATGGAAAAAAAATATCATTCAAATCAGTAAACCGGGAGCCTCTCGTGAGATCGCTCGCTTTGTTGTTGAGCGGATTCTGCAAGAGAGCGTTTCTGAAATGGGTGTGGCTTTAGAGATTCAAGAGCCTTTAACAATTCCCTTGCCACCTGTTATCGAAGAGATTCCGTTAAAGAGAATGAGTGATTCCGTAAAGCGTCCTTTGCTTTGTGATTTTCATACTCATACGCAGTTTTCAGATGGAAAGTTGACTTTGAGTGATCTGGTTGATTTTTATGGGGAGCGTCGATTTGATGTGCTCTGTGTAACCGATCATCTTTGTGATCCGAAGAGACTTTTAGGAAAGGTCTGCAAGTGGTCGAATCTTGTTTTAAGCCCCGAGATGTTGGACGATTACTTTGCGGCGATTCAATCTGAAAAGCAACGGGCTTGGGATGAGTATGAACTCCTGTTGATGACGGGATTGGAGTTTAATAAAGATGGTTATACGCGAAAGACCTCAGCACATCTTTTGGGAGTCGATTTACAATCACCGATCGATCCCTCCCTTTCCATTCCTGAGTTGATCCAAGCGATTCAGTCACAAGGGGCCCTTGCGATTGCGTCGCATCCTCATGTGGGACAGGGCTCGTGGGCAAAGGAGACGTTGTATTTCTGGGAAAATATTGATCAGTATGCGCCGCTTTTGGATGCGTGGGAGATTGCGAATCGTGATGATATCTACAATCCTGTGGGATTAAAACGACTTTCATTTATTGCGAACAGTGATTTTCATAAGCCGAAACATATCTACTCATGGAAATCGTTACTTTTTTGTGAGAAAAATCCGGAATCCATTAAACAGTGTATTCGAGAGAACAGGGATCTATCGATTACCATGTATCGCGATTCAACTTTTAGAGGAAGTATCAAAAGAGAGGGTTAACGGCCACTCCCTGCGTGATAACTCAATGATAAGCTGGAAATCCCGCATATGCGGGAGAGAGCCGAGGGTAGGCAACTAGAAGCGGGGCTGAAAAGGGGTTTCGTAGGTTCGACAAAATTCGCCAAGGATTAAAGTCATTTTTAAACCACTTATCTTTGCAAAACCAAGAGGAGCTTTTAGCGACGAAGAGTAAAAACAGATGTTGGTCTATTATGCAAATCTCCATAGAGGGCGAAGGGATTGATGACTTGGACTTTCTCGTAGATCTAGTCAGAGTTTAAATCCTCGGAGATCATCAATCTCGATCTTCCACTCAAACGGTCCGTTACCTTGCAAGGCGTTTTTTACAGCACCTTCAGATTCAATCATCGCTTCGTTATCTTTTTCTGGAATGTTAAAACGGTTGAAACTATTCGTGACGAGATGCTTTCCAATGTTTAAAAAAGCCAGATAATAGCGTCGATTTGCGACCAACTTCCAACTTCCCTCCAAGGAATCATTATCTCGAATACCAAAGCTCAGGGGATTGGAATTTCCTCTCATCGAGCTAAAGCGAATAATATAATGTTTTCCTGCAAGATGAGGACCCCAGTTAAATAACTCTTTGGGTTTGTTTGCGGAGACAAAATTTATTCCTCCTGGGAAACTGGGGGCGACACTAATTCGATCGTAGTCACCGTCATTGGTCGTGCCATCACCCCAGCAAATGCCTTGATTTTCGTCGATCCTGAGGTTGGAGATATCGTTCTGATTAAGACTGGGAGTATCAATGAAAAAGCTGTAACAGATCTCATTAGCGAGGGTCCCTGTCGCCCTTTCAGCGGGGTTGAGGATCGGCTCCTTGTTGAGGGGATCTTTAAATAAAAGCGTTTCTTCTTGAGAATGGGAAAACGGGGAGAGCACCATGAAGAGAAACAGTCCAATAATTTCACAACTGAGTTTTAACGGTATTTTTTCATAGATGGATAATAGGATAGTTCCTCACTTTTGAAATTCTTCGCAAAATTACCCCTTTGGAAGGATATAAGAGCATATAAGATTTTTGACATAGGCGGGATGTTGGCTTTCAAAGGGATTTTGATCATGAAAACGAACGTAAAATCCGATGATATTATCGAAGGGGCACATCTCCCCCTCAACGCCGTCATAGGCGCTTTTGCCGTTAAAGACCGACTCTCCGTTGACCCAGATCGAAATTTCGCGGCTCTTTTCATTTGCGATTATTTTGAAGTGAACGGGTTCTGATGTATTACAGGAGAGTTTTTCCGAAGAAGAGTTTTTAATGATCTGACAATCTGCTGGGTCAACGCCATCTGCCGTCTTGAGGCCTTTGCATGAGAGGGGACCACTGAAGACGGTCATCGACAGATTCTTTTTCTCGCCGGCCGTAGAGCCAGTATTAGAAAGTTTCACACTCATCGCATACGAGGTGTCCGCTGAGCGTTCGACGCTTTTCGTCGCACGTCTGGAGGTGGGGGTCCTGAATCCGACACGAATTGCGCGAACATTGTTGTCCTCGTCCCCTTTGTCCGACAGATAAAAAGTCCCCTCGAGACAAAGCTGGACATTATCGGGGATCGTCCGATTGAAATCGACAATAAAACTGGATTCTCGACCAGTGGTTGGAAAAATGGATCCCTCCGAGAAAATGGAGGCACGACTTAACCCATTCGCAGAAGCAAGACAGATCTGTTCGATCTTACTCTTTTTTACTTTTGAAAGGTCAAAAAGAACCTTTTTGGATGAATTTTGCTCCTCCTCTGTTTTTTCCTCAGTCTTTTCTTCCTCCGCATGCAGGAAAAAGGCCAGTAGAAAAAACAAAAACAGAGCTCTCTTCACGAGAGAATTTAAGCTGTAAGTGGGTTTTACTAGACTATCAGAGGTTTTATTCACAGGATCACCTTATCATACATTCAGAAAAATACCTTCATATCCTTGCACTACACTAGCAGTTCCTTGCATTGCAATTCCGTCCTTTCTTTTCGCAAAAAAATGAAGGACTAATGAATGAAAGACGATAGACTAACCTAAAGCCTTATGAAAAAAATCCTAACAATCCTCCTCCTCCTTTCTGTTCATCAATCTGTTTTTGCGCAAAAAAAGAAGCCGATTGACCGTGAGCCCGTTAAGCCGGAATTCCTCGAAAATCAAGAGGTCCGGATTGGTGTCGATTTGGGGGCGGGAGGGAGCATCTTTCATTTCTCTCAAGTGGAGCCGGCGCGCAATTTACTGAATCACTATGACAAGGGGCGTTTTATTCAACAGTCCTACTACGGAGATGAGGATGGTTCCATGTGGAAAGACAAGCCGTGGCGGTGGAACCCCATTCAAGGGGGAGGCTGGCGCGATGAACCCGCAAAAGTATTGGAACACCAAAAGGA
>CAMAQI010000232.1 GCA_945860255.1 Methylacidiphilum caldifontis
GAGCGATTCGCAAGGGACTGTCATTCACTCTCCAGCCACGGATGTTGCAGCGTCGTTTGCAGCGGCTCGTCGAAGAGAATCGCATCACGATCAAGGGAAGCGGTAAAGGTCAGTGTTACTTTCCTGCGCACACATTCCTTCCCACGGCCCGGAAGAATACATCCGGTGAACAGGGAGAAATCCCGCTTTCCACGTCCGCAAGAGAGATTCGAAAAAGGGTTCAGTCTCCGCTTTCTGCCCGCACTCCCGTGGGTTATCAAACGTCTTTTCTCGACGAGTATATTCCGAACCAGAGCGCCTATCTTTCTCCCGAACTTCGCAGCAAACTCGCCGTCATGGGCCAAGTCGGCGTCAGCGATCTGCCGGCAGGTACCTATATTCGGCAGATCATGGATCGACTGCTGATCGATCTGTCGTGGAACTCAAGTCGCCTCGAAGGCAATACCTATTCGCTTTTGGAAACTCAGAGGCTTCTCGAACTCGGTGAAAGCGCTGAGGGCAAGGCCGCCGAGGAGACCCAGATGATTTTGAATCACAAGGCCGCGATCGAAATGTTGGCCGATCAAGCAGATGAGATCGGGTTCAACCGCTATACCCTCTACAGTCTGCACGCGTTGCTTTCGGACAATCTTCTAGGTGATCCCGCCGCTTGTGGCCGTTTGCGTTCCCGAGCGGTGGGCATCGGTAGAAGCGTCTATCATCCTCTCGAAGTTCCGCAACAGATTGAAGAACGTTTTCTACAAATTCTCGAAAAAGCAGAGGCGATCCGTGACCCATTCGAGCAAGCTTTTTTTATAATGGTTCAACTGCCCTATCTGCAACCCTTCGAAGATGTAAATAAACGGGTCTCTCGGTTGGCGGCCAATATTCCTCTCGTGCGCCAAAATCTCTGCCCGCTTTCCTTTATCGATGTGCCGCAGATGGAATATGTCAACGGTTTGATCGGAATCTATGAATTGAACCGGGTGGACTATCTTCGTGATGTTTTTGTCTGGGCCTATCAGCGCTCATCGACCCGTTACTCCGCAGTTCTACAATCGCTTGGGGAGCCTGATCCTTTCCGTCTGCGTTATCGTGATAAAATCGGCGAATTTGTTCGGGAGGTTGTCACCGGCGGCATGAATAAGAGGAACGCCACGAAAGCCATTGCGAAGCGTGCGGTGGGTGAAATCAACCAAGCGGATCGAGCTAAATTCATCGACGTTGTTGAAACTGAACTTTCCAGCCTTCACGAAGGCAACATCGCAAGGTATCGTTTGCGTCCGGGGGAGTTTGACGGGTGGAAAAAGAACTGGAGATAGCAATGCCAAAACCCGGAGAGCATAAAAGCGTTCAGTCGCGCATCCTTTCTTACGCACAATAAACGGCTCTTGACTTTAATTATATTACCATTAGAATAAAATTGCATATTGTTGTTTTTATGAAAAAAACTAAAATTTCTCAATCCCTACATTCAAGAGGGTTTATTTTAGTAATGGGACTTTTTTTTCTTTCACTATTAACCCTTTTGATTGTCGCCTTTGTTTTTCAATCTTATCAGCAATATTCCATGAGCCGCACCTACTCGGAGGTCGCACTCGCAGATATTGCGGTCTCTAATCAGGTCTCTGAGATTATCTCCTCGATTCAAGAGAGAATGGAGAATCAATCCCAAAAAATATCAAGTGTAACAGGCTCGAGAGATGGAATTATTCCCTCTTCATGGAGACCGTTAAAGGATTTGTACTATTTCCCCCATCGACTCGATCCAGCAGATCTTCGTTGGGGAGTGAGTGACGAATCTGGACTGACATTTGAGAGAGGATCATCGGATCAAAATATCCCTAAGAGTCTTCCCCTCTATAGCTCCAAGTTTACAAAACTACAAAACTGGACGGAAGGGGGGGAAGAGAAGGGGCATCAAGTTTCATTTGCGGATCGCTATGCGTGCGCAATTTATGATCAGGGAGGTCTTTTGGATGTCAATGCACTTGGGACACTCAACCCCTCTTCTGTGGTAAGCGGCGAAAAAGGAGGCTTATTTGCCTTTCAGGAAACCGAAGCATCCGCTTCCATAGGGCTGACGGGTCGCATCATGAAGATGATTGCCAGACAACGTCACCAGTATGAGACGATGAGTCCTGAAAAATACCTCAAGGATATTGGATTTAAGTACGGATTTATGGCGACATCCAGAGAATCCTCCTCGTTTTTAACCCGTCGAGAGCTTCTACAGTTTTTGAAAGAAAATGACATTGATGAGAACGTCGCAAAATCATTAACGCACTTTAGTCGTGACTATAATATTCCCTCTTGGTTTCCGACTGAAAATCAATCTGCAAATTCAAATTTCAAATACAGCTCGGAATTCCAGTTCAAATATGCAGATGAGGCGAATGAAAAATTTTCCAGTGATAAACGAACTTCTAATCGTGATTTTTCAAATCTCCGTGCTAGCGATGGAAGTTTTTTGATGCGGAGACGTTTCCCCCTCAGTCGCCTGGCAGTTTTTGATCAAGGGGAAAACAAAAAAACAGCATCGACTGAGGAGATCAAAGCCTGGTTTGGATTGACCTCCCAAAAGGATGGCTCATGGCAATACGATCACGGAGGAAGAGATAAGGAAGGAAATGTTAAAATCTTTCAACTTCATGATCCCGAGTTTCTTGAACAAAAAAGAGAACCTGATTTTTTTGAGCTTCTTCAAGCCGGGATATTATATGGATCAACTGGATTAACTCCTAATTCAAGTGATTTAAGAACACCAAAGGAAACTGCTTCGCTTTCGGCTGATGTCATGGATATCACAACCCCTGCGCATATTTTACAAATAGGTCTCAACATCATTGATCAATGGGATTCGAACAGCATTCCAACGACATTAAAAATAGAGGGAAGAAAATATATAAGACCCCTGAAAGTCGGAGCAACGACTGTTTACGAGAATAAAAAGGAGAACTTTTTATATGGCCAGGAGGCGATCCCATTTCTGGCTTCAGTAAACAATGCACTTTATCGCCCACCGGCGGGGGTGATGGACAACAATCCCAACCAAGACGGCGTGCACTGGTGGCTGGTTCCAAAAATTTGGAATCCTTATCGGACAAAGAATTCGCCGCAGTGGCCCAAATTCAAGATTGAAGCCGTAAAGGGGCAGCTTCGCCTCGCCTCTGTCCAAACCCTTTATAATCCTTACACGAGACATAGTAACTGGAATAATTCAGCGGATTTTTCTACGACACCATCATCTATTGAGTTTGATCCGAATGGCAATCCCTCACTGTATCAGATCCCTCATTTTTTACCATTTCCGGATAATTACGTTCTCTCGGATGCAAAAAACAAATTTAACGATGGTGGAAGCTTCCAGGGAGTAGGAATTTATGTGACGGGTGTAAGCGCCCCCACGGGTCCACTGACGAGCGCTCCGACGTATTCCGGCTCTTTTTTCAGTGACATCCTAAATGGGACGCAATGGTGTGGC
>CAMAQI010000233.1 GCA_945860255.1 Methylacidiphilum caldifontis
CTACTGATTTTAGATCTAAATTTCTAAAACGCTTTTTGATGAGCTCCACCTGTTTCAAATCGATGGAAACCGCGGGAGAGACATTTCGATCCCCCTCTTCAGAAATTCGAACTTGATTCACGCCAAAGGACTTTAAAACCTGAATGAGTCGTACATCTAAAAGTTGGTCTTTCTTCGCTAAAACGATTTCCTGAGAGGATTTAACCTCCTCCCCGAGCCTTGAGCCAGGGGGCAAGTCATCAATTTTAACAAATTTTAAACTCATTATAATCAATTAGATACCTAAAATTTTATTTAAAAAAAGTTAAAAATTAACTTTTTTTTTAAATAAAACTCATTTACCGCAATTATGTTGTTCATTAGTCAAAAAGTGATTAACTTTTTTCATGGCCTTTAATCCACTCGACAACGCCACCCTATTTATCCCACTGGAACCCAATTCTTCAGAAAAACTTGATATCAAGACCCCGATGATTGAAGGATTAATTATGAGACTTCTCTACACGAGATCAGTCCTTCAAGGTCATGAAATAGCCACCATCGTCGCACTCCCGTTTTTTGGAATCCTTGAGCCAATCATTGAAGCTTTAAAAGAGCAGAAAATGCTCGAAGTCGTCAAAGGCGAAAGAAGCTCCATCACTTATAGTTACGGAATTACAGACTTTGGAAGACAACGAGCCGTTCAATACTTTGAACAAACGACCTATATCGGCCCCGCCCCCATCTCCCTTGATTCGTACCGTCATGCAATCAAGGAACAAAGTATTCATCGAATTAGCATCAATGCAGAGAAACTCGAAGAGGTATTCGAGGGACTTATTTTTGACACCGATATCTTGCAACAAGTAGGTCCGGCAGTAAACTCAGGACGATCTATTTTCTTATATGGCCCCCCCGGAAACGGAAAAACCTCCATCTGTGAGAGAATTGTTGCCTCACTCGGGGGTGCAATCTTCATTCCCTATGCCATTGAAGCGCAAGGCCAAATCATCAAGCTTTACGACGAATATAATCATCAAGAATTAAATGCCTCCGAAGATATTCGACTTCAAGGAAAATATGATCCTCGCTATAAACTGATTCGACGACCGATGATCATCGTCGGCGGTGAACTCACCTTAGATACCCTCGATCTCATTTGGAATCCGGACTCCCGCTATTATGAAGCTCCCCTTCAATTAAAGTCCAATGGAGGTGCCTTTATGATCGACGATTTTGGGCGACAACGGATCGAACCCAAAGTCCTTCTCAATCGCTGGATTGTTCCTCTCGAAAAAAGAGTCGATTATCTCACGACTCATACAGGGACAAAAATTGACGTTCCCTTTGATGAACTGATTGTCTTCTCCACAAATTTAAATCCTAATGATTTAGTCGATGAAGCCTTTCTCAGACGTATTCGCTATAAGATTGGAATCCATAATCCCTCCCCTGAAAACTTCATTAAAATATGGGAATTGGTCAGTCTCGCCAAAAAAGTCCCCTTCGATTACTCCGTCCCCCAATATTTCATTCATAAACACATGACGGCCAAAAATCGCCCTCTTCGGGGATGTATTCCACGTGATATTATCGACTATATTATTGATGTCTGTCGCTTTAAGCAGGTGGACCCAACGATGAGTGCTGAACTCCTCGATGAAGCGGCTGAAGCCTATTTTGTGACCTTTAAAAGCACTGATTACGTCATGCCGCAATAGTGAGATTGTTACTCTCCTAGATAGGCTCTCCGGACCTCATCACTTTCGAGAAGATTTCTTCCCGTATCAGAATGCACAATCTTCCCCGTTACCATTACGTAACCACGATGGGCGATCTTTAATGCTTCACGTGCATTTTGCTCAACCAATAAAATCGGAACCCCCGATTGATTGATTTTTAAAAGGATCTCAAATATTTTTTCGACAATCAATGGAGCTAACCCTAATGAGGGCTCATCGAGCATTAACAACTTTGGCTCACTCATGAGCGAACGTCCTATGGCAAGCATCTGCTGCTCCCCTCCACTCAATGTCCCTCCGAGTTGTCTCTTCCGTTCTGCTAATTTGGGAAAGTAATCAAAAACCTGTTCCAACTTCTCTTTATTCCTTCGTGAGGGGTGGAGATAGGCTCCAATTCTTAAATTCTCTTCAACCGTCATCAACGGAAAGATACGACGAGCCTCTGGACATAAGACGAGCCCCTGAGCTAAGAGTCGATCAGGACTCTCCCCCACCAAAAGCCCTCCCTGCCAATAAATAGATCCCTTCTGATGGTGTATCACTGACATAATCGAGGAGAGCGTTGTTGTTTTTCCCGCTCCGTTTCCTCCCAAAAGAGTGACAATTTCACCCGCATGAACGACCAAGTTGACCCCTTTTAAAACCTCTGCGGATCCATAGCCGACATGAAGCTCTTTTAATTCGAGTAAGGGTGGGTTCACGAGCTGCCCCCTTTTTTCTCTGATCCCCCTAAATAAGCTTTAATCACTTGAGGATGTTTACGGATTTCCTCCGGAGTTCCAACCGCCAACTCTTCCCCATGATCTAAAACTAAAATGCGATCTGAAATATCCATGACCACTTTCATATGATGCTCAATTAAAATCACCGTAATTCCTATCGTTCTCATCTTTGAAATCAAATCGATCATCCCTCCAATCTCACTTGGATTCAGCCCCGCTCCCGGCTCGTCCAATAAAATGACCTGCGGATCGGTGGCCAAGGCACGAGCAATCTCTAAACGTCTCTGATTTCCATAAGACAAATGCCCGGCCTTCATTCGAAGGTCCCCCTCAATTCCGACAAAAGACAACCATTTCATTGCCCGTTCTTTTGCTAAGTGTTGGAACTTTTGATACTCAGAAGTTCGAAACAATATTCCCAAAATCGAAGTACGATGATGATTGCTATCGGCGACTAAAACATTATCTAAAAGACTTAAATGATTAAAAAGTCGTATATTCTGAAAAGTTCGCGCCATTCCTAAACAACAGATTTGATATGGCTTTTTCCCGACAATCGATTTTCCCCCTAAAAGAATAGCTCCTTCATCCGGCTGATAAAAACCGGATAAACAATTAAAGAGCGTTGTCTTTCCCGCCCCATTCGGGCCGATCACACTTAAAATTTCCCCTTTAAAAAGTTGGAAACAGATATTGTCAATGGCACGCAGCCCCCCAAAGCCCTTTCCGACATTTTGAACATCTAAAACAAGTGACTTCATACCCGATCCTTTGATCCTAAGAGCCCTTGAGGACGTACCAACATCATCACCACCATAATCATTCCAAAAAGAAGCAATCGATACTCAGCAATCGAGGGAATATAATCGCGTAAAACCGTCGGAATATAATACAGCAAAAAACTTCCTAATAAAGCGCCCGGAATACTTCCTAATCCGCCTAAAATAACCATCGCAAGAATCAAAACCGAAATTTCAAAAGCGCT
>CAMAQI010000234.1 GCA_945860255.1 Methylacidiphilum caldifontis
TTTTATTGATTGTTTAAATCAAATTTTGATTAGAATTTCCAAGAGACATCGAGTTGAACGAGATCAACTGTCGCCGCATCGGAACTTCCTGCGTCGATACCTTTATCGATATCATTTGAATGCATCCAAGTAGCAGATCCAGTCAAGAAGTCTGTGAAGTTATAAGCAACTACAGCAACAACCCCTTGTTGATTGAATTCGTTTTTAGCGAAGTCAGAATCAGACAAATTGGTGGAATATGCACCAGCTTCAACCCAACGATATTCCAATCCAGCTCTCCAATCCCCTTTTTTCTTGTTTTCACCAATTTCACAACCAACGTTCCAGAAAGAATTTTGTCCTTTCTTAGCAAGTCGCGCGAGCGTTGCATTGCTCACTCCAGCATCTTTCAAACGTTTATTTCCTTCAAAGTTAAATCCATAAGTGGCATAAACCTTGTTAGGAAGATTAAACATGTTCCATTTAACCTCTGCAGGAACGGCAATAACCGAAAGGTTACCAATGGTCGTCACACTATTTTCATTGTCAAATGTGCTGACTCCATTTTCTCCTGAGAGTGATGTTCCTTGGGATTCGTAAATAAACATTGGCGCAACAGCCAAGCTTGTTTTCGAATTGAACTTATAGTTAACTTCAGATTGTCCAACAAAGAGAAACGCATCGTCCGTATTTGCTACGGAATTGTTTTCCTCTGTGATGACGTACTGACCACCGCGAAGGGTGAAATTTAAATCCTTCAAACCAACGTTTTTCCATCCGATTTGTTCCGAGATACCTTCTGGATTCAAATCGCTATCCCACCAAGCTTGGCTAATAAGGAACGGATGTTTATGCTTTCCTAAACGAACATTGAAGTTATCTGCGAGACCGAAAGGGGCACTCGAAGTATCATCATACTCCAAATAGACCAAACCTAAATTCGCTTGATCCCCTTGCTTATCCCAATAGTTTCCAAAATTATTATTCGTGGAATCAGAGGCTAATGAAGTCTCTAATTGAATTCCTGTTTTGAATTTATCAGTTAAAGCATATTCAGCTCCGAGACGAACACGATAACGGAAACGACTACGATCCGCATTGTTTGTTGATGCTGTTCCTGCTGTTTGATCTTGCTTATTTTCCCATTGATAGCGAACGCGAGCGTCACCATAAATTTTCAATTGGGTTACTGCGCTGCTCAAATTGATTTTGCCAGCAGGGGTTTGTCCGAATTCTTTGGTCAAGTCGGCGCGAATTTCTTCTGCTTCTTGATCCGAGAGAATTCCCTTCTTCACGAGGGCTTCTACGAGCGCCCCGCTATCTTGAGCGACTGCCGCGAAGGTCATCGCAGCAAAAGCTACCGCCAAGGCGGTCATCTTTTTAAATGTTTTTTTCATTTTTCTCCTTGTTGTTTTATTGCTTCCATCCCCTTCTCATCAGAACGGCCTTTGGAAGCACCAAAAACTAAGCAGCCAATTGTTACAGTTTCATGACAAATAGAGAACTTTCTTCAAAACTTTGTAAAAGGGGGTCAAAAAGTGAAAATTTCCCGTTTTTCTCAATGATCCTAGAAAAAGCAGTCGGAATGAACCACAGAACACACAAAATACACAGAAAGAATATGTTATCCGAATAAAGAGTTGGTTTTTTCGTTCACCCTGCGGGTGAATCCCTTGTTTTTTATAAACCGAGCCCTGGACTCAAACATTCTTGAAAGGTTTTAAAATGCGCTTTGGAAACCGTACGCAATCCCGCCTCCCCATGTTTCGCCGCAATCTCCTCCCCCCGTTTCTTAACGGCTCCTGAGGCTCCTTTTAAGAGCTCAACTCCGATCTGCGAACCCAATTTCTCCAATCCCTCCAAAAATGCCGCACGCGCAAGGATTGAGGCGGCGGCGACGGCCCAATCCGACTCCGCCTTCGTCCGTTGCTCCATCTTTATTTTTTTCCCACGTTCCTTGAGTTGATTTAAAATCAACCGCTCATCCGCAAATTGATCGGAAAGGGCTCGAGGACAATCAGGAACTCGCTCCAACACATTCTCCAAAACAGTGGCATGCCCCCACGCTAAAAGGCGATTTAAATTTTTAAACTTAAAATAGAGTTCATTATATTTTTCTGGCCCTAACGAGATCACACTCCATCTTCCTGCGACAATTCGCTTAATCTCCTCTGCCAGTCCCCTTGCCTTTTGATCGCTCTTAATCAGTTTACTATCGCAAACTCCCTTGGCGATCAGCTGCTGAACGATTCCTTTGTCGACGTAAACAGCCGCAATCACAAGAGGCCCGAAGAAATCCCCTTTTCCGCTCTCATCAATTCCGATATGGGGTTCATATTGTTCAGAGGACTCACTCGGATGAGCTTCGGTTTGCGAAATCACCCCCGTCACCTCAGGCTCTAATGTAAATTCGATAAATGATTTTGAATCTTTTCCTTGGAGGACTAACTTTCCCGATTGATACATCACCAACGAAAGCCGTCCTTTTGAGGCCCCAAAGTGGGCGTAAGCAATCGTTCGAAACTCATACCCCAAACCTTCTAAGACCTCTTTCAGCTTTTGAATTTGCGTCGGATCGAGTTGAAACGTATAGGTAGAAGAGTCACTCATGATAAGAACCCCACAAACTACCGAGCGCTTTTGGAAAATCGAGCTTAAAATAAAAGCCGCATTTCATCGCTCACTCAAAAATTGGTTTTTGACTCATCGTCGTGAACTCCCTTGGCGTGATCCTCGAACCCCCTACGCAGTCGTTGTTTCGGAATTTATGCTCCAACAGACTCAAGTTAAAACCGTCATCCCCTACTTTAATCGTTGGATGCTGAGCTACCCCGACTGGGATCGACTCGCTCAAGCTACCGAGCTATCAGTACTTAAATCATGGGAAGGTCTTGGGTACTACAGCCGAGCTCGAAATCTTCACCGGCTCGCAAAAACAATCGTCGATGATTTAGAGGGCAAGGTTCCTTCCTCTCTCGAGGAACTCGAAAAACTTCCGGGGATCGGTCGTTATACCGCTGGAGCGATTGCAAGTTTAGCCTTTCATCAAAAAGCGTCGTTAGTCGACGGCAATGTGATTCGCCTCTTTAGTCGAATCTTTGCCTGTGCTCAAAACGTCGCTCAACCGAAGGTCATCGCCGAATTTTGGCAACTCGCCGAGGCCCTTCTTCCGAAGAGCGATTTTGGAATTCACAACGAATCTCTCATGGAGCTCGGAGCGCTCCTCTGCACTCCTAAAAACCCACAATGCTCGATCTGCCCTCTTCGATCGATCTGTATCGGAAAAGAATCTCCCGAGCGTTATCCGTATAAAGAGAAAGCCGCATCAGAAAAGCGAGAGGAGAAAATTGCCGTCGTAAAAAATAAGAATAAATACAGGCTCGTTCAAGGAACCAAGAGGCAGCGGGGATTTTGGCTTTTTCCTTCC
>CAMAQI010000235.1 GCA_945860255.1 Methylacidiphilum caldifontis
AATCCGAAGCGATGCTAGAGGCCCTTCTTCGTGGAAAAATTTTCGGAGAATCAATCAATCAGGTCCGTCATCTAGGAAACCTGCCCCCGAATGAAGTTTATCCAGAAAGAATGGCTGAGGAGTCGATCAAACTCGCTATGAAATGGAAGCTTGGCTGCCATATCTGGGATGAAAAACAACTACGTAAAGAGGGCTTTGGCGGAATTCTTGCCGTGGGCAAAGGATCGAAATGCCCCCCCCGATTCATCGAACTTGACTATCAAGGGGGAAATAAAAATCAAAAGCCGATCGTCGTCATCGGGAAAGCCGTCACCTTTGATACCGGTGGAATCTCAATCAAACCGTCTGCAGGAATGGAGGAGATGAAGTACGATAAGATGGGGGGATGCGCCGTCCTTGGAATTATGCAAGCCGTCGCGCGCCTCAAACTACCGCTCAATGTCATTGGTCTGATTCCAAGTGCCGAAAACATGCCCAGCGCCAATGCCTATCGTCCCTCCGACCTCGTTAAAGCCTACGACGGAAAAATTATTGAGGTTCTCAATACCGATGCCGAAGGACGCGTCATCCTCGCCGATGCCATCGCCTATGCTCGAATTCATCTCAAGCCGGAATGGATCGTCGACTTCGCAACCCTCACCGGAGCGATGATTGTTGCCCTCGGAAATCGACGCGCAGGAGTCTTCTCAAATCAAGATTCCTTACGCGATCTCTTTTGTCTTGCGGGTCATCAATCCGGAGATCTTGTCTGGCCGATGCCAGTCGGAGATGAATATGATGAACAAATCCGCAGTGAGATTGCCTGCGTTAAAAATACCGGCGGGCGGGATGCCGGTTCCTGCACCGCCGCCTCCTTCTTAAAAACCTTTGCCGAAGAAACTCCGTGGGTACACGTCGATATCGCCGGAACCGCCACCACCGCAAAAGCACTCCCTTGTATCGAAAAAGGGGCTACCGGATTTGGCGTTCATCTCACCATCGCCGCCCTTGAGTCCTGGATTAAAAAATAATCCCCGCTTCACTAAGCGCAACTGTCCCCATGGAATGGGGAATGGCACAGGAGTGAAGTGGATTTTTGCATCGATTCGGAGGATTTTCAGGATAAAGACCAAAAAAAATTGTTTTTGAATTTATCCTCCCCATCCTCCCTATCAATGCAAAATTTGTATTTTTCTTAACTATCTGAGCGGACGTTTTTTACATATTTTCAAGAAGCTTTACTTCACTAGCAGCCTTTGGAGTTAGGGATCTCTAACGGCCCGCCAGCCCCACCAAATCGCAAAAAGTGCGGCACTCCAGGTGACTAAAAATACTCCCCACCAAACTCCCCAAAGCCCCCATCCAAAGGTCACCGAAAGAAGATGAAAAACGACGATCGGCGCAAACACCTGACGATAGAGACCAATCCATAATCCATAACCAGGACGTTTCAATCCTTGCATCATGAATACCGTGACGAATAAAATCGGATAAGCTGGAAGTGTTAAGACTGCGACGCTCAAATAGTTTCGTCCGTGGGAAATCACCACCTCATCGGAAGTAAAGAGTGCATCCCATACTCCCCGAAGAGGGCGACCAAAAAACCGCCCAAAACCATCAAAACCGCTCCACGCTTGAGATTAAAAAGCCAAGCCTCGCAAACTCGCGCACGCAGACCTGCCCCATGATTTTGCCCGACAATACTCAATACGGCAGAACTCAACCCGATCACCGGCAATAAAACGATCTGCTCGATTCTCGTCGCGATTCCTGAAGCCGCCACCACCTCCTTACCTTCTTTTTGAATAAACCAAGTGATCACAAAAACTCCTAAGGCGATCGTCATCATGTTCAACGCCGAAGGGATCGACTGTCTAAGAATCTGTTTAATCACTAAATAATCGGGCTTGAAGAGTGACCACGAGAGCTCCCCACCAAGTCTCCGTTTCTGACTCTCTCTCCAAAGCAATCCCGTTCCTGCGATTTGAACAATCACGGTTGCCAGAGCAATACCAGAAACCCCCAGTGCTGGGATCTTCCAAAATCCCCACATCAACAACGGATTCAACGCACAATTCATCAAAAAGCCTCCGATCAAAAAATTACGATAAACCCTTGTCTCCCCTTGAGCTTGTAACGAAGCATTAATCGCCATTGTTAAAATAAAAAAAAGACCTCCTCCTAAAATTACATTCATGTAATCCAGTGTCATCGACAAATAAACACCCTCCGCCCCTAGGCTCTGAAAGATCAAGGGAGCATAATAAATCCCAAGAACGGAAATCGCAATCTTCCAGGTCAGTTGAGGAATCGGATCTTCCGTCAATGAGAGCGGTTTCTGATTCATTCCACTCACTCTTACCCCCCTTTTCTCCAATAGCGAACGACTTTATCCCAAAACCGTCAAGGTTCCACTCGTAACCCCGAGTTGATTGACGACTTTTAAACGTCTTCCTAACTCCTCTGGCTCAATTCGTCTCGCCATCAAATCTTGGTAGGCTCGAATCACTTTTAAAGAGTCTTCCTTCGACTCCGTTAAAAGCTCAACTCGAAAACGATTGACCCCTGCCTCAACGAAATCCCAAAAATAATCGACCCCACTTTGAGCCTTCCCATGATAAACGGTATTGCGACATCCGACATCGGCCTTCAACGGATGAAGCATTCCTACGCGATCTTTGAGAGCTACTTGATGTCGATCACACGGTCGCCCGCAATCCGTATAGTCTTTCCCCTTCGATAAGAAGGCAGCAAAAACACAGTGCTCCATATGAAACATCGGCAGATGTTGATGCATCGTCAGCTCAAACCACTCCGGAGGGGTCGACTGAAGAAGGTCTAAAACTTGAC
The DNA here is from genome assembly GCA_945860255.1 of Methylacidiphilum caldifontis. Lineage (GTDB taxonomy): Bacteria > Verrucomicrobiota > Verrucomicrobiia > Methylacidiphilales > CAMAQI01 > CAMAQI01. Next base: position 2,830 of record CAMAQI010000235.1, read on the forward strand.
CGGAATTTAAATCGTAAGAGATCGTCAAATGATCCAACGGCTCCTCTTTGAGAAGTGCTGCCGTGATCGGATTTGCTACGTTCAAGGAGAAATCTCCGATCAGCGGAAATTTCTTATCCCGAAAATAATCGATCCCCCCTAAGTTCCGAATCAAGACTCCATCCGGATCGGCCTGCTCAATGACTTTAAAAAAACCGACCTCGCCTGATTTTTGAATTCGAGGAGTCGCCAAAAAGATCTGCGAACCGCCGTGAGCGCGGACTTGAGCCACCGCCTCTTTTCCACGACGAATATCTTCGTAATCAACATAGATCGTCGAGATCCCTGATTCTAATGCCGCCTCCAACTGCTCTGAGGTTCGACAAAGAACACGAAGATCGAATAAGGTCGATCGTTCGCTTTTCGATTCTCGATTCGATTTTGGGATTGAATTTAAAATCGTTTCTAGGGTTTCCCTTGAATCCAAATCCTTAGCTAAAGCGATCGGTTCTAAATCATTGATCAGTACTTCGAGGCGCATCGCCCACTCTCGACGAATTTG
>CAMAQI010000236.1 GCA_945860255.1 Methylacidiphilum caldifontis
CTCCCACCATACGAAGCAGCCGCCCTGTTGACTCATCCTGAGCCGCGAGAGCCTTCTGATTCGCCTCATAGAGCCTTAACGTTTGCATCATCGAGATGGTGGAACCGACAACATCCGTGTTGCCATATTCCAACGAACGTTGAAGCACTACATCTGTCGGCGCCATCCCTGGACGCTTCAGACTTTCTTTTGTCAGCGCATACCGACCTGTCCCCGCGTCGATCAAGGCCTCCGAGGGGTTATCGAAATGCACGATTCCCAATTTTCCGGCATCAATGCCGTTTAATTTGGCTCGCCCTTGCTCATCCACTTCGAGCTTCGATGCTGAGGTCACCGTCATTGGCGTTCCAGCATCGGTTAATACCGCATCACCTTCCGTGGTGAGAACTCGGCCGTCATTGGCCCGGTAAAACGCTCCATTTCGGGTATAAAGCTCACTTCCTGTGTTCTTATCTAATACCCTAAAAAAGGAATCCCTTCCCTGAATCGCAAAATGAAGAGGATCTCCACTTTGGGTGATCGGTCCCGATCTAAAATCCGTCGCCACTTCCGTGCGGATCTGGAAATTTTTCGAGACAACTTTAGGAGAGATCTCCCCACCTCCTCGATTCTGCACCGATGTGTCATCCTTGACCTCAAATGCCGATATCGACTGATGTGATCCTGGAATGGTTTGACGAGCCAAATTGGCGGCAATCACTGACTGACGGTCAAGATTTGCTCTCATCCCACTCGCAGATTGATAAAGTCCCACGTTCACAGGTTCTAATCTGCATCGATCATGCCAACTTGATTTTTTTTCCTAACTAATAGCAATCTCTCCCCTATTTTCTAAAAAAAATAGTATGAAATAAAATAAAAAATCTCAAAAAAAAGTTAAACGGAATATTTATCCACAGTAAAAATCGGAATATTTTTCTTCTTTGAGTAATTAAGAAAAAAATACCCTAATTTTGAATTTAAGCTCTTTATGAGGCTCGATTATATTTTGTGTTCTTTGCGTTCTCTTGCGGCTAAACTTCTTACTACAAGATATTTACATATCTTTCAGGAGACTTACTTCACAAGAAATCAGACCTATTCAACCCCAAAAACTTTATGCAAAGAAATCTCCTCGAAATCCCCTGCCTGCCACGCTTTTCCTCGTTTTAAATAGCCACGATACAACCCCACAATCTCTCCAACCCCATAAGCCCCCATCAAGAGAGGAGCCAGCATTCCCCCTAAAAAAGAGTTTTGCCAAGGGATCTCCTTCCAAAAAAGAGTCCCCATCACGGCGACGACATAGATTCCCACCGGTCCCGAAAAAAGGGAATAACCCCATCCCAAACCGAGAACGGCAAAGGTCAAAATAAATAAGGGAAACATCAGCGCAGGAATCAAATGCAGCCATGATATTTGACCCGAAACCATCATCTGTTCCCCTCTCCCCTTCCCATATCGGAAAAAAGTACGGAAGAGAGCCGCATATGAGTCCCTCTGTGAACGACGAACAAAAAGACTCGGATCATGAATCAATCGAATCCCTTTCTGTTCCGCCCGATCCATCCATTCATTTTCCTCATTTGGATAAAGACGCTCATCAAACCCCTCCAACTCCATCCAAACCCCCTTTGGTGTGACCAGGTGACATAAGATAAGCTCCGCCTGATCGGTCTCTCTCGCAACACCCACGCTCTGATATCGAGAGGCACTCCGTCCCATGAGCCAAGGACAAGAAAAAAGAGCCTGCGCCAACTGCTCCATCTCTGAAGCCTCCTGGGTCAATAAAACCGGACCCCCTAAAATGACCCGAGGCCTCTTCTCGTAAAACCGCTCCACCTTTTTAAAATAATCAACAGGAACCTGACTATCCGCATCTAAAAAAACAATCCACTCCCCTCGAGAAGCAAGCACCGCTTGATTACGCTGTCGACTTGGAGCTCTGCCTTCTGCAACGATTACCTCATCAATCGCAGGGTCCAACCCCGCCAATTCAAGGCTTTTCAACACCGGCAACTCTAGGTTAAAATTCTCCACAGGAACGATCACGCTAAATCGATATTTCATGAATGCCTCCTTTGTTATTATTGTCCCCACTTATCAAGAGTGCAATAACCTTCCGGAACTTTGGATTCGAATCCAAAAGGCCGCCCCTCAAGCCCATCTACTCATCGTCGATGATGCCTCAGGAGACGGAACCCCCGAATGGATTCAATCCCAACCCCAATTCAATCACTCTCTTTTTTTACTCAAGCGACCTCAAAAAATGGGCCTCGGCTCCGCCTATCTCGCCGGCTTTGAATGGGCGATCCAAAAAGAGTACTACGCTCTCCTCCAAATGGATGCCGATCTCTCCCACGATCCCGAAGCCATTCCCCTTTTTCTTAAAAAACTCGAAACCCCCGTTGATCTCGTCCTCGGTTCCCGCTACCGAGAGGGAGTTCGCGTCCTCAACTGGCCGATCTCCCGACTCCTCCTCAGCCTCGGTGCCGCTGCCTACGTCCAAAAACTCACCCGAATGCCCTTTACTGACCCCACCAGTGGATACAAGGCGATCCGAATCTCCGCCTTAAAACAGATTAACCGCTCGCAGATTAAATCCAATGGCTACGGATTTCAAATCGAAGTCACCCACCATTTCTGGAGAAAAAAAATGCGTATCGAAGAGATCCCGATCATATTTGAAGGGCGACATACCGGGGAATCCAAGATGTCCACTGGAATTGCCCGTGAGGCTTTCTGGCTTGTCATCAAACTCTTCTTTCGCTGATGAAACTCCTTCTCCTCTCCGCTCTCATCATCTCCCTGCTTTGGTTTTTCCTCTTAAAGCCACGCTTGCTTCCTGAAGCCGATCCCATCGATACCTACAAAGGAGTTCCTCTCTATTCAAACGGGAAAGATTTCAAAAAAAGCAGCGGACGCCACTATCATTGGAGCGGCTATTATTACGGACAAAAATGGCAATGTGTTGAGTTCATTAAACGTTTTTTATTTCTCAACAAAAACCATCGAATGCCCGAGGTCATGGGTCATGCAATCGATTTTTTTGATCCGACAATTCCCTCAGGAACAGTCAATCGAGATCGCGGGATGACTCAATATAGGAATGGAGGAGTGGAGGCCCCCCAACAAGATGATTTAATAATCTTCAAAAATCCGATTCCCTACGGACATGTCGCCATCATTTCTGAGACCAATGAAAACTCCCTCGAAATCATCCAACAAAACGTCGGAACCCTCACTCGCCAAAAAATTTTGCTCCAGAAAATTGAAGATCGCTACTTTGTCGGAGATCCCCCCACAGACACCGTCGCCTGGCTACGCGTTCCCCCAGTGAAC
>CAMAQI010000237.1 GCA_945860255.1 Methylacidiphilum caldifontis
GATCATTTAATGAAATCAAAGGATTTCCCAAGCCTTATGAATATCGGCGTCTAATAACTATAACCCTTTCTGTGGCTCAAATTCCTTATTTTCGAATGGGAGATGTATGGCTCGCAGGTAATCGTAATTTTAACCTTTTGCCGCAACCCAAACATTTTGAAAATGTGGAGTCTACTGGCCGGGAAGAGGATTTTCTTAATGTAACAGGGCTCGATTATGGGGATGATAAGATAAAATCATATTTTATTAATTATAAAACCTTCGCCGTTCCTGAACGATTTCGTGGTGGAAAAATGATCCGTTTAAGAAATCACGAGAGCGCGATGGATGTATTGATTCCTTGTTTTGAATGTATTCGTTATTTTTTTTTAGGATCTTCAAACCTAACTCATGAAATTTTTAGTGACGGATTAGTTCATGAGGGGATTTTTTATAAGGATTCCAAATTTGACGAAGAAAAGAATACGGTTTTTGCGCATGTCCCAAGGCATATCTTAAGAGAAGACGCTAGAAAAGTAGCATGGATGATTTCAGATGATCGCTACCGAGATGCGTCTGCATCTGTTTCCAATAGTTTAGCGGGAAAACTTGATGGAAATAGATTTGCTTTTCCAAGTTGTATTTTCCCTTTCTTAGGAAAATTCAAATTGGTTGCACGAGGTGTCGCAATTAAGACTGCTGCAGGAAATAATTTCTTTTTAGTTCTTGAGATTATTCGCGTAAGCGTTTCTCCTAAATTTAATAGTATTGTTTTCGCGCGTGAGGGAAATAATCAGGAGGGACAAGAACTCGATCCTAATTATACAGTGGTAGAAAATCGCGGATTTATAAAAACTCCAGAAGAAGGTGAAAAAGAAAAAATCGTAAGTCAAAGCGGGTCGAGCGCAAACGCTTCTGTTGAGTCCAAGCTGGTATATCCCCAGGCCTATGGCTCCGCATTTGGAGAAGATCAAGATGTTGATTTTGTATATGAGAAAAAGAAAGTTCAACGATTTATTTCGGCAAATAAAATTAACATTCAGACAGATGATAGTACTTATGCAACAAACTCAAGGGGAAGGCATGGTCATGGAAAGCGGAGAGCGACAATTGTTCCTAAAGCTCCCATTCTAGCAATTGCTTATGATTTAATTTTTCTCAAAATATTTGAAAATTTAGAGAAGACTCAAAACCTCTTGTGTCAATGGATCCATGTTGGAGCTGCAGAAGGTATTTATTCAAGTTTTCCAGACATAAAAAAAGGAAATTACTCATGGTCTAAGGTTCCGTGGGAAGATTTTAGATTAAGGAGATGTTATATTTTTAGCGCTACAGTCATAAGCACAAATAAGATGTTTTATTTTATAGAAATCGAACGAAAATATCCTTCCGATTTCTTTTCTTTTGGGATCTTAACAAGAAATCCAGACTTTGGAGCAATTGACGAACTTACCCTAAATCTGATTCTTAAGCGACTGGCCATGGTAAAAGGTAGATGGTGTAACGTAGGGGTTCCTGAAAGTTTAAGATTAGCAACAATATCTCATTCAAAGCTGAAAAATACGCATAATCTGCACAAGGATCAAGCTGAAGCTTTATTTTCTTCGTTGGGAAAATATTATGCCGAACTTTTTTTTGATTTTATAAATCAAAATTGATTTTTAATGATCTATGAAACTACCATTCGCCTGTGAGCTCTAATAACTTACTGCGAGCGAGTTGATAATCGCGTTTGAGTTCAGCTTCGTTTGAATTACTGACTCTTGACGACTTTAGCTCTCTCTACTACTGCCTTCTAATGCTTGCAAATTTAGAATCTTCAGCCGTCTGGGGCGTCGATGCCCACCCTATTCAAGTTGAACTTAATGTCTGCGATGGCGAGTGGCAGGTCGTTCATGTTGGCCTTCCTGATACTGCCGTCCGAGAAAGTCGGGACCGGGTGAAATCCGCAATAGAAAATTCCGGATATTTTTACCCTTACAAAAGAATTACCGTGAATCTGGCCCCTGCTGATCTCAAGAAAGAAGGTCCTAGTTTTGACTTACCCATTGCCATTGGTCTCATGGCTGCCACGGGCCAAATTCCCCAGGAATCGCTCAAGGATACCTGGATTATCGGAGAGCTCGCCCTAAACGGATCAGTCCGTCAAACCCGAGGGATCATTTCCATTGCCCATGCAGCGATTAAAAGAGGGATTCGCCGTCTATTGGTTCCGGAAGAAAACGGAGCAGAGGCAGCGGCTCTTCCAGGACTTGAAGTATTTGGTATTCATCATCTCCGACAAGCGGCTGAACTTCTCAAGGGATCGATTTCTCCGTCTCCATTGATACCTGCGGTCTTTTCAGGAACGAATGAAGAACCTTATTTGAATTTCTCCGATGTTCGAGGGCAGGAAAGTGCAAAAAGGGCCATCGAAGTCAGTGTGAGTGGAGGGCATCATCTCCTGATGCTCGGCCCGCCGGGGAGTGGAAAATCCATGCTGGCCAAGCGAATGCCCAGTATTTTCCCTCCTATGGACATTCATGAAGCGATGGAATGCTCCAGAATCTACAGTGTGGCGGGCTTATTGGGAAAGGGGAACTCCCTACTCAAATCTCGGCCATTTCGTGAAGCCCATCACACCATTTCTGACATCGGACTCATCGGAGGATCAAAAATTCCGACTCCTGGAGAGGTCAGCTTGGCACATAACGGAATTTTATTTTTGGACGAATTTCCTGAATTCCGGAGAAGTGCCCTTGAGGTCTTAAGGCAACCGATGGAGAGCGGTGAAGTGACCATCTCACGGGCTTCGGGATCGGTCACTTTTCCCTCAAGATTCATGCTCGTGGCCGCTATGAATCCCTCCCCCAGCAGTCGAAATGGTGAAAAATCAGCTGGAGGCATTGCTCAGCGCTATCGGGATAAAATCTCCGGACCACTTTTGGATCGAATCGATATTCAAATCGAGGTTCCAGCTCTCAAAAAAGAAGATTACTTTGACAGACCTCTGGGAGAATCTTCTGAAAGCATTCGGGAACGAGTCATTGCCTGCCAGGAACGACAAAAACATCGATTTAAGGACAATCAACGCATTCGTTGTAATGCCCAAATGGGATCAGGGGAGATCCGAAAATATTGTGTATTAGGGGAGCTGACACGAAAAATGATGGAACATTCTTTGGAAACACTCAAATTAAGTGCCAGGGGGTTTGATCGAGTATTGAAAGTGGCGAGGACGATCGCTGACTTATCTGATCGACCAACGATTGCGGAAGAGGATATTTTTGAGGCAGTTCAATTTCGTTCACTTGAAAGAAATT
>CAMAQI010000238.1 GCA_945860255.1 Methylacidiphilum caldifontis
CATAATCCATAGCGATTAACCGATCTAACAAACTAGGCTCTTGCTTAGCAGCTAACGACTCCAAGACCGAGTTCCCACACTGAGGTTTCACAAGCCCGCTACTCATCACGGCTATAAGGGCCGATTTAGCCTCCTCCTTGGATACCCCATAATGATGTTGAAGCACAAAATAGGCCTCTGCGATCACCATATTTGAAACCTCAATTTCCGCAGCGGAATTCTCTTTAAGAATTTTTTCCAACGCTGCGACTGTCTGATCAAACTCTTTTTGAGGATCCCCTGTCAGCAATCGAACGAAAACAGAGGTATCAATCCCGTAACGAGGCATAATCTTTGGATCTCTCTCTAAAGCGGTTAAGATCGAACGATCCAGCACCACGTTTCAACTTTCCTTTTAACGGCGCAAGTTTTTGGGATTGAATCCGAAATGTTCGAATGATCCACTCACCCGACTGGCTCCCGGGAATAATCTCTAAACGAGATCCGGGGAGGATCTCCATCGACCGACAGACCTCTACGGGAAAAGTCGCCTGCCTTTTGGAAGTTAACGTAATTTGCATAATTAATCTTAACGCTGCCTTACAAAAAGTCAATATTGGTAAGATAACGAAGAGGAGGAATAGCCTGATAGCTGAATAGCGGTGAGGGAGTAGATCCCCAAGGAAAGGCCGATTTTCCCGCTGCGGCGCGGCGACGCTGCGTAATCCGAATGACAAAGAAAATACATTTTGAACCACGGATATCGCGGATCACACGGACTCGTACTACTTGTCGAAGCTGGATCTCAGAGCAGAAACTATGGCCTTTATTTTGACTTTAATGAGTGGATATAAGCGGTTTAAAACTCTTGGCGTAATTTGCTGAACCTACGAAGCCCCTTCTCACCCCCGTTGCAAATCTTCGATTTGGTTGTGCCCCGATAGACCCCTGCACCAAACGTTCGAGACCCTGTTTTACGTTTATTTGCTTCGCAATTGGTTTTCTGGTTGGTTGAATCCCTGTTAACCCTATTCAAACCTTTCAGATTCCATGGGTTTGAAAATGAATTTATGCTGACTAGCTATTTGGCTATTCCAGCATTCAATAAGTGCGCCATCTTGACACACTTAAGTGTCTCTTTGTCTCTAAAAACAGAAAAATAGTGAATCTAAAAACTCATTTTTAATTTTATCTTGTTTACTATAAACAAGTTATAAAATTAAAAATCTTTGGACTAATTCCTGCAGGTTCCTGAGCACTATGGCAAAAGTTCTAGGAATTGATTTGGGGACAACCAACTCTTGTATGGCGATCATGGAAAATGGTCAGCCGGTTGTTCTGGAAAACTCTGAAGGCGCACGCACGACACCCTCTATCGTCGCTTTCTCGAAAACCGGTGAACGCTTGGTCGGTCAAGCCGCCAAACGTCAAGGGGTCACCAATCCCAAGAATACGGTTTACTCCGTAAAGCGTTTCATGGGTCGGAAGTTTGCCGAAGTCCAAGACGAAATCAAACGCGTTCCTTATAAAGTCGTTGAGGCCGCTAATGGCGATGCTCATATCGAAGTTGAATTCGGTGGGGAAAAGAAACGTTTCTCTCCTCCTGAAGTCTCTGCCTTTATTTTAGGTAAACTCAAAGCGGATGCCGAAGCAAAAACTGGCGAAACCATCACTCAAGCGGTCATCACGGTTCCAGCTTATTATAATGATAGCCAACGTCAAGCCACCAAGGATGCCGGTCGCATCGCTGGTCTCGAAGTTCTTCGTATTATCAATGAACCAACAGCAGCCTCGCTCGCTTACGGTCTCGATAAAAAATCGGATGAAAAAATCGCTGTCTATGATCTTGGGGGTGGTACCTTTGATATCTCTGTTCTCGAAATCGGTGACGGCGTTTTTGAAGTTCGCTCTACCAATGGAGATACACACCTTGGAGGAGATGACTGGGATAACGCGGTCATGGATTGGCTCCTTGCTGAGTTCAAGTCAGAAAATGGAATCGACCTTCGCGGTCAACCGGATGCGCTCCAACGTTTGAAAGAGGAATCAGAAAAAGCGAAGATCGCTCTCTCCTCTTCACAACAGTACGACATTAATCTTCCCTTTATCACTGCCGACCAAACGGGTCCTAAACATATTCAAAAATCGCTCTCACGGGCGAAACTCGAACAACTCACGGAAGATCTCACGAAACGAACCATCGCTCCGGTCGAAAACTGTTTGAAAGATGCAAAATTAGCAATGGATCAAATCGATGAGCTCGTTCTCGTCGGAGGAATGACCCGGATGCCGAAGATCATTGAGGCGGCTCGTGCGCTCGTCGGCAAAGACCCTCATAAAGGGGTGAATCCCGATGAGGTTGTTGCGATCGGTGCTGCGATTCAAGGTGGCGTTCTCAAAGGAGATGTGAAAGACGTTCTCCTTCTCGACGTTTCCCCTCTGACTTTGGCAATCGAAACGGCTGGTGGTATTGCGACTCCGATGATCAATCGGAATTCGACGATCCCTACCCGTAAATCCCAAATTTTCTCAACCTACTCCGATAACCAACCTGGGGTAGAAATCAAGGTCCTTCAAGGGGAACGTCCGATGGCACGTGATAATAAGTGTCTCGGAACCTTCCACCTCGATGGAATTCCTCCTGCTCCCCGTGGCGTTCCACAAGTCGAAGTCACTTTTGACATCGATGCGAACGGAATTCTTCACGTCTCCGCAAAAGATCTCGGAACAGGCAAAGAGCAAAAAATCTCGATTACCGGTTCCTCTGGACTTTCCAAGGAAGAGGTCGAAAAGATGCGTCAAGATGCCGAGAAATTTGCTGAAGAGGACAAGCTCGCCAAGGAGAAGATCGAAACTCGCAACCAAGCGGACAACGCCGCTTACTCCGCTGAGAAAATGATCAAGGATATGGGAGACAAGCTTCCCGAAGAGAAGAAGAAAGAAATCGAAGAACTCGTCACCAAAGTGCGCACCGCTATCACGGGCGATAAGCATGACGAGATCAAATCGACTCTTGATGCTTTGAACGAGAAGATGCAAGCCTTCTCTGAAGATCTTTATCGTAACGCCTCTCAAAAGGCCTCTGCGGAAAGCGCAGGAGCCCCTGGGGAGACCCCTAAAGCGGACGAAGCCAAGAAAGAGGGCGACGTCATTGATGCCGACTTTGAAATGGTCGACAAAGATAAGAAATAAGAAAACGAACGCTTTCTGCGTTTCGTTGATTTAAAATAAATTTAATAATCGACCGCCATGAATTCATGGCGGTCGAAATAAACTGAAAACACCAAAGGAGAGACATATC
>CAMAQI010000239.1 GCA_945860255.1 Methylacidiphilum caldifontis
CAAGGTTCTCCCCGTAGGAATTTAGAAAAAAATAATTTGCCTTTCGGGCGGAACCTTGGGCAACTTCGCGGCTTCGTGTGAAAAACTGTCTTTTCGTTTGTTAGGTTGACGCCAATGCGCACGTGCGGGATCACGCCATATGAGATGACCAACGCCTTCCGAATTCATAAGACAGTCCTGCGACATCGATCGATTTTCTTGAAGTGCGTGGCTTTTCGAATAGGGCTGTGAGTTCAACATCCTGAAGCGGATAGGGTGAATAGTTTAATTTTCTCGATCTCTTTTGGAGATCTGATGAAGTAGTGAGTTATGATCACTTCATCGTTGATTTTTGGGAAGAGTGCTTCTGGAAAGACTGTTTCGATCGAAGGGAGAATGGCGAATCGACACGGACTCATCGCAGGGGCCACGGGAACTGGGAAAACGGTGACGTTACGGGTGCTTGCGGAATCTTTTTCACGCTTGGGAGTTCCTGTCTTTATGGCCGATGTGAAGGGGGATCTTTCTGGAATCGCTCGCCCCGGAGAGGCCAACCCAAGGATCGAGGAGCGAATCCAACAACTTGGAATCACGACCCATCGCCCTTCAGGATTTCCGGTTGTTTTTTGGGATCTCTTTGGAAAAAGCGGGCATTCGATTCGGACCACCGTGACAGAAATGGGTCCGCTTTTGATCGGAAGATTGTTAGAGTTAAGTGAGGCACAAAGTGATGCCTTGCAGTTGATTTTTAAAATTGCCGATGATCAACAATTACTTTTGATCGATTTAAAAGATCTCCAATCGGTCTGCCTTTATCTTCATGAACATCAAAAAGAGTTTTCAGAATCTCTCGGCGGAGTTTCACCCTCGACTCTCCAGACCTTACAACGAAAAATTGTCGTTCTTTCAGAACAAGGCGGAAAAGGATTTTTTGGCGAACCGGCATTGGAGATACGTTCCCTTTTACGTCAGGATATGAACGGACAGGGATTGATCCATATTTTGGATGCACGAGAGCTCATTGCTCAACCACGACTCTATTCGACCTTTATGCTTTGGTTACTCTCGGAGTTGTTTGAGGATCTTGAAGAGGTGGGAGACCTAGAAGTGCCGAAGATGGTCTTTTTCTTTGATGAGGCCCATTTGCTTTTTCAGGAGGCTCCTGTTGCCTTGGTGAGACAGGTTGAGCAGGTCGTTCGACTCATCCGTTCAAAAGGGGTCGGGATCTATTTTGTGACCCAGAATCCAATCGATCTTCCGGACACGGTCTTGGGACAACTCGGCAATCGAATTCAACATGCCCTGAGGGCTTATACGCCGAAAGATCAAAAAGCAGTGAAGGCAGCCGCCGAAACCTTTCCGATTAATCCTGCTCTGGAGACCTTAAACGTTATCACGGCGTTACAAGTTGGGGAGGCACTCTCGAGTGTTCTCGATCTCAACGGAGCCCCCACTCCCGTCGAGCGGCTCTGGATCGTTCCCCCGGAATCACGGTTAAGACCGCTGGAACTGGAGGAAAGAAAAAATCAAATTTTACGTTCCCCCTATGGAACTCAATACGATCAGGAGATCGATCGGGAATCGGCTTATGAACGATTGAAAGGTCGTCGCTTGGAGGAATCCAAGACCCCCTCCGAAGAAGAGAAAAAGAAAAAGCCTGCCTCCGATGGCTCGGCTTGGGAAAGTTTTCAAGAGAAGCCCGTTGCGAAACGGCCTGCAGGAAGAGAGCCCGATAGTCTTGCCGAAAGTTTAGGAAAGAGCGCCGTCAGAAGTGTCGGCTCTGCGATCGGCTCAGCCGTCGGCAGACAAATTGTGCGCGGGATCCTGGGATCAATTTTAGGAGGGAAAGGAAGATTTTAACCGTTCACATTCATTGCCAAGAGAAACTCAATGTTGTTTTTCGTCTTTTTCACACGATCCATCAAGGTCTCCATCGCCTCTGTCGCAGGCATCGAGGTAAAGGCACGTCGAAGCATGTGAATTCGGGGGAGTTCCTCTGCATGATACAGGAGATCCTCTTTACGAGTTCCAGATTTCGCAATGTTAACGGCAGGATAGATACGACGATCAGCAAGCTGACGATCGAGGTTGATCTCCATATTTCCAGTTCCCTTAAACTCTTCAAAAATAACTTCATCCATCTTAGAGCCGGTCTCGATCAATGCGGTGGCAATGATCGTTAAACTTCCCCCCTCTTCGATATTTCGAGCCGCTCCAAAAAAGCGTTTCGGTTTGTGAAGGGCGCTGGCATCAACACCTCCGGAGAGAATCTTTCCGCTATGGGGTTGTAAGGTATTGTAAGCACGAGCCAACCGAGTGATACTATCGAGAAGAATAATCACATCGATTTTGTTCTCCGCTAATCGTTTTGCCCGCTCGATCACCACCTCAGCGACTTGCACGTGACGATCAGGCGGTTCATCAAAAGTAGAACTGACGACCTCTCCCTTCACGGAACGCTGCATATCCGTGACCTCTTCAGGACGTTCATCAATCAAAAGAACAATCAAATAGGCTTTCGGATAGTTGATTGCGATCGAATTCGCAATTTTTTGCATCAACATCGTCTTTCCCACACGAGGAGGTGCCACGATCAAACCGCGTTGTCCAAATCCAATCGGAGCAATCAAATCCATCGCCCGCATCGCAGGGTCGGGAGTACTCGTTTCTAAGATAATGCGACGATTTGGAAAAAGAGGGGTTAAGTTATCAAATAGAATTTTGTGCTTACTTTTTTCAGGATCCTCTCCCTCAATTTTATCGACCTTTACCAAGGCAAAATAACGTTCTTTATCCCGAGGAGGACGGACAGGGCCTGCAATCAAATCCCCTTTCTTTAATCCAAATCGACGAATCTGTGACGGAGAGACGTAGATATCCTCCGGACAAGGAAGATAATTATAGCGCCAAGAGCGAAGAAAACCGTAGCCATCGGAGAGAATTTCAAGAACCCCTTCCCCATGAATCGTTCCATTTTGATCGGCCACTTTCTTTAAAATTTCGCAAATCAATTCGTTCTTACGAAGCGAAGAGGGATTTTCAACATTATAGCTCATCGCCATCGTACTGAGCTCCGTAATCGAAATTCCCTGCATCTCTGAGAGATGCATCACCAATCCACCCGTGGGAACATACTCCCCTTCAGGGGCTGCGGTAGAAGCAGTAGCTGGGGAAGCGGAAAGGGCGGCTGCGGCTGCAGCGGCGGCCGCAGCTGCGGCGAAGGCGGCTGCTGAGGTGGGAGTCGATGGAGTATAAAGATCGGAAGAGGAGGAGGTAGGCATC
>CAMAQI010000240.1 GCA_945860255.1 Methylacidiphilum caldifontis
CCTCGCCAAAAACCCGCTCTGGGATAACCCAACACTTGGCAAATTGATCACCAGCTTGAACTCCATGCCCGTCGATCAAGAGCGACCGGATATGACCAGTCTCAAAAAAACGATCAAAGTTCTCCGTGAAGGCCATAACGCCATCATCTTTCCTGAAGGCTCTCGGAGTCTTGATGGAAAACTCCAGCCCGGACAACCGGGGGCAGGACTCGTCGCCTGCAAAGCTCAAGTTCCGATCGTCCCCATGCGAATCTTCGGCACCTTTGAGGCTCTTCCTCCAGGAAGCAAAAAATTCACCCCGCACCCGATTCGAGTCGTCATCGGAAATTATTTTCTTCCCCCTGCCGAAGAGGCCTGCAAAAAAGATAAAACGATCTACTCCGATCTCAGTAAACGAATGATGGAGGAAATCGCCGCCCTCGAATGGAATCCCGGCGGGAACGAAAATAAACCGATCGTCTAACTAACTCTCCTCTGAGACAGATCCGTTTAACTCATTTTTTGGATTGGGAATTTCTCGGGAGCGATCCCGAGAAAAAACTTATGTAAGTTGGAGTTTCTCAATAATGTATTGATTTAAGCTTACCCCTTTTTCCTCTGCCTGAATTGATATTGCTCTATGGAGGTGAGAATCGACTCGGACAATGAATTTTCCACTGTATTTCTTACGTGTCACTTTTTCCGGTTTTTTATGATCTTTTAGTTTATGCTCTAAAACATCCTCTACAGCTAAGCAAAGATCCTCGAATACCTTAACAGGTTCACTTCCATGAACTCCTCCTCCGAAAAGCTCAGGGCATCTTCCAATATAAACCCTATCCTCCTCACTCCACTCCACGAACTTAACATATTTTGAGGCGGCTTTTTTAATTTCCTCTTTATTCATTTTTGACTCCTTTTCTGAGCTTCTTGAATCATTTTTAAAGTCTCTTTTTCTTGGTATCTGTGAGCATCACTTCCTGATTTCCCACTCATCACCATCACCACTCCAGAGGAATGAATCCATTTTCGATGAGAGCCTTTTCCTGGGTAAAAAACAAATCCTTCTTTTGCAAGTAGGCTCTCTAATTCTCGGACCTTCTTAGGCATATCAATACAGTATCATGATACTATATTGAGTCAACCGAGGAATTAAAATCATTGATCTTGCTCTTTGGTCAGAACTAATTAGTGCTTATCGACATGTTCACAGGACTTGTTGAAACTCAAGGAACGATTCTTCAACGAATCGAATCCGCGCAAAGCGTTCGACTCCAACTTCAATCGCATCTTCCACTCGAGGGAACCCGTATTGGGGATAGCATCGCTGTCAATGGATGCTGTTTAACGGTCGTTGAGATTGAAAGTCAAAACCTTGCCTTTGATATCCTCCAAGAAACCGATCAACGCACCAATTTCAAGGCCCTCAAACCGGGTTCGATCGTTAATTTGGAACGCTCCCTTCGCCCTTTGGATCGAATGGGGGGCCATTATGTGACCGGTCACATCGACTGTACCGCTCCAATCCTGCGATGGGAGGCATCAGGAAGAGATTATCTTCTCGAAATTGCGCTCGACCCCTCTTTCCAAAAATGGATGATCCCCAAAGGATCGATTGCGATTGATGGAATCAGTTTAACCGTCAGCGCGGTCCTTGGCGATCGATTCCAAGTTTGGATTATCCCCCACACCCAAGAGGTGACGAATCTCGCCACAAAGCAAACCGGGGATGAGGTCAATTTAGAATTCGATATGATTGCCAAGTACACCGAAAAAATCTGGATCGCCAATCAATTTATTCCTTACAATCCTACCGTATAAACCGAAGCTCGTTATCAGTAGTCAAATCTACAATGGTTTATGGGAAACGAGAGAAAGCTTTAGATGTGTGTTTAAAGTTAGATTCGAAAGAAAGCTAAAAAAAAAGAAAGAAATTTCATCTCAATAAAAAATCAGGGCTAATTCACGAAGAAATATAACTTCCTCATAATGAGCATCTTGCATTTTTAATAGAATAGTTAAAAAATGATTTACATAAATGTCCTAAAAATCATAGCGTCTTCACAACTGTTTTTGGAATAGAGTCGGAAAATCCATTTTCCATAGGGAACTCAGGAAAAAAGGAAAAAGAATTGCGGTTTTTTGGTTTTTAAATTCTTATTTTCCTGCTTTCCCCATTTAAATGTATTGGCGTTTAGCTCTCAAAAAGAGGAGTTTACAACAACTGAATAATTAGCTCTGATAAAAGTG
Organism: Methylacidiphilum caldifontis; assembly: GCA_945860255.1. Taxonomy (GTDB): domain Bacteria; phylum Verrucomicrobiota; class Verrucomicrobiia; order Methylacidiphilales; family CAMAQI01; genus CAMAQI01. Next base: position 2,230 of record CAMAQI010000240.1, read on the forward strand.
TCGTACTATTTTATACTATTGACAACTGCAAATAAACCAACTACAATTGAGTCATGATAGATACAATTTCCCTTTCAGAAGTATGCGAGCAAATCTTTACAGGTCTGCCTCCTCGCCTAAAAGCTTTACCTGGAGCTGCTGTGTTGACCTCTTTTCCTTTAATTGGCATCCGTGCAATAACTTCAGACGGGCAACTCGATATTCAACAAATAGAAGAATTTTCGTTTGAAGGAAAACTTCCAAAATATATTAGGTCATTAGTTCAAGGCGATGTGCTAATGACAATTCGAGGTAGCAACCCAAAGGCAGCCATCGTTGAAAGTGCATTTAACGAGACCACCTATCCATCGGGCAATCTGGCAGTGTTACGTGCTGATCAATCAAAAATAGTCCCTAGTTATCTTTGGAGCTATCTGTCGAACGCGTTTAAGCAGGACTATCATCCGCTATTGACACGGGCGACAACCCAGCAGCTATCGATTCGCATGGCGGATCTTACTAAACTCAAAATTCCTTACATTCCAATGAACAAGCAACGAGCAATTGGAAATGCTACATTAGCTTTACGTAATGCCGTAATCACTCAAAAAAAAGTAGTCGCACAAAGCGAAAAAACTTTTGTGGCTTTTTTAGCCGAAACATTTTGCAAACTATGAATAATAGAAATAATATCCTTAGTACATTTTTGCAAGTTGCCGATATTTTGCGTGAAACATTGCCGTATCACCAAGTAGCAGAACTTCCTGCAATATTCTTTTTTATTAAGCGACTAACTGATTCAATTCGAGAAAAAGACCGACAAGGATGGTTATCTAATTATCTTTGTCTGGAAATTGAGTTACAGCAATTCACATGGAGAGATTTGATCTCGGAAACTAAACCAAACCAAGCACTGCTTCAACTTTTACGTAAAATAGAAAAAGGTATTGATTCACTCTCAGGGCTAAGCGAGCGCAGTAGTTTGGCTTATTTATTATTAGCAGAACAAGCTCCAGAAATTCAGCTTCGTTTTATTTTTGAATTACTCGAAA
>CAMAQI010000241.1 GCA_945860255.1 Methylacidiphilum caldifontis
ACGAACTCCTCTCGGGGTCACATCTTCGGCAGTTACTTTTAATGTTTGAAACTCAAACGTTCTTCCCAAGGGGGCATGGAATCCCCAATGCGTTTGGCACCACTGTTCCACGGTTTCTGTTGTTTGCGTCGGAAGAATCTGATTCCACGCCATCTCCAAGGCCACATCTCGCAAAGGAATCTTGGCATCGACGAGAAGGCTGTGATCGGTTTTATCGAAATAGGGTCCTTTTTCGATATCCATTTCATCTCGAATATCTCCGACAAGTTCCTCGAGGACATCCTCAAAACTGACAATTCCGATCATTCGATCATCACGATCAACAACAACAGCAAGATGATTTCGGGAGCGACGAAAAAGTTCCAGCATCACCGGAAGTTTTGTTTGGGGGAAAAAGGTCAAAGGGGGACGCATAATCGAGGTCAGATCGGCATGACCTCCTAATGCTTGATATTGCCAAAGCAACTCTTTAACCAGAACGACCCCGACGACCTTTTCAAGAGAATCGCCACAAACAGGGAGCCGACTATAGCCGCATTTCTGAGCAATGGTCATATTATCTTCCAACGATTTATCCTTCCAAAGAGCGACGACGCAATCTTGAGGAATCATCACTTGCTGTGCTGTGGTCTCCTTAAGCTGAAGCGCTTTTACAAGAATTCGATTCACGGTGATATCTCCAGAATGAGAATGACCTGCGTGCAAAAGCAAATCTCCCAGTTCCTCATGGCTATACCCGTGCTCCTTTTCTGATGCAGGAGGCATTCCAATGAATTTTAAAAACAAATTCGCCGACCCATTCAAAACCCAAATCGCAGGTAAAAAGAGATAATAGAATCCAACCAATAAAGGAGAGATCCAAAGCGTTGTCACCCGAGGATGCTGGATCGCCATCGTTTTAGGAGCTAGTTCCCCTAAAACAATGTGCATGTAACTAATCATTGAAAAAGCGATTCCAAAGGATAAAAATTTTAAGTCAAAAGAGGGAACAAAGTTGATGTAGTCAAAAAACTTTTCAATCCACACAGCAAGATACGGTTCTCCGACCCAGCCTAAGCCCAGACTGGTCAACGTAATTCCCAATTGAGTCATCGATAAATAGGCGTCCAAACTTGCCACCAATTTAAGAGAAAGCTTCGCACGCCAGCTTCCTTGCCGTGCAAGCGGCTTGAGCTGCGTCGCGCGGATCTTCACTAAAGCAAATTCCGCCGCTACGAAAAATCCGTTCGATAAGACGAGAAGAAGGATCACTCCTATTTGCCAACTAAATTCAAATAACCACATATTTTATCCTCATGACTCCTTCATCCCTCTCTCTCGAAATCATTCGCATTATTTTTCGTCGGAACGAAAAATAAGATCAACGACTCTGTCGTTGAGGGCGCAGGATGCGACCTGAGTAAAGCGGGAGCCGAACGAATCAACTTGGATTGCAAATACAACTCACTATTCCGCATAAATCTTAAAATAATTATCACCTGAGAGATAGAATCGCTGGTCAACATTTTCTGGTTTTCGTTCCGACGAAAAATATTCGTCAAATCACGAAATAAAACAAATGAAAGTGTATTTTTAAAATTCATAAATCGGAATTCAATGGGATTGGAATGGGGTAGAGACTATTTTCATTGCGGAGATATCCTCGGTTTCGTTCTTTGACCGATTTATGGAATCATTCCACCAACTTAAATAGTTTTTTTCAACTTCCAACGGAGAAATTGCAACAATCTCGGGACATTCGTAAGGATGATTCTCCAGAATCACCTTTTGAATCTCCTCCCATTTCTCCTCAGAGGATTTGATTAAAAGTAAGGTCTCTGTATCGTGACAAATCTTCCCTTGCCATTGATAAGTCGACTGAATATTCGAAATTCTTTGAACACAAACAGCAAGTCCTGACTCAATCAGAAGTTGGGCTAATTTCTCTCCCCCCTCAGCCGCTCCTACCGTCACTTGAATGATCAACGGCTTCATACAACCGCAGGCTCTTGAGCCTCGGGAATCTCCATCGTCAACGGAGCTCGATCAATCCAACCTCCCCCTAAGACTAAATCGCCATCATAGCAGACCGCCGCTTGTCCGGGGGTCACGGAATGCTGGGGATCTTTAAAAACGATCTTGGCCCGATTTCCCTCCTCAGGGAAAACCGTTGCCGCAATCGCCTCCCAATTGTAACGGATCTTAACCATCACCTCTTTAGGCTCGTTGCCTAACGGCTGTTGCCAATTCGTGTTACTCACCGTACATTCGCCACGAACTAAATCCGATTGCTCCCCAACGAGAACGCGTTGATTGGCGGCATCGATATCGATCACATAAACCGGTCGCCCATGCCCTCCCCCTAATCCCTTACGTTGACCGACGGTGTAAAGCTCAATCCCTTGGTGATCCCCCATAAAGGTTCCATCTTTGTAATAAATCCCCCCCTTTTTGAAGTTTTTCTCACCGAGATGGGACTTCAAAAAATCGGCGTAGTTATTTCCAGGAACAAAACAGATCTCTTGGCTATCCTCTTTATCGTAAACCTTCAACCCTAGCTTTTCGGCGATCTTACGGACTTCCGGCTTATTGAGTAAAGCAATCGGAGCCAACGACTTCTGAAGCTGCTCCTGTTTTAAGCTAAAGAGAAAATAAGACTGATCTTTCTTTAAATCCCCAGCCCGACGGAGCTTCGCATGACCTTCCGTATGATCGATAATCGCATAGTGTCCTGTTGCGATATGAGTCGCTCCTAACGATTTTGCAGTCCCTTGAAGCTTTCCAAATTTCAACTTCTCGTTGCACATCACGCAAGGATTCGGCGTTCGACCGTTTTGATACTCTTCGGTGAAGTAATCAATCACCAGCTTTTCAAAGGCTACTGCCTCATCAATTACATAATGAGGGATATCCATCTGATGAGCGACCATTCGCGCATCGGTGACTGCTTGCGGTCCACAGCATTTATCCTCAGCGCGGGACATACAATCCTGAGGCCAAACCTTCATGGTTACGCCAATGACTGAATAGCCCTGTTCCTTTAATAGGTAAGCGGCAACACTTGAATCAACCCCACCACTCATCCCTAAAAGGACGCGATGTTCTTTTTTAACCAAAATATCCATGTCGCAAAGAGTAGCAAGTATTT
>CAMAQI010000242.1 GCA_945860255.1 Methylacidiphilum caldifontis
CACCCGTCGATTCAACTCTGGATCTTCTGATCGGATGGTGATGACATAATCCTCTTCATAATTAAATTCGTTTTTATAATTGATGAAATTCTGATGAAACTCCGAACCCTCTCGAATTAAAGAGTTGGTGTTGTTCACAACCACCAGTCGAGTCGCAACCAAGTAACCGGATCCGATCGTAAAAAGAATCCCCAAAACAATAAAAACGGAGGGGTACTTAAAACAAATCTCTGCAATTTTAGCTAAAAAGTCTCGTGTCCAATTTGAAATACGGTTCATAAGTAATACCCAGAGAGATATGCCTCAATTCCCATCCACTGACAACTTGGTTTTTTATGATACTCGAGACACAGTACTATTGAACCTAAAAACAGCAGATAAATTTAACCATGCGAACCCCGATACATATCGGGGCAGGCACTCAAAATACACAGAAAGTCCCGCTAATTCTAAATATCTCATGATTATACTCCCACTTTCCTGCTTGTGCGGTTACAAATAATGTATTGTTTATACATAAATATGGGTGTACGGTTATACTCTCATGAAAACCACTGTTGATTTGCCGGATGATCTTGTTTTTCAAGGAAAGAAAGCGGCACTCGAAAGAGGAACGACACTTAAGTGCCTCATTGAAAAAGGGTTATATCGTGAAATATACACTCCAACAAACGAAGTTTTTGGGGCGATTAAAAACTTAAAAGAACTCGACGCCTCCATCTGGAAAGCCGTGGATGCCGATCAATTTGTGAAAGAACAACGAGAAAACTGGGAATGAAAATTTTTTGGGATACAAACCTTTTCATCTATCTCTGGGAGAAAAAGAGTTTTCAACCCGAGATTCAAAAACTCTTGGAATGGATGGAGTACCACTCCCATACGATTGTAACCTCCTCTCTCAGTGTGGGAGAGATCCTCGTCCAGCCTCTCAAATACGGTCGCACCGATATCCATGATCAGTACCTAAGAGCCTTTCATCAAATCACCGTGATTCCCTTTGATACGAAAGGAGCCTCGTTATTTGCGCTCTTAAGATCCAAATATCCCTCCCTAAAATCCCCCGATGCGATTCAACTCTCTTGTGCTGATATCAGTCGATGCGATTTATTTCTGACCAACGACACCCGTCTTTCCTCAATTAAAACACCCCATCTCGAAAAAGTCCTCTCTCTTTCAGACTGGACAAAGAAACTCTAAGTTTAGTTCTAAAACTGTATTTTGTTTAGAGTAGCTCATTCAGAGAGACTGTTTTTCATCTCCAAGGGATGCTTTCTTAGATTTGAGTTTGCAAGCGTCGTTGAATCAGGTATCCCCTCCTTCATGATCAAGATTGTTTTTTTAGGAGATGTCGTGGGGGATCCGGGACGCGATGTCGTCAGAAGAGCGATTCCAATTCTCAAGGAGCAATACAAGCCAGACTTCATCATCGTCAACGGTGAAAACTCCGCGGGGGGGCGTGGAATTACTCCGAAAATCGCCGTCGACCTCATGCGTTCCGGAGTCGATGTCATCACTCTCGGGGATCACGCTTGGGATAGTCGCGATATCTTTCCTTTCTTCGCTCAAGAACCACGACTCATTCGTCCGATTAACTACCCCCCAGGAACCTACGGCAAAGGCTCTGTGATTGTCTCTGGAAACGGTAAGAAAATCGCGGTCATGAATGCCCAAGGACGCACCTTTATGGGCAACGAAGTCGAAAACCCCTTTCTCTGTATGGAATTTGAGATCGATAAAATCCGCAAAGAGACCCCCTGCATCTTTGTCGATTTTCATGCGGAAGCGACCTCAGAGAAAATCGCCTTTGGACGGTTTCTCGACGGTAAAGTCACCGCCGTCGTCGGAACCCATACTCATGTTCAAACGGCCGACGATCAAATCTTCCCCGGAGGAACCGCCTATCTGACCGATGCCGGATTCTGCGGTCCTCACGACTCGGTGATCGGTCGCGATCATCAAAATGTGATCGCCCGCTATAAAACCCTGCTTCCGAATCGATTTCATATCGCCCACGACGGCCTTCAAGCCGACGGGTGCTGCGTTTGTTGCGATGACTACACTGGAAAAGCGATCAGCATCGAACGAATCCAACTCAAACTCCCTCTCGAAAACCCATAAATAAATTTATGAAAGTGATCCTCGTTAAAGATTTTGATTTTGAAGCAGCTCAATCCCTTCCCCATTTTCCGGAGGGTCATAAATGCCGACAAATTCACGGTCACAGTTTTAAAATTTCAATTAAAGTCCAAGGAGAGGTCAACCCTGCCTCCGGAATCCTCTACGATCACTCGGAAATCTCCAATGCGATGAAACCGCTGCTTGAGGTTCTCGATCACGCTTATCTTAATGAAATCCAGGGACTCGAAGTGCCGACCATTGAGTGGATGTGCCGTTGGTTCTGGCAACGCCTCAGCCCGAAGCTTCCCGGACTCTTCGAAATTGAGCTCTGGGAAACCCCCCGTGCCCGCTGCATCTACCGCGGGGATTAAAAAAAACTTATCTCACGCGAAGGCGCATCCTCCTTCGTCAAAGCACTTCGGCGGACATAGCGACACGAAGTTAAATGCCTCCCTCCCCCTCGTTCTGACCACGGCTCTGTCGAGCCTCTTCCCTATTTTTAAAAAGTTCTCGAAAACGAGCTTTCGATCGTTTTTTGAAAATCATTTTTTCAAAGAAACGGGAGAGATTCTCAGAAGCTGTTTTCCGACGCAGGAGGAAACAAAGGGAATCTCCTCAGTGAGTCGTTGCATTTTCCCCATTGCGTTCGTTGCGCTCTCTACGAAACCCCTGCTACCCCGTTTCTGGTTGCCTACCCTCGGCTCTCCAATTTCTTTCCCGCTGTAAACTTGCGCTTTTGCGCAGGGAGTGTGTAAGAAAATGCCTTTGAACCTAAAAACCGCAGATGATTTAACCACGGATAACACAGATATCACGGATTGAGGAGGTTATGAAAATGGAGTTTCTTTTTTTTATTCACCCAGAGGGTGAAGTTCTTCTTTTATGTAAATCCCTGAAAATCCGTGTGATCCGCGTTA
>CAMAQI010000243.1 GCA_945860255.1 Methylacidiphilum caldifontis
AAAACGCTTCACTCGCTTGTCCTCACCCGAATGAAAACTGATCACCGCAAACCGCCCCTCCTCCGACAACAAGAAGGTTCCCTCAGGCAAAACCTCCTCCAACACCGCAATCTCCTCGTTCACCTTCAAACGCAATGATTGAAAAACCTGCGTCGCCGGATGAATCCCCTTCGCCTTCCGCCACGGCACCGTTGCCGAGACCAACTCTGCCAATTGCGTCGTCGTCTCTATCGCAGCCACCTCACGGGCCTTTACGATTGCCCGAGCGATCTTTCGCGAATCCCGATCCTCACCGAGCTCCCAAAAAATCCGACTCAACCCCTCCTCTGACTCTCCAGAAATGATTCGCGCAGCAGTCAAAAACTGGCGCGCATCCATCCGCATATCCAAAGGTCCCTCCATCCGAAAACTGAATCCCCGTTCCGCCTGATCAAACTGCGGAGAAGAAACCCCGAGATCCAAAAGAATTCCCTCCACCTTCTCCCATCCCATCGACTCACTGACCCGCTTCATCTCCCGAAAATTTTCTCGGAAGAAATGAAATGACTCTCCCCAACGTTCCTTCACCAAAACCGCAGCCGCCTCTGCCTCCGCATCTTGGTCAAGGGCTAAGACTTTCACTCCTCGTTCCAATAACGCAGTCGTATGGCCCCCGCGCCCAAAGGTTCCATCAATCCATCGCTCACCGGACTTCGGCTGGACGGCGTCCAAAAACGCCTCCAGCAAAACCGGATGATGTACGGGCTTTGGATTCACGGCACTGACTCCATACGCGCGCTTTGAAACCGTGGAGAGGACAAACCCGCTGATTCATTTTCAGTCGAATTTGGATCCAGTTTCTTGCTCGCATAATGTTTTCTATAGATCCAGAACTCCCGCAACATCCTCAAATGTCGTCTTCGCAGGGAGCTGCTTGCGCCCTTCCTCGAGAGTCCAGATCTCAAAATGACTTCCTTTTCCCAAAAGCAATAAATTTCCTGACAAAACCGAAACCTCGCGCAACTCATTGCGAATCATGAGCCGCCCTTGATCATCCGCCTCCGCGGCTTGACTAATACTCTGGAGATCTCCCCAAGCTTTTACCTTCGGATCATTCATCTTTAATCCACTCAACTTTTCCTGCTGAGCATCCACCCATGTCTGAGGATAAACCCGAACATGTCCCTTAAAAGGAATCACGCTCAATCTCTTTTCATGCGCAATCGTCCGCCAATCTGAAGGGACGGTCATCCGTCCCTTTTGATCAAAGGAGCGCTCAAAATTTCCTTGGTATCCTGTGGCCATATTCTTTTTTTTGTGGACTATTCTCCAGTATCCCCCACTTTTAACCACTTTTCTCCCCAATCGTCAAGCGAAGAAATGCAAAAAATCGTCGTAAGTCGTTGATTATAAAGATATACCCTTGTATAATAACTGTATAATATTACTTGTTTTTAAGTAAAAATAAGCTAAGTTCTTTATTTTCAGCTCATTTCAGCTCATTAGAACAAAAAAGCTCTGGGGGGGGTAAAAAGTAATCAGAAAAAAGGATAAGTGCTCTTTCCTGATTTTAGAGGAGAAATGGGGATCACAGAAAAAAGGGAAAACTATTTTTGATATTTTAGCTTATTCCTCGGGGAGTTGATTTGTTTTTGTTAAAAAAATCATTCAACAACTTCTACTTCTTCAATGACAATCGGAAGCTTTAAAATATTTAGATTTGCGAAATTCGTAATTTTTCGATTAATGCCGCTTGTAAAATAACTCCCTCTCGAACAATCAAGACCGCATTCTTGGTCTCAATTTTATGTTTCACGAGTTGACCTGGACGGAGTTTCGTCATATCGGAAAGTTTTAGTGTCGAAACCCCCTTGCGGAAGAATTGCTTCTCAATTGTCTCCTTACAGATATCGATCATATGCAGGATCGCGACGTCATATTCTCCCACTCGTGCCTGCATCACTTCGAGAGCCCCAGGAATCTTTAATCCTGTCTGTAACAAATCGAGGAGATCTCGCGCCCCCTTTAAGATCCGAGATCCAAAAGGAATCTCAGATCCCGCAATCTTATCATTCGGAAAACCAATCCCATTAAAGTGTTTTCGTTGATAAAGAATGGTTTTAGCAACGACATCCAATCTTGGAATTTGCGAGATAAGATTCGCAGAACTCTTTGGAATATTTTGAAAAATTTCTCGTTCCTGCACTGTTAAACTATCCCCGGATCGATATCGTTGAATAAGATCCGTCGGAATCGTCACCATACTTAAATGGGAAAGTAGGGCAGCATTTTCCACGATCCAAGGATCTTCATCAAACTGTTCTGCTAAATATTTCGATAGACCTCTTAAAGTCTGCGCCTGTCCAAAGGCCTCCGAGTCAAACATCGATAAAATATCTACCAAAACCTGAACACTTCCGTTCAAAGTCTTTTGCAAAAGAATTTTTTCGGACTCTATCAAACGTCGCTGGTCGAGTGCCGCATTCAACATTTTTGCCAGAAGATCAGGAGGACATGGCTTTGTTAAAAACCGAAAAATATGCCCCTCATTGACCGCTTGTGACATCTCGGAAAGATCCGCATTCCCAGAAAGCATTAAGGGCACAACGCTTGGAAATTTAAGTTTCACCTGAATCAGAAGCTCTATGCCGTTCATATTCGGCATTCGCAAATCAGTCATAATCACGCCAATTTTTGGATTATGCCAAAGACGATCCAACGCTTCAAGGGCGGTCGCTGCCGTTTCAAATTCAAATTGATCGTGTAAATTGCGAGTGATCCCGGAAAGCAAGTTCGGTTCATCATCCACGATTAAAATTGTTTTTTGTTCCATCCTCGTATCCTTCCCTATCCGGAAGCGTATTGATTTTTCCAATTTTGACCATTCAAAACGAGCCCTACTCTCTCCATGTATAACTCATTTAATGAATGCCCTGTCGGAGCTGAACTATCCTCAATATGCGCAAGATACTCCGCTAAATGGACAAAACTTAAAGGAGCGATCTCCTGAATCGTTGACATGTCCGGTTGATGATG
>CAMAQI010000244.1 GCA_945860255.1 Methylacidiphilum caldifontis
GATTGGTTTCACAGGAAGTTTTATTTCTTTGTGGATTTCAAAGTGGATGGCGATTCGGTCCTATAATATTCAGATCATCAAGGGGGCTTCGAACGGGGGGGAGGAGTGGCTTTTAAGTACGATTCAAGCCCAAGCGAAAAAATCGGGAATTCCGATGCCTGAGGTTGGAATTTATGAAAGTCCTGAGGTCAATGCCTTTGCCACGGGTCGTTCTAAGAAACATTCTCTTGTTGCTGTCAGCTCGGGGCTTTTACAAGGAATGAATAAGCGCGAGGTCGAGGGGGTTTTAGCCCACGAGGTTTCTCATATCGCCAATGGAGATATGGTCACAATGACTTTACTACAAGGGGTGTTAAATACCTTTGTGGTTTTTTTATCTCGAATCGTCGGAATGTTCATTGATAACGCACTCCGAAAGGATGATCGTGAATCTTCCGGTCCTGGAATTGGCTATTATGTCGGTTATATCGTTTGCGAGATTTTATTGGGAGTTTTAGCCTCAATGCTCGTCATGCGATTCTCACGTTGGAGAGAATTCAAAGCCGATGCCGATGCCGCTAGGATTTGGGGAAAGCAGCCGATGATCGATGCTTTAAAGCGCCTCAGTCAAATCAGTCATTCCGATCCGATTTATGACAATCGATCGGAGGCGATTGCTTCATTTAAAATCAGTGCGAAGCCCTCTGGCTTTATGGCTCTCTTCTCCTCTCATCCTCCTCTAGAGGAGCGCATCGCCGCCCTTGAAAACCTCCCGAACGAGAGAGCTTAACTGCTTTTGGGGCTGATGATTTAGGCTATTAGGTATCTTCACCTAACAGCCTCACCGTCTATCAGCCAATTAGCCCTCTTTCTTCTTAAACTGTGGCCTTCGGCGACAAATCGGTATGAGAGCTTGAAAGATCTCCTCACTCTGTGCTTCAATCGCTTATGAACTTTCTTAATGAGACTCAGAAGCGGATCGTAGGGTGGTCGATTGCGGGGATCTCCGTTCTGGTTCTTGTCGGGATTCTTTTTCTTTTAGGGTTTGGGCTCTTTGCGTTGGTTAAAGAGTTGCAGGATGTTTTTTTGCCATTGGGGATTGCGGCTATTATTGCTTATATTTTACATCCCGCCGTCGTTTTTTTAGAGAATAAAGGAAAACTTTCTCGCTCGAATGCGATTCTGGTTTTACTTGCGATCCTTTTTTTAATGATGATTGGAGTGGGACTTTGGCTCTTTCCGAAGCTCTATCAAGAGGGGGTGAAGTTTTCTGCCGATTTACCTGATAAGATTCTTCTTTGGAAGGGATCGATTGAACGCTCTTCCAATGATTATCCCGCAGTTCAAAAAAAGTTAAATGAACTTCAGGTGATGTTTCAGTCCGAATGGCCGAGTTGGAGTCAACAGGCACTTACATATTTTTGGCAGGGGATCAAAGGAGTCGGGGGGACGGCGAGCTTGATTCTTGGATTTCTTTTCATTCCTTTTTATCTCTTTTATTTCTTGCGGGATCAGGCTTCGATTGAATCTACGTGGAGGCGTTATATTCCTTTGCATCCCTCTCCATGGAAAGAGGAGCTTGTTTTTGTCATTGGAGAGATTAACCGTTATCTCATTGTCTTTTTTAGAGGTCAGGTGTTAGTGGCGATGGTCATCGGGGTGATGACCTCGATTGGATTAATGATCGTGGGGATTCCTTATGCGTTGATTTTGGGGATGATGACAGGATTTTTGAGTATCGTTCCCTATCTCGGAATTGTGATTGGATTAACCGCCTCCGGTTTAATTGCCTTTATACAACCGGATGGGGGGTGGGGATTGGTCTGGGGGGTAGGGATTGTCTTTTCTGTGGTTCAGTTTTTAGAAGGGTTCTTTATTTCACCAAAGATTATGGGGGATCGGACGGGATTACATCCGCTCACGGTGATCTTAGCGATTTTAGTTTGGTCTCATCTTTTGGGAGGAATCGTGGGGGCGATTTTGGCAATCCCGTTGACAGCGACCTTGAGAGTTTTGATGTTTCGCTATGTTTGGAAAGATTAATCCCCCTTTACCCATGCTTATCCGCAGAATTCCCAGCGTGAAAGCGTAGATGAAATTCAATTTTTACCAAGGCAGATCCCCCGAATCCGATACATTCATCGCATGAGCCGATTATAGAGGAGGTTTTTAATGAGAAGCAGTAAGAAGTCGGAACGTTTCGACTATTTTCTTTGAAATTTCGTTTCTTCGACGAGGAGTAACAGTGCCTCTTTTTTGAGAGAACTCGTTTTTAGGAAGAAGATAGAGGAGATCGCATCGAACGGCAGTTTTCCAATCGAGACCATCGTTTTCATCTAAGATGACTTCATTCCTTTTTGGGCCACGATTAAGTTTGGCTGTGGTGCAGATGAGGACATTGACATAATCGATAGATGTTGAAAATCATTTGACAATTTTCACACTCAAGCCATATATGTCATCAGCTCTTATCGAGAGCGGTGGAGGGACTGGCCCTTTGAAGCCGCGGCAACCAGAGTTTGATTGTTCTCAAGAATAATTAAATTTGTTTAGGTGCTAAACCCAGCTGAGGACTCCCTCAGACGGATGAGAAGCGAGTAACCGTGCCACGCTACAGTTACATCGTTTATCCTCCCTCTAGGTTTTCTCATTGAACTCAACCCCTCGATTTGTGCCTAAGATCTATGGCTACAGAATTTTTTAGTAATTTGAAATGTCGTGAATGTGGACGTCTTTATCCGAAGAAGGCGATTCATGTTTGTGAGTTTGATTTCGGTCCTTTAGAGGCCGCTTACGACTATTCTCTGATTCAAAAGAATATCTCTCGTAAGATTATTGAATCGCGCCCTCAAACGATGTGGCGCTATCGCGAGCTTCTCCCAATTGAAGGGGAGCCGACGGTCGGACTCAAGGTTGGGTTTACTCCCTTGATTAAAGCCGATAACTTAGCAAAGGCCTTAGGAGCGAAAGAGGTTTACATTAAGAATGATGCGGTGAATTTTCCGACTCTCTCATTCAAAGATCGTGTTGTCGCG